>JBCBQD010000106.1:0-18061 GCA_039820425.1 Cyanobacteria bacterium J06635_1
GTAACTTTGAACTACGATCTGACTTCCTTTCACCGCAGTGGTTCAAGCCCTCATTTTGAATGTATAGCAGTTCCCGCTCAAGTGAGGTATATCAGAACCCATAGCTGACGGGCTTTTTAGCTTTAAGCCTGCACCTCACCAGATAGAAAAACGCTATGTTGGCTATATCACGTGAGATTTGAGAAAGTTTTTTGCACCACTAAAAGCATGGATTGATCTCCAGAAACTAGCCTGCTGCACGTCCTTCTCTTCAAAGGGCAGACATAATAAGCTCTTCAAAGGGCAGACATATAGGTCTCGTCCCCCTCAATGGGTAATACTCTCAATTGCTGATTTTGCAAATCGGGCTCTAGACCAAGCCTTTCCATAGGCAAAACGCCCAATAGGGGAATGTCGATTTCAGTTAATTCTAGACAGTCAAACGTACTCTGCCGTCCGCATAACTCCAAGTTAGCTTCTCGAAACAGCCTGGCTTTTCGGGGTCCAGCGGATGTTTGTACAGTGGTTTCGCTATCAACAGGCAGTCCTAACTGTTGAGTAATGCGAGTTGGCAAAGAGAGAAGCGTTGCCCCTATATCGACTAAAACGTCTCAAACTTAGGTCTGTTTAGCTTGCCCACCGTCATCTTGATCACCTCATCGCCCTGGAGCTGGCAACTTTATTTTACGCGTGAGCCTTTTTCGGTTAAACGATGATTGAGCCAGTCTAGATCTGCTGATGTGATCGGTGGCTCTGGGTTTTGGGTATAGTCAATCGCAAGATCGTAACTGGCGCGATCATAGACCTGATTGAGGAGGGTTTGCAGGTCTACCACAGGTTCGGTATCGGTTTGCTTGAGCGGTAAGGGAAACGGTGGAATCGGTTCGTTTAAATTAAAGGCGTATAGGTCAGCACTGGGTCTCTGTTCGGCTCGACTCACTAAAATTCGATAGTCTGTTAGGGTATGGCCTCGCATCGGCAAGGGTGGCAACGCCCGGAGCAAATCGATTTCGACCAGATGGGTTTGGCTGCCCAAAATCTTGAGCCGTTTGGTTTCATACTGTCGCCGCCCTCTGCCAGGGCGTTTGTTTGTGGGAGAAATCAACCCGACAGTGGTGACCACTTCCCCATTGCTGACATCACGAATTTCTAAATAGCGATCGTAAATCTCTATCGGCATGGGCACTTCTACCGTAACCGGTTCAGCAACTGCAATTACTCTGATTGGTTTGGGTTGAGGGGTCTCTGACCTCGTGCGAAAAACGGCGGCGTCTGGTCTGCCAATGAGTACATCATCAGTGGCATCTGCGTAGACTCGTTTTTCGATGGCTACCCGGTATCGTGGCCGTAGCTGTGGCCCGAGGGCGTCTGCGAACTGATTTAGGGCTGTTTGCAATACGGTCATTAATTTGCAGCAGCACAACTATGGGATGATGTCTCACATCCATTCACCCCTGGGTGTAACGTTCACGGGAATTCGAGGGAACGGCTATGCAGACAATCGACTGGCTAATCGTGCTGGCCTATCTGATTTTTACGATGGCGCTGGGGGTGTATCTCTCGCGCAAAGCGTCAGGTAGCCTAGTAGACTTCTTTGTGTCGGGTCGGTCGTTGCCCTGGTGGCTGGCGGGCACGAGTATGGCGGCGACCACATTCTCCATTGATACGCCACTCTATGTGGCCGGGGTGGTCGGCAATCGCGGCATTGCCGGTAATTGGGAGTGGTGGAGCTTTGGGGTGGCCCACGTGATCATGATTTACGTGTTTGCTCGGCTGTGGCGACGCTCTGAGATTGTCACCGATGCCGAGCTGACGGAAATGCGCTATGGCGGCAATACGGCCGCGGTACTGCGGGGGGTTAAGGCGTTTTTGTTTGCAGTACCAATCAACTGTATCGGCATTGGCTATGCCATGTTGGCGATGGTCAAGGCGGTGGATGCGCTAGAGCTATGGCAAAGCTTAGGCATCGAGCCGGGGGATAGCACCAAACTGTGGAGCGTGATTGGGGTCAGTGTGTTGGTGCTGGTTTACGCAGGGTTTTCAGGGCTCTGGGGGGTCGTCGCTACGGACTTTTTTCAATTCTTTTTGGCGCTATTTGGGGCAATTGTGGTTGCGATCGCGGCCATCGTCTCCACAGGCGGCATGGAAAATCTGCTCACCCAGGCCCAAGCGGCTTCTCAGCAAGACATCCTCAGCTTTGTCCCCATTAGCTTTGCAGGCGGGTTGCACTGGAGCGAACTGGCAGGCATTCCAGCCAGTACCTTCCTGGCCTATGTGTTTTTGCAATGGTGGTCCTTTCGCCGCAGCGACGGCGGTGGCGAATTTATCCAGCGGTTAGCCGCTACCAAAAGTGAATCTGAGGCCGAAAAATCAGCCTGGTTTTTCAACATTTTGCACTATGTAATTCGCACCTGGCCGTGGATCGTGGTGTCCCTGGCGGCGGTGGCTATCTACCCAGACCTGGCGGATCGGGAACTGGGCTATCCCAAACTGATGCTCGACTTTTTACCTCCCATCCTCCTGGGGATAGTCGTGGCATCGCTGATTGCCGCTTTCATGAGTACCGTCTCTACCTTAATTAACTGGGGGGCCTCCTACCTGACCAACGATCTCTATGGCCGCTTTATCAGACCCGAGGCAACCCAAGCAGAGCTGGTCACTGCGGGCCGAATAGCCTCAGTATTGGTTACCGTACTAGGGGCCACCGCTGCTTTTTTTGCCACCGATGTGACCACTGTCTTTCGATTAGTCATTGCCATTGGCACAGGGCCAGGGTTAGTGCTGATTTTGCGCTGGTTTTGGTGGCGCATTAACGCCGCCGCCGAGCTGGCCTCGATGGTGGCAGGTTTCGCGATTGGGTTATTGACCAGCGTGGTGCCCCTTCTCAAGATCGATGACTTTGGCCAGCGATTGCTCGTCACCTCTGCCATCACCACTGTGATTTGGGTAATTACCATGCTACTAACCCCCCCCGAATCAGACGAAACCCTTGATCGCTTTTACACGAAGGTGCGCCCCGGTGGACCTGGCTGGCAACGCCAGCGCCAGCGCACTAAACTGCGCCCTCTACAAAACCTGGGGCTCGATGCCCAGCGTGTTGGGGCTGCCCTGCTGTTACTCTTTGGCGCAATGTTTGCGGTGGGGGGCTTTTTACTCTTGAAATCCCTCACTGGCTGGCTCTCCCTGATAATTGCCGTCCTGGGTGGGTGGTGGCTACGCCGCCTCGATAAACAACCGATCATGCCTATCCCACGACCAGGGCTGGAAGATTCAGATTACGATATATAAAGTTAATCTCAAACTCACAATCAAAATCGATGGCTTTTTTACGTTCATACGTCGCCCCCTTGCTAATTTTGCTGGTGTTTTTGGTCGCCATGGTGGCAGTGAGTGCTCGCATCTTCTTGCCAAGCGACATGATGGCCCCTGCTCCAATCGAAGATATGCACACAACCCTGCCAGCAGATACAGCGGCCCAAACCCCTGAGCTACCAACAGGGCTATCGACCTTGATCCTTTAAAGGCTGCTCACCTGATGACAGGGTTGATGCCAGGTTATCAATTGCGACAAGGGTCAGACTTAGATCATGCTCAACTCTTGAAATGTATGCAGTGTGCCTATCGTGAATTAGGGGCGACAGCACTTGAGCATCTTGCTGACACGGTTCGTCAAACTCTCTCTGACCGGACTCAGCTTTGGTGGGTAGAGTCTGACAACGCCGAGTCTATGCCTCGCGTTGGGTTTGTCAGGGCCACTCCCCACCCCATCGGATGCCTTTGGATGGGCTCAGCCATTGAGCAAGCAACCGGTCAGCGGCAAGCTTACATTTTTTTAGTCTACGTCGTTCCCAGCCATCGACGGCGGGGTCTGGGAACCGCCCTGATGAATCATGGGCAATGCTGGGCTAAGCAACACGGCTATCAACAAATCGGCCTACAGGTCTTTGAGCACAATCAGGCTGCCCTGACGCTTTATCAAAAACTGGGATATCAATCTCAAGCCATCTGGATGGTAAAAGATTTGGACAGGTAGTCTGTCAAGGGTAGCGTTTCAGGTTTTGCAATAAGTGGAGGAGCGGCGCTGGGTGGAGGAGCGGCGCTGGGTCGGACGGTTATTAACATCAAGATGTTTTGTTGAAGCACTGACCTAAATCTGTTGACAGGTCAGGGGAGTTTTGATCAGCAGCATCCATCTGAGGTTCTGTATCATCCACCTGATGATGCAGGAGTTGATCCGCAGCCACACGGGTCAGCGGTTTTGAGAAGAAATCACCCTGACCATATTGACAGTTCATTGCTTTGATCCGGTGGAGTTGTAAACGAGTTTCGATGCCCTCTGCAACGGTATTAATCTCAAGATCTTGGGCCAGTCTGATAATCGTTTTGATAATGGCATTATTTTGGCCGTTATTTGAAGAGCTATCCTCTAATTTGCTCACAAACGAGCGATCAATTTTAAGGAAATCAACGGGCAGTTGGTTTAGATAATTTAGCGAAGAATAACCGGTGCCAAAATCATCTAGACTCACTCGGAGCCCTAATTCCCTCAACCGATGCAGGGTCTCGACGACTTGTTCTGGCTGAGAGATCATGACGTGCTCGGTAATTTCTAAGGTCAGTTGTTGTGGATTGATGTCATGTTGCGATAGCAGCCTTTCAACATAGTTCACCAAGTCAGCCTGGGCAAAGTGACGGCCGGTCAAATTGACACTGATTACGGGGGTTTGACCGTCGAGGTGGCGAGGGTGCCAATAGGTGAGTTGTTGACAAGCCTGATTTAACACCCAGCGATCAATCAAAATACTCAAGCCCATATCATCTGCTACCCTCAAAAAGTCTTTGGGGGCCAATAGCCCGCGTTGAGGATGTTGCCAGCGGACTAACGCTTCAAAGCCAGCGGTGGTTTGGGTGTGTAAATCAACAATGGGTTGATAATGTAGACAAAGCTCTTGATTGCCTAAAGCTTCGTGCAAATCACGCTCTAAGACTGACCGAGCCACAACAGCTGCCTGCATAGTTCGGTCAAAGAGAATAAAGGGGCCAGGACTGGCTTTAGCCCGATATAAGGCAATGTCTGCCTGAGTAAGGAGCTGAGCGATCGATAAGCCAGACTCTGTGGTCAGGGCAATGCCGACACTCCCCCCCATTTTGATTTTTTGCAAATTGAGATAAAACGGCTTTTCTAACGCTTGTACAACTTGATTGGCAACAGCATGCACACTGGCTGTGTCGGCAGGACACAGCAGGATGGCAAACTCATCCCCCCCTAAGCGAGCCAACAAGTCACCGTCCCTCAGACAACTTTTCAGGCGATGCCCCACTTCTACGAGCAAGGTATCTCCAGCATCGTGGCCAAACTCATCGTTAACGGCCTTAAACTGATTGAGATCAATGCACAGGAGAGCAATACCGGCATTTTGATAACTCCAATCGGCTAAAACTTTTGCCCCCACTTGATACAGCTGATATCGATTGGCTAACCCCGTCAGTAAGTCTGTAAAGACCAACTCCTCAAGGGCAACTTCATAGGCCGTTGGAGGCGCTTTGGCAATTTTGGACCACACCTGTCTCAAATAACTCACCCAAACGGCATCCCGAGCCTTAACAGCCTTAACAATAGAAGCCTGACCCATAGAAGCCTGACCCAAGGAATCGCTCAGCGGTTTCAGCGGCAGATGAGACAGATGATTTTGCTTAGGCTGAGACTGCCAGCCCTGCCCTAGCAGCAGAGCCTTTGGCTTATCAAGTGGGTAATCGCTATAGGTATGCCAATCTCTCCAATGCTGCTTAAGCAAAATCCCAACGGTGGAGAAGGTAATGGCAACCATGGTAAGAATGGCCGCATTAATTTGCCGGTAGGCACCGTGCAATTGCATTAACTCGGTGAGATGGGCAGAGACGCCAATCATCCAAACTCGCTCATGGGAGGTATCTGGCAGTATGACAACAGGTGCCCAGGCGGCAACCTCGTAACTCGCATCTTGGGTCAGGGGTTCCCACCAAGGGACAAATTGATGCCCTTTTTGATGGGGGTCGCATTTGTGGTGACTCGTACCTGCTCGCCCCGAGCGGATCGACTGGACTATGATCTCATGGGGCGGATGAGATTGTTGACGGGATGAAATAGCTGCCATGCTTTTGCCTGCATGGGCAAACTCGTCAGCCCCATCTTCAGAACTACCGCCAGTCGCATCTTCGACGGCATAAATCCATGGGTGACCGACCGGATCTAAACCCATGGGTTCTACAAAATAGGTGTGGACTTCGTGTTTAATTGCAGATAAATCTTTTGTGCCGCGATGGGCTAGCTCTTGATCAATGTATTTTTGGGCAGCTTGAGCGGTCTTTTGAACAGACGCCACTTCGGCTTGTTGATAAGCTTGGACGGTCGTCTTCTCAAGCCGATAGCTTTGCCAACTGACGACAGCCCAACCGCCCATCGACAAACTAATGGCAAATAAAGTACCCCGCGACACTAGTGACCAACGCTGTCTCTCAATAGGCACGAGATTTTCTCTAAGTTGAACAAGATTTGTACGCTTTAAAGACGTGAACAAGCGCTGGCTCAGATAAGCAATGTAGGTTGGCCCAAAAGTTAATTCTTAAAATGAGGATACTTACAGATTAATCGTACGATACGTCACTCAGGTTTAATAACTTAAGTATACTTTTCAAACTGTTTTATCTGTTTAACTTGGAAAGACCCTCCCTTTCAACATGATTCTCGAACGCGCCCTAGTTGTCTCCATGATTGAGCAAGCAGCACAAGCCTGGCGGGATGAACGACCCCATGATTTTGTTGCGCTGTTTGCCCCCAGCGGTGTTTTTATCGTTCCAGGGAATCGATGGATAGGGCATACATCAATTCACCAGGCGATCACTGATTACTTTGTCACCAAAACAAACGTCGTGATCGTCATTCACCAAATCATTGTTGAAAATAACCATGCCATGGTGGAATGGAGCTGGTCTGATAGCGATCGCAAAACCCAGCTGCACCCTGACCTGCCAGCGCTGGCGCGATCGCACGCCGAAGATGCGATCGCAATCGACTTTGACCCCGAGGGTAAAATCCTCCGCTGGCGAGAATATATCGATGCTTTATGAGGACATATGAACTTCTTCAATCTCTTCTGGGTGTTTCTCATCGTTTCGTCGCTGTTGCCCTGGTTTCAGAAACGGCGCACTGAATTTAATCGATACAAAGCCATCAATGCCTTTGAGCAGCAGCGGGGCAGCCGTGTGATTTTGCTCCTCCATCGACAAGAGTCCATCAGCCTGCTGGGCATTCCCCTATCTCGCTATATCAATATCGAAGACTCTGAGCAGGTTTTGCGGGCGATTCGGTTAACTCCACCCGATGTGCCCATCGACATGATTTTGCACACCCCAGGGGGGCTCGTGCTCGCCACAGAGCAAATTGCCCGAGCCCTGCTGCGCCACAAAGCAAAAGTGACTGTTTTTGTCCCCCACTACGCCATGAGCGGTGGCACCATGCTCGCCATGGCCGCCGATGAAATCGTCATGGATGAAAACGCTGTTTTAGGTCCGGTAGACCCCCAGTTAGGAAATATGGCGGCCGCCAGCGTCCTTAAAGTCGTGGCCGACAAACCCATTGAGAGCATCGAAGATCAAACCCTGGTGATGGCAGACCTGGCCCAAAAAGCCATGAATCAGGTACAGGGCTTTGTCCGCGATCTGCTCGAAGACAAAATTCCTGAACCTAAAATCGCCCCTGACAAGATCGATCGCATTATTCAACGCCTCACCTCGGGCGAGGTCACCCACGACTACCCGGTCTCCGTAGAAGAAGCCACCGAACTGGGCCTACCCATTGTGGCCGGACTCCCCAGAATCATCTATACCTTAATGGAGCTTTATCCTCAGCCACAGATGGGCAGACCGTCGGTGCAGTATATCCCGTTGCCGTATCAGAAACGGGAGCTGCCAGCGGGGCAATAGGGGGCAGGGGCAGGGAAAGGGCGAAAGGCGAAAGAGGAAGGGCGCTAGCGTCAGCCATGCCCGCAGGGCTATAAGGCGAAAGGGGTGCAGAGGTGCAGAGGAAGCAGGGGTGGGAAAACGCAAAGGGATATTAAGCAATACTAAGGTTTGAACAATATGGGGGCTTATTTTCAATTGGGTCTCTATTATGAAGTCAAGCCCTTTGAAACCTTCAGGAGGACATTTTTATGGATGTCACATTGCTTGCCCTCCTCATTGCCAGTATCGTTCTGATTAGTCTGCATGCGCCCTATGCAGCTTTAGCGCTGGCCAGCATTGTTGCCCTATCTATGTTGGTAACACGCCTGTCCTGGTCAGTTTTGCGATCTTTTGAAACCGTCGAAGTCACTCAACGTATCTGGGATTAATCGACGGAGAAATTTTTAAGCGGCTCTCCAGAATCGAGGCAGCTCTCCAAACTTAATAAATTTATTGCGGGGGCGATTAATCGCCCCCGCAACTGTTGTGGGTCGATCCATAGCTAAATGTAGCTACGTCAAATAGCGCTGGGCGGTGCGCAATCGGCGGGTACGCCAATAAAGCACCAGGGCCAGGGTGAGCTGCTTCATCACCCAGTACAAAACGGTGATGATGAAAAATGTGGCGACCATAATGGCAATGGGCTGTTTATGCAATAACCGCTCTACTGTTTCAATCACCAGCGTATCGGGGCGGGTCAAAATATCCCAGCTGTTGAACCGCAAAAAACGACCGAGATAAATCCCTATCGCAGTCAATCCATGGAGGGTCAGCTCAGTGAAGGGCACCCAGACTTGTTTGCCTTCACGACTCAGGTAGCGACCCAGACTCACCAGCGATGCCACGTAAGCCTCAAAGCCGATCAGCATGAACATAACGTACTGCGGCACCAAAATCACTGAAATCGCCCAGATCGACTGCCCCCCGCGAATATCGTGCACCAAATGAATGATGTCGGTGAGCACATAGGGGGCATTGGGCAAAAAGGCCACAAAGGTCAAAAAGCCAATCCACCAGGGCAGCCGACGAACGTGGGCCCCTCGACCGCGAAACAACCATAGGCTGAGAATAAACGGGACCAGTGCCAGAAAGGTATTCCACACCATGAAGCGCATATTGCCATAGGCTGCGTCAACGCCGTCAATAAGCCAGTAAAACAGAGGTGAATGCAATAGGTTGATCAGTTTTGTAGGGGAATCAGAAAAAATGAACACATGCAGACTAGATGATGACTACAGTGCGATCGCACCCCATTCCAGGCATCTCTAAAATTTTTTGCCCGCATCATGCACTCGAGAACAGTGCATTCGAGCCTTTGCTATAAAATAGAGCGGTTGTATCGTGCGACACGAGAGCCTTGATTGAACGCTACACCCTGCCCGAGATGGGCGAACTTTGGACAGACGAGTATAAATTCAAAACCTGGTTGCAGGTCGAGATCGCTGTATGCGAAGCCCAGGCAGAGTTAGGCCGCATTCCCAAAGACGCCGTCGAAGAAATCAAGGCCAAAGCCAATTTTGACGTCGCCCGCATTCTCGAGATTGAGGCAGAGGTGCGCCACGACGTGATTGCCTTTCTCACCAATGTCAATGAATATGTGGGCGACGCCGGACGCTATATCCACCTCGGCATGACCAGTTCAGACGTGCTTGATACGGCCCTGTCGCTGCAAATCGTGGCCAGCCACCAGCTGATCATGGCACAGGTCGAAAATCTCATCCAGGCGATTCGATACAAGGCTCAGGAGCATCGCAATACGGTGATGATTGGCCGCTCCCACGGCATCCACGCGGAACCCATGACCTTTGGATTTAAGCTATCTGGTTGGCTAGCAGAGATGATGCGTAACCGTGAGCGCCTCTGCCGCCTCGAAGATGAAATTGCCGTCGGTCAAATTTCTGGCGCAGTGGGCACCTACGCTAACATCGACCCTGAGGTCGAAGCCCACACCTGTCAAAAGCTGGGGCTGCGACCCGACACTGCCTCAACCCAGGTGATCTCCCGCGATGTGCATGCCACCTATATGAACGCTCTGGCCGTGCTGGCAGCCTCCATTGAACGCTTCGCCGTTGAGATTCGCAACCTGCAACGCACCGACGTACTGGAGGTTGAGGAATTTTTCTCAAAAGGGCAAAAAGGGTCCTCGGCCATGCCCCATAAACGCAACCCGATCCGCTCTGAGCGGCTAACCGGCCTGGCCCGGATCATTCGCGGGAATGCCATGGCAGCGATTGAGAATATGGCCCTGTGGCACGAGCGCGACATTTCCCACAGCTCCGTCGAGCGGGTGATTTTCCCCGACAGCTGTATCCTGGTACATTTCATGCTGGTGGAGATCACCAAGCTAGTGAAAAACTTGCTGATCTATCCCGAGAATATGCAGCGCAACATGAATCTCTACGGTGGTGTAGTGTTTAGCCAGCGGGTCTTGCTCACCCTGGTTGAGAAAGGCATTGCTCGAGAAGACGCCTACCACATTGTGCAATCCTGCGCCCACGCAGCCTGGAATACGCCAGGGGGCGATTTTCAAAAGCTGCTTGCCAACGATCCGCAGGTAACAGCCAAGCTCTCACCCGCAGAGATTGAGGACTGTTTTAACCCAGCCTATCAGCTGAGAAATTTAGACAAGGTCTACGAGCGACTAGACATTTAATTCAGGATAAGAAAGCCCACCTTGATGAAGACCCCTCACGTCGAGGGGGACTTAAACGACAACGTTAAATATTCAGGTTTGCGGGTGAGGTCGCTGCGCTTGGTGAAGTTCGCTGCGCGGGTGAGGTCGCTTGCGCTTGGTGGGGTGGCTGGGCTGGTGATGGAGAAGTTGCCGAATCACCCACTCACCGAATCACATCGCCTGACCGAAAATTTAAGACTGACACAGTACCAAAAGGAATATCAAGAAAAAAGGCATCCTGTGCGGACGTCTTACGTACTTGCCTACTGTATATATCTACTTATTGAATTTGACCGTAGATAAATCAGTCTTGTTCCTGACCTTCGAGGTATTCCGTAGGTTCTTCGCTGCTGTCAATCTCATCCTTGAAGCCACGCAAGGTTTTACCCAGGGCACTACCCAGCTCTGGAATTTTTTTGGGGCCAAAAATCAGTACTGCAACGCCAATCACAATGGCAACTTCAGGCCAGCCTAAACCAAACATAGTGTCCTCGCGGAAGCATTCATATCACTATAACAACCATACCGCGTGACGCTGATGCCAATTAGAAAAAGCGCCCAGATGGGCGCTTTGCATGAGGTAACTTTTATGTAACAGGACTGGAATGTGACGCAACTGGGCTATTCGTTGTAGCGTTGCTCTAACCAGGTGCGCAGCCCTTCCTCGGAGTCAAACTGCCGATGGCGCTGGCTGAGAGGGTCATATACATCCCAAATCTGCCCTTTAGCAGTTTTGCGGTGGGAAATTTGCAAGCGGTTGCCTTCGGTCAACACGGCGAGTAACCACTGCCCTACGGCGGTCAATCGTTTAGCGATGCGACCGCGCATCGAAGGTTTTTGTCGCATCTCCCAGCTTTGCTCAAGCTGACGACGCTGTAGTTCTAAGTTTGCTGAGGCGTTGGTGTAGCTATTCATAATTGCCTCCTTAAAGGTGAGAAAGCTAACGAAAACTGTTGCAAAGGATGTCATTTGCCTGACACTCACTACTCTAAGCACGCCCATCAGAAGCGACAAAGCATTCCGTAAATGGCATCTATGCAAAAAATCGATATGTCTGAATGGCTTGGGTGAGCTAGCCTTGCAATAGGTGCTTAGGGTAGCAACCCATGAATATTGGCAAAATTAAATTGGCCCAACTTAGGGCACTCGCTACCGTTGCAGAAACCGGTAACTTTAGTGAGGCGGCGCTGCGATTAGATTTGAGTCAATCCACCGTGAGCCACAGCATTGCTGCCCTGGAAGACGAACTGGGGGTGATTTTGCTGAATCGTGGGCGGTATGGCGCATCGCTGACCCCGGTGGGTGATCAGATTTGCGCCAAGGCGCGGCAGGTCTTGCAGCTGGTGGATGATATCGGCCAGGAAGCCTCCCAGGCTCGTGGGATAGAGGGGGGGCTGGTGAGGATTGTGGCGTTTCGGAGTATGGCCAGTAATGTGCTGCCGCTTGCGATCGCAAAGCTCCACGAGACCTACCCCTCGATCAACGTCACCATTACCGAACTCGACGAATTTCACCAGCATCAGCAGGCCCTGCTCGAAGGCAAAGCCGACCTCTGTGTCGCCGAGTTGCTACCCAGCGATGACTTTGAAACTATGCCAGTGCTGGAAGATCCGATCGCGGCATTTCTCCCCCCCGACTACCCCGTTGATACCCCCCAGATCACCTGGGAGCATCTCCACCAATATCCCCTGGTCACCTCAACCCACAGTAGCTGCACCCTCCGCATTGACCGTGCCTTGAAACAGTCTGTCCCCCCTATTGAGACCGCTTACCGGATTCGCACCGACTCCACCATTATCAGCATGGTGCGTCAGGGGCTGGGCATTGCGATCATGCATCGCCTCGCAGCAGAGCCCGTACCGCCGGATGTGCGGGTAGCAGAGCTGCCCTTCAAGTTCTCCCGGTGGATGGGCGCGTCCTGGTGCAAAGATGCCCTGCTATCGCCTGCGGTCTATGCTTTTTTAGATGCCCTCAAGACCATCCGCACCGTAGAATATAAAATCGCAAGCTAGTTTAGCCCTCATCCTAAATCCTTGGCCCTCATCCTAAATCCTTCTCCCAGGATTGGGAGAAGGACTTTGAGCAGAGCGAACTCCGTCCAGGTAAAGGCATTCTATGGGAATGCAATCTTTACTCAACTGAGATTTGCTCCCCTTCTCCCAGACCTGGGAGAAGGGGCTGGGGGATGTAGACACTCAAGCGACTTCTCGAAGAGTAGGCTCCCCACCCCCTATGCGCAAACTCTATTTTTTACTGCCTGGCACCACCCGCAAGTTTTACTGTGGCGGCCTGTTTGCAGAGCTAAAAACCCTTACCCTCGCTCAGCAAATCTGTGACGCCGAAGCCATCACCTATCGCCAGCGCGAAGAGACAGTCCCCTTCATTGACGATATTTTGCAGCAGGGCGATCTGGATCGCTACATTTTTATAGTGAGCTGGGGGTTTGATGTGCCCAAGCAGCTTAAGAAACTGGCCCATTGCAACGTGATTTACCACGCCCACAGTGCTGGCTATGGCTTTCGCGTCCCCCCTAGCGTGCCGATCATAACCGTCAGCCGCAACACTCTGGGCTACTGGGGTGAGCAAGCCCACAATTCTCTCATGTATCATCTCCCCAACTGCTTAGAAGATACTGTCAAAGATCGACAACTCGACCGTGATATTGATGTGCTAATACAGGCGAGAAAATCATCTGCATACCTTTTGCAGCAGCTAGTCCCAGCGCTGCAAGAGAAGTGTAATGTGGTGGTGATTGACAGTTTTGTAGACGATCTCATCGCGCTATTTAACCGCGCCAAAGTCTATCTCTACGACTCTGCGGAATATTGGGCACAGCATCGCCTCACCGAGGGATTTGGCCTGCCACCCATGGAGGCCATAACCTGCGGCTGTCAGGTGTTTTCGAGCGTCAACCATGCCCTGGCAGACTATCTTGACCCTGGGTTTAATTGCCATAAGATTGCAGGGTATGCGACAGGGTACGACACTCAACGCATCTTGAAAACCTTGGCACAGTGGCAACCCAATCAGCTGTCACAAGACTTTTTTGAACCCTATCGCACCGCCCAGTTAGTGCCACGATTGCAGGTCATTTTAGAAGACCTGAATCAGTTTTTTGACTATCGGCAAAAGTATCCGTCAGATATCCCTAGCTTGACAACCAGACGCCGACTCTTTTTACGATTCCAGAGATTTCAAAATAAACTGAAAAAAGTTTTTAGCCCGTAGGATAACTTCCAGAAATACACGCCTGCCCCACTGTAGTGGGTAGCATACGTTTAACACCTGAGACACAGACCCTATAGCGGCTATGCCTGACTCTGTTAAAACTCGTTTGCAGCCTTCTCATAAGTCAACGGTTGCTAAATCTATCCAAACAGCGGCGAATCAGGTGATTGCCCAAGAATCCCTGAAAAACGAGCGAAAAGTCGCCTATGTTAAGGTAATTGTGCTTCTCATTTCCAGCACAGTTGATGTCCTTGTATTTTTCTTTCCAAAAACCTTAATTGGCGAGATGTCTGTCTCTCCTACAATCGCAATCATTGCGCTGAGTGCCTGGCTAATCGCTTTGGGTTTTCTGGTTGCCCTGCGACAACGATCCGCCTGGCGCTGGCTACGAAAATTACAAATCGCCATTCCCTTATTTGATGGATTTTTGTTGGCATTCTTTATCACCAATATTTGGCGAGTCTTCGGAGATGCTCAACCCCATATCATCGCTAACATTTCAGCCTTGTGTTGCCTCTTAGCAGCGTCTGGTGGCATTCGAATTCGGCGTCAAGCCTCGGTCATCACAACTGCTTTAGCACTCACTAATTTTACCTACGCGGCGCTCCTGTTTCGGATGAACATTGCCGTTAGCCTTTTTGTCTTATGTACTATTTTAGGCACAGGCATGCTCGGCATGCTGACCTCTGGAATTGTCCGCCGACAGGGCAAAAATGAGGCCGGTCGTCTTTTGATGCAACAGTTCTTGCCAGCCAATGTCGTTGAAGCCGCTTTTGAAGCCCCCATTCGCCTTTTTGAAAACCCTAGAATGTGTGATGTCACCATAATGGTGACTGATTTGCGGGGTTTTACTCGCTATTCTGAAAAACTTGAACCCTTTGAAGTACTTGAGTTTTTGAACCAATTCCAGGGACTCTTATCCAACATTGTGGAACACCATGGGGGCTGGGTCGATAAATTTATGGGAGATGGCATGCTGGCGGTTTTCGGGGCCCCTAGAGTCTTGGAAAACCATGCTGAACAAGCATTGCAGGCATCACAGGCAATTGTGTCAGCCGTTCAGGGCTTCAGTCCCTTACCGATTGGGATTGGATTACACTCGGGCCCAATTGTCGCAGGCTGTTTGGGTGCTGATGGGCATTTAGAGTTCACTGTGATTGGGGATACGGTCAATGTCGCCTCCCGACTAGAGACCTTAACCAAGGAAGTTGAATGTTCTCTGGTGATTAGCCAAACAACCCAGGCTGCTCTCAAAAACTTACCCCTCAAGTCTTTAGGTGAAATGTCGATTCGCGGCCGCGACGAGTGCATTGAGATATTTACGCTATCTTAAAGAGCACGTCACGATAATATTTTTTGAGTCTGCTCTATTGAGAGCCCCATCATTTGGGCAATTTGCTCTACGGTCATACCAGCATTAATCATGTTGCGAGCCGTCACCCGAAACTGGACTAATGCCTGCGCAAGCTGACTTTTTACCTGCTCCAGCCGCTGCTCTGCTGCCTCAGTATCCGTCAATAGCCAGTTTCCCTCCACATCACACCAGCGCAGCCAAGCATGGGGAATCCCTGAAAAGATCCCTTCCCAGATACCCAGACCAATCTCTAACTCAGCCAGCCAAATCTGGGGGGTTTGGGTCGCAACGGTTTGCTCTTGATACACACCGTCCACTCGCTTAAAAAAGCGTAGCTGCCGGGTATGACGGCTAAAAACGATATAGTACGGCACCTGCAAAATCTTTTCATAGACCACCCATTTGCGGGGCGGTTTACCCTCTTCGTCAGTCACGGAGATATTTGCAAAAGGGCCCAAATCTTCTGCCTCAGTGCCAGGGGAAAGCAGCTCTACAACCACAAATGGGGTCACACCCTCTTGCCAGGTCACATAGCTGGACCGCATATCTTGGTCTTGGGATAAACGAGAAACGCCTACCGATAAAAACCAGTCCGGGCACTTGTACCACAAGGGATGCTCTTCATCGTAATGAAGGTCGATGTTTTTGCCCGTAAAAATTTGATCAACCGGGTATTTCGCTAGACGCAGCGTGCGGCTCAGTAGCTGAGGCTGATAATCATGAAATTCGTCAGGCAAGCCGAGTTCCTCTGGCTATTCGCTCGGCAAATCATACACCGTTGACAGTCCCTCTGACAGCAGTAGTCAAAGACGGTTCTGAGGTATGAAAAAAATCCTGAACTATCAGTCCCATGCTTCTAGCGCAGAAGCCCAGGAGCCTAACAGATTGATCACTTGCGACCGCCGGGACTCAAACGTCGCCGCAATCCAGATAAAGACTAGGCCGAGCACAATGCCAATCGCCCATAGCATGAGGGAATTGGTGCTGATAAACAGCCACAGCACCCGCATCACTTGCACAATAAACGTACCCGTACCCACATAGAGAAACGCTCGCACCTTGAGGAGCAGCCCGGCAAAGACAAATGCTAGCCCCAGCAGAAGTGTGAGCCCGGCAAACGCCAGCATGGGCTCAGAGACTTCTGTCTGATACAGCGCTGTGAGCCCCACCAGCGCACTGGCCAGGGTTCTCAACCAGTGACGCTGCTGCTTTTTAGAGGCAGTGTGAAAGTAGGGATCTACCTCAGCCAGATATAACACCGAAAGACCCAAAATCAGATTGCACCACAGCGGTGTGAGCCAGCCTTGCCCGTTGAGATAACGCAGCAATGCCCAGTCAAGCAACAACACACTCAGGTAGCTGAGGCGAATCTGCTCAAAGTGTTTACCCATCCAGGCGTAAAAGGCACCCACCAGCAGTAAGCCTTGGGTACTCACCTGAGCCAGGGTGATGCTTAGGGTCAAAATCGGCAGCCACACGCCCATCAGCCGCCAAGGCCGTCTGGGCCAACCCCACCGTTCCCACGGCGCACGATAAAAAACAAACCCAATGGCACAGGCAATAACCCCACCCCAGGTGAGTACTCCCGTTTTATCGGGAAACCAGGCAAAACGGTCGTAGGCAACCGCTAACAGGGCTTCGATTAGCCCCAGCGCAGTCCAGATAGGATGATTTAAGACAAAGGTTTGCGGCGTCCATCGGGTATGACCACTGAGCAAGGCATACCCCGCCAGCAACACGGTTATCCCTGTCCAAACTGCAATCCCGTAAGGCTTACTGAGCCCAGCAACCGCAGCGCCCAGTGCCAGCAGGCTACCGACGGCCCAGTGCCCGTGGGCCACTAAGCGCAACCCTTTGGGTTGTATCTGCAAATAACGCAGCAGCCAGGGACTTAAGAGGCGTTCGACCAGGGCAATGCCCAGGGCCAGCCCCGCTAATAGGGTAATGCCGTCACCGGCCTGGCCGCCGCTGGCTTGCAAGAGTCGGTAGATCAGCAGCTCGTAAGCCCCCAGCGACAGCGTGGCTAACCCCAGGTAGCTAAAAGGATGCAGCGATGGCCGCCGCCGCCCTACTCCGATAAAAATCACCGCCGCCGCCAGGGTATACAACCCCGTATCCGCCTGAAATTCGAGATGGCCCAGGAGCCACCCTAGCAATCCGTAAGCCACGGGGATACCGTGCCAGCTAGGGCGATAGGAATTTTGCCGATTGAGTACCCACAGATCGGCACCGATTTGGGTCAGTAATCCCAGGGCAATGGTGGCGATCGCAACGCCTTCGATGTTGACGCCGCGCAACAACAGTCCGGTCGCCAGCACCAGCTCAGTCGCCCAGGCCATACTCCAAAATCGCCACTCAGCCGGTCGATGGTAAAGAGCTTCGCCCAGGGCTACCGTCAATAGCAGGACAGCTGCAAAGCCATAGGTGAGATAGGGTCTGAGATCAAAGATAAAGCCCGCGCCTGAGCCAAAGAAAACGGCAATCAGGGTGACCCATAGCAGGAGCCCGATCATCAAAATGAAGCCCCAGGTTTGGGTCGCGCGACTGTAGAGCTGGGTCAGTTCCCCTAGGCGATGGCTTAAGATTCGCGGCACCAGCCATAGCAGGCAAATCTCAATTGCCCAAAAGATCAGCCATCGGCTCTGGTTGTCAGGGTTTATAAAGCTATGCCCAAAACTACTTGTTGCAAAGCCAATGACAGACGCCACCGTGAACATCGCAACCAGATCGTTACGCCAGATACGGCTGTTGAGCCCCATACACAGGGTGCCAATGGCAAAACTTGCGATCGCACTCCCCCAATCGGTCAACCACGGCCCCTGCATCTCCAGCGCTGCCATTGTCAC
>JBCBQD010000107.1:0-17954 GCA_039820425.1 Cyanobacteria bacterium J06635_1
TCGATCTAGAATTGGGTAGAGAGTGGAGGGTGGACAGGGGAGCAGGGGAGCAGGGGAGGTAGGGGGAGAGACTCGGAGATAGGGAGACATGGGGACGCGGAGACTATAGGTGCTGGCCTTGTGGCGGTTCAGGACAAGATTGACCTCGATTTACCGACTACTCACTACCCACTACCCACCACCCACTACTCACCACTCTCTACCCCACATTCAAAACAGCATTTGCCTGCACATAATCTGGCAGCTCAACCGGCACAGGCTGCAGTTTCCAGATCTTCTCGGCGTAGTCGCGGATCGACCGGTCAGAGGAGAACTTGCCCATGCGGGCGGTGTTCAAAATCGACAGGCGGGTCCAGTGGGCCTGATCTTGATAGGCCTGGCTCACCTGTTCCTGGCAGTCGATATAGGCCTGATAGTCCGCCAGGAGCAGAAAGGGATCATGGTTGAGCAAGTTGTTTACCAGGGGGCGAAACAGGTTGCTGTCGCCGTGGGAGAAATAACCGGACTCAAGCTGGTTGAGGACGGCTTGAAGTTCGGGGTTGCGATCGCAATACCTTCGGGGAGAATAGCCCTGGGCCCTCAACTGGGCCACCTCATCCACTGTGAGGCCAAACAAAAAGAAGTTCTCTTCTCCAACGGCCTCACGAATCTCGACATTGGCCCCGTCCAGGGTGCCAATGGTCAGGGCTCCGTTCATCGAAAACTTCATGTTGCCAGTCCCTGAGGCTTCCTTACCCGCCGTGGAAATCTGTTCAGATAGGTCAGCGGCGGGGTACACTGGCTGACTATTGGTGACGTTGTAGTCAGGCAAGAAAACCACTTTGAGACGACCCGCCACGTCCGGATCTTGATTGACCACCTCACCCACCGAGGTAATCAGCTTGATCATCAACTTGGCCATAAAATAGCCCGGTGCCGCCTTGCCGCCAAACACAAAGGTCCGAGGCGTGATTGCCTGCTGAGGGTTTTGTTTAATCCGGTTATAGAGCGTAATAATGTGCAGGGCATTTAGATGCTGCCGCTTGTACTCGTGGATGCGCTTTACCTGGATATCAAACATTGAGGCGGGGTCTACCTCAATGCCCGTGAATTTTAGAATCCGCTGGGCCAATCGGACCTTGTTGTGGTACTTGACCTGTCGCCATGCTTCACAGAAGTCAGCATCGCTGACAAAAGCTTCCAGGTTACGCAATTCATCCAGATGCTTAATCCAGCGATCGCCAATCTTGCGGGTAATCAAGTCAGCCAGCTGCGGGTTACTCAACACCATCCAGCGGCGGGGGGTGACCCCATTAGTCACATTGGTAAGCTTGTTAGGCCATAACGCATGAAAATCTTTTAGAACGGTGGTTTTTAGCAGCTCGCTATGGAGGGCGGCGACCCCGTTAATGGCATAGCTCCCCACACAGGCCAAGTTGGCCATGCGTACGTAGCGCTGGTCTGATTCGTCAATCAAAGATAGGACGGTTTGCTTCCAGCCAGCTTGCGGATACTGTACTTTGACCTGAGCTAAAAATCGAGCATTGATCTCAAAGATAATCTCTAAATGGCGCGGCAACAGTCGCCCAAACAGAGAGATTGGCCACTTTTCGAGGGCTTCTGGCAAGAGCGTATGGTTGGTGTAGGCAAAGGTCTTTTGGGTGACCTCCCAGGCGCTATCCCAGGCCATCCGATGCTCATCCACCAGCAGGCGCATCAGCTCAGCCACCCCGATAGCCGGGTGCGTATCGTTGAGCTGCGCTGTGAATTTTTCGTGGAAGGTCTCCAGGCGACTCCCCTCGGCCAGGTGAATGCGAATCATGTCCTGGAGTGAGCAAGACACGAAGAAATACTGCTGTTGCAATCGCAGTTCCTTACCCTGAATCTGCTCGTCGTTGGGATAAAGCACCTTGGTCAGGTTTTCCGCCGCCGTTTTGTCGTTGACCGCCCCGTAGTAGTCCCCCTGGTTAAACCGTTGAAAATCAAAGGATTCACTCGCCTCTGCCTTCCACAACCGCAGCGTATTGGCCGTATTTACCCGATAGCCTAAAATCGGCGTGTCGTAGGGGATGCCTTTTAACGTGTAGTCTGGCACCCAGCGCACCCGGTACTGGTCCTGGTCATCCGGATAGGTCTCGGTGTAGCCGCCAAATTTTACCTCAACCGCCACATCGGCCCGCAAAATCTCCCAGGGGTTGCCAAACTGCAGCCACTTGTCTGTGATTTCTACCTGCCAGCCATCGCGAATCTCCTGGTCAAAAATGCCAAACTCATAGCGAATGCCGTACCCAATGGCGGGCAACTCTAAGCTAGCCAGGGACTCCATGTAGCAGGCCGCCAGTCGCCCCAGGCCGCCGTTGCCCAGGCCTGGTTCTTCTTCCTGGGCGAGCAGCTCATCGAGATCTAACCCAGAGGCTTCAACCGCCTGACGGACAGGTTCATAGATGTCTAGATTTACCAGATTATTGCCCAGATGGGGACCCAGTAAGTACTCCGCCGATAGGTAGCAAACCACTCGAACATCGGAGTGGTGATAGGCCTGGGAGGTGGCAATCCATCTTTGCAGGATGCGATCGCGAACCGTATAGGCCAATGCCATGTAGTAATCATTCAGCGTGGCATTTTTCTGAGACTTGCCCTGGACATAAAATAAATTGTCCGCCATGGCTCGCCTGAGTGTCTCAATCGCCAGGCCAGTGCGGTCGTCTTCAATCTGTACGGGCTGAGGGGCGATTACATCTGTGGTTGTCATTGGAATTCCTCAAATTCTCGTAGGGGGTATTTCGGAGAGTTGAGCCCCAGCCCGGTAGCCCATGCTGCGAGAAGGGGTGGGGTGTCTACTATATCCCCAAAGGGAAATCGATCTAAAACAAAGTCCCTCTCCCAATTTTGGGCTACGGTTGTACACACAAGTTCTGGAAACTAGCGTTTGCGGTTGTCTGACCCCCTCTAACTCCCCCTTGGTAAGGGGGAGAACTCAGATCTCCCCCCTTGCCTTACGCCTTGGGCGCATGCCCGCAGGGCTGTAGGGGGGATTAAGGGGGGTAATTCAGAATTTATGCTTCCTAACCGAGATGTGTGTACACGGTAGCAGAATTGGGAGAGGGATTTAGGGTGAGGGCTAACAATCTCTCAAATAAGGCCACTTCCAATTCGTAATCTCATCTTGATCCTTACCATGCTCATGGGCATAGGCCAGGCACTCGATGATCTTGTTCTTCATCCGCTCCTTTACATGGGCCGCCGCCGACCCTAGCTTGGGCACTCGATTAATCACATCAATGACTAGATTAAACCGATCAACCTGATTGTTGATGGCTAGTTCCAGTGGGGTGTTGATATTCCCCTCTTCCTTATAACCCCGTACATGAATCCTTTCCTGGTTAGATCTGCGGTAGACCAGCTTATGAATCAGCCAGGGATAGCCGTGAAAGTTAAAGATGATCGGTTTGTCTTTAGTAAACAGGGAATCAAAATCCCAATCGGAAAGGCCATGGGGATGTTCCCCTTCAGATACGAGCTTGAACAGGTCCACCACATTCACAAATCTCACCTTGAGGGTGGGAAATTCTTCTCGCAAAAGGGCTGTTGCCGCCAGCGACTCCATGGTGGGAATGTCTCCACAGCAGGCCATCACCACATCAGGAATATCTGGCTCTGTGCCACAGTCATCGTTGCTGGCCCAATCCCAAATGCCGATGCCTTTGGTGCAGTGTTGAATGGCCTGCTCCATCGTCAAATACTGCAAATGTTTCTGCTTGTCGGCGATAATCACGTTGATGTAGTCAACGCTGCTAAAGCAGTGATCGGCCATCGAGAGCAGACAGTTGGCATCCGGCGGAAAGTAGACCCGCACCACATCAGGGCTCTTGTTTGTCACCAAATCCACATAGCCAGGATCCTGATGGCTAAAGCCGTTGTGGTCTTGTCGCCACACCAGGGAGGAGAGCAAGATATTCAACGAAGACACCGAGCGTCGCCAGGGCACATGGTTGCGACAGATATCTAACCACTTGGCATGCTGGTTAAACATAGAGTCCACCACGTGGGCAAAGGCCTCATAGGTATGGAATAGGCCGTGGCGTCCAGTCAGCAAGTAAGCTTCTAGCCAACCTTGCAGGGTGTGCTCACTGAGCATTTCCATCACTCGCCCGTCGCGAGAGAGCTCTGTGCCGCCTTCGTCTTCGGGATAGATGTCCGCCATCCAGACCTTTTTGGTCACCTGATAGACATCCTGCAGACGGTTTGAAGCCGTTTCATCCGGTCCCATCAGGCGGAAGTTGCTGGGGTTATCGCGCATGATATCGCGCATAAATAAGCCCAACGCTTTTGTATTCTCAAACTCCACAGTGCCGGGCTGATCTATTTCAATGGCGTAGTCGCGAAAGTCTGGCAGTTTCAACGCATGGCGCAGCAGCCCGCCGTTAGCATGGGGGTTAGAGCCCATGCGACGGTTGCCCACCGGGGACAGCACCTTGAGTTCGGGAATCAGCGCCCCGGTTTCATCAAACAGCTCCTCGGGTTTGTAGCTGCGCATCCAGTCTTCTAGCCTGCGCAGATGCTCTGGGTTAGTGTGCATGCCCCCCATGGGTACCTGGTGAGACCGCCAAAAGTCTTCGACCTTCTTGCCATCTACCTCTTGGGGGCCAGTCCAGCCCTTGGGGGTTCGCAAGACAATCATCGGCCAGCGGGGTCGCTCGATCTTGCCGCTCACCCGAGCTTCCCGTTGAATCTCTTTGATCTTGAGAACGCACTCTTCCATCACGGCGGCCATCTTCTGGTGCATCTCAGCCGGATCTTTGCCCTCGACAAAGTAGGGCGTATAGCCATAGCCCCGGAACAAGTACTCCAGTTCTTCATGGGAGATCCGCGCCAGGATGGTGGGGTTGGCAATCTTGTAGCCGTTTAGATTCAAGACAGGTAACACTGCCCCGTCTCGCGCCGGGTTAATAAACTTATTGGAGTGCCAGGCAGTTGCCAGGGGACCCGTCTCCGCTTCCCCATCACCCACCACACAACAGGTAATCAGGTCAGGGTTATCTAAGACCGCCCCATAGGCGTGGGAGACACTGTAGCCTAACTCTCCGCCCTCGTGGATCGACCCGGGTGTTTCAGGGGTAACGTGACTGCCGATAAAGCCGGGAAAGGAAAATTGCTTGAAGAACCGCTGCATTCCCTCGATGTCTTCGCTTTTATCGGGATAGATCTCGGCGTAGGTACCTTCTAGATAAACCGGACCCAGTACGCCGGGGGCACCATGGCCAGGCCCTGCCACAAACACCATATTCAGGTCGTATTTCTTAATCAGACGATTGCAGTGGATGTAGGTAAAGCTCAAGGCCGGAGACGCGCCCCAGTGCCCGAGCAGGCGATGCTTGACATGCTCAGCCTTAAGCGGCTCCTTGAGCAACGGGTTATCTCGTAGATAAATCATCCCGACAGCGAGATAATTGCAGGCACGCCAGTAAGCATCGATACTGCGTAACTCGTCATCAGTCAGCGATCCCGATGTCGCAATTGTGGGTTGGATAGGGGCTTGAACCATGTTTCGTGATCTCCCTGGAAAATGAAACAACCGAAAGGCTCTTTAACAACCTCGGCTCTGCTGCAACGTCTGATGTAGCTATTGATGTAACTATAGAGCTGAGCCAATGTATACTTGTCTGCCCTTGAGCTAGCAAGTTTTCTGGAGAGAGACTTTTGTCTCGATCTTAAGTCACGACTTGGATTTGATCAGTATGGGGAATATTAAAATAAACTGATGTTTTAGAAATTACGTTTAAAAAGGCGTGTGTCTGTCTCCAGAGCTACACTTGAGTCTAAATTCGCACGTAGCTATAAATTCACATAGAAATACATAAGAATAAATGCATAAGGATTTGCTATGAGCCCTTGCGGATTTCTTGAAGGCAAAAGTACGGCTTCTTGTTTAAGAAGTCGTTAACTGGGTTGTTAGCAAAACCTAAACGATAAAAATCTTCTCATCTTCATCTTCTCGGCGTCATCTTCCCAGTGTCATCATAGAGACAGCTGAGGAAAATAAGGAGATGCGATTTGCTGAAATTGTTCCTGAAGTATTAAGCGATAAGGCCCCTTAAAAGCGATCGCCAATCTTGAAGATAAACTCAGAGTCTCCTTCGTCATTGATGCCAAACTCCAATCTCACCGCGCCCAGCGATGTTAGGGCACGTATGCCAAGACCATACCCAAAGCCATCACCCGGCTTGTCTCGGGCCTCAGCCGGTGCACCGATCACATCGTCCCCCGTCCCGAGGTCAGTGGCGTAATCAAAAAACAAAGTGCCCCCGACATCAACATCGTCATCTAAGGCACTAAAGGAGAACATCGGAAAGCGATACTCGGCGGTTGCCTGAACAAAACTCTCTCCGGTGCCTAACTCACCTGAGCTATAACCTCGAACCGAGTTAGAGCCCCCCAGGCTAAAGGCTTCGTAGGGTGGGGTGTCGCCAATGATGGTGCCGCCTTGTAGGTTGAGGACTAAGGTCCGAGGCCCCTCTGCGAAGCCAAAAAGATTGAGAGGAATAAATTGGGTGTAGTTAGCGCTGAGACGATTGAAAAGAATATCCGCATCGCCAATGGGAATTGATTGATCGGTCCCAAACAGCAGTCTAAAGCCTTTGGTTGGGTTTTTGGTGTCATCTCGCCGATCAAAATCACCCACAAAATTGACGGTCAGCAGATGATCTTGACCGCTATCGCTGACCGTCAGCGCGTTACCAAACTCATCCTCACCAAACACATCATCGGTAAAGAAATCATCCCGAACAGACACGCGCTGATATGCCACCCCTAAGGCCGCCTCCAGGTCAGGGGCGAGCGGGCGAAAATACTCGACGCCGCCCCCCAAGCGATGCACCCAGGGATCGTCGCCGCTGGGGGTGTCTACGTCCACTTCACCGCCATCAAACTCGGGCTCCACGCCGCGCCGATTTTCGAAATTGAGGCCATAACCTGACCCATCTGCGAAAAATTGTCTGAAGTCTAGCTCAGCTCCCAGGGTATTTTCGCCACCAATTACCCCCACAGTTAATCTTTGATTGTTGTCGCCGATATTATCCAGTCCGCCATGAACCGCGATTGAGAGTCCTCGGGCTCGATTGGTGTTAGTCCTCACCGTGGCGGGCCGCAGGGGGCCTGGCAGGGCCGTGGGTCGTGGCAAATTGCCAAAGCCATAGAAAAAAGAATTTGGCCTTTCGGCGGTGACCACCATCACCACCTGATTCGGCTCAGCCGCAGGCTCAAGGGTCAGGGTCACTTGATCAGCGAACCCGTTGACGCGTGCTAAACCGGCTAGCGCGAGGTCTGGGTCGTAGACATCGCCCGGCCGCAGGTCAAACGCTTGGGTGATAGGGTGGGATTGTAGCGTGCCTATCGTATTCGCTTCATCAACAAAGCGCACCTGGATCTCTGAGATGACTTCTCCGTTGCCGGAGGGCACTGTCAGCTCCCGAGTCTGGGCCTCAGTTGAGTGATCTGGCACGGCAGTGTCTATCTGTGCCTGGCTTGCGATGGCCCTCTGGGGCCGGTTTTCTACCATCGCAAACAGCCCAGGGTTAACAACCAGACCCAGCACCATTGCCAAAAACCACCTGGGATGCCGCGATGGATGTGGCAATGCATATGGCCCAACTAAGGTGTTTTTCATATTCTGGGTCTATGTTGGTTCTTAAAAAGTCCTAAGCAGAATAGTTGATTTTAAGAGGTGGGTCAAGCCGTGGCCTAAGCCATAAGCCTATCTGGGCTGGCTATTGACAACGGGGACAATCAGTATCCCAAGCCGTCTAGTCTTCTTGCTCAAGAATAGTTTTAGCTTTTTGCAGGAGTTGTTGATGGTCCGCACTGACTTGCGGATACGCCAAATCTAAAGCGCGCATTTTGTCATAGATAAAGAATTAAGACTACTCTTGTATGCGACAGCAGAATTCCAGATGCAACTCCTCCTGCAATTGTTCTTGGGAACGCACCATGCTTATGAATCGCTTGAAGCAAACGATCTCAGCTTGACATAGTTCCTGAGGAGGACAATTCCTTGAGACCTAACCACCTCATCACCAACAAAGACTGTTTCTTCATAGCCAGCTTCCGTCAGAAATAATACCGTCACCTGTCCCTTCACCGGGTCCAAAATCCAATATTCAGGAATCCCGCGCCATTCGTATTGATTGCGCTTATCAATATCATCTCGCCATAATCTCGCCGATGGTTGTCTGCGCCAGGGCTGACCACCTCAACCACCAACAGCTGAGCGACTGCTATTATTTTACGTCAGCGCCCAGGACAATTTTAGTGACCACCCATCAACGCTATCCCAATGCTCCCTAGTCCTGCGTCAAGCCTAAAATTTCGGTCAGGTCAGGACGCGCAGAAGGGGTGACACGGAGAGCTTTAGCAATCAAGGTTCTCCGCGTCACCCCATACTCGTGTCACCGCGTCGGTCTTACTCGAATATTTACCTTTGACAGACCCTTAGGTGAGATCAAAGCGATCAAGGTTCATCACCTTGTCCCACGCCGCCACAAAGTCGTGCACAAATTTGGGCTGTGAGCCCTCACATCCGTAGACTTCCGCCAGGGCTCTTAGCTGAGAGTTCGACCCAAAGATGAGGTCAACCCGAGTGCCGGTCCACTTAAGTTGGCCCGTTTTGCGATCGCGCCCCTCAAACACATCTCCAGCGTCAGAGGTGGCCTTCCACGTCGTACCCAGATCAAGCAGGTTCACGAAGAAGTCATTGGTGAGCGTCTCTGGCCGTTTGGTAAACACGCCATGCTGGGCCTGTCCAACGTTTGCATTCAAGACCCGCAGGCCACCGACCAGAACCGTCATCTCTGGGGCGCTCAGGGTCAGCAATTGTGCCCTGTCCACCAGCCGCTCCTCTGCGGAGACCTCTGCGGAGACAAAGGATTCGCCCTTGAGGTAGTTACGGAACCCATCCGCAGTCGGTTCGAGCACGTCAAATGAAGCCACATCGGTTTGTTCTGGTGAGGCATCCGCGCGCCCCGGCGTGAAGGGAACGGTCACATTGTACCCAGCATTTTTCGTCGCTTGCTCGACGCCCGCACATCCGCCCAAAACAATCAAGTCAGCGAGCGAAACCGTCTTCCCGCCAGACTGCGCGCCGTTGAACTCAGTTTGGATTCTCTCAAGGACCTGCAGCACCGTCGCCAGTTGAGCTGGGTTGTTGACCTCCCAATCCTTTTGCGGCGCAAGACGAATGCGCGCACCGTTCGCACCGCCGCGCTTGTCGGAGCCGCGAAACGTCGATGCCGATGCCCAGGCGGTCGAGACCAGTTGGGAAACAGACAGCCCCGAAGCCAGGATCTTGCCCTTAAGGGCGGCAATGTCTGACACATCAATCAGTTCATGGGTAACCGCCGGAACAGGATCTTGCCAGATGAGATTTTGCGCTGGAACCTCTGGGCCGAGATAGCGTGAGCGAGGCCCCATGTCGCGATGCGTCAGTTTAAACCACGCTCGAGCGAACGCCTCTGCAAGCTGATCCGGGTTCTCCAGGAAACGCCTCGCAATCGGCTCGTAGATAGGGTCCATCTTCATGGCCATGTCCGCTGTCGTCATGATCGGCGCATGACGCTTGGAGGGATCGTGGGCGTCGGGGACTGTATCTGCGCCAGCCCCTCCTTTAGGGGCCCACTGATGCGCACCAGCTGGACTTTTCACCAGCTCCCACTCATAGCCGAACAGGTTCTCAAGATAGTTGTTATCCCATTTCACCGGGTTGGTGGTCCAGGCCCCTTCGATGCCGCTGGTGATCGTATGAACGCCTTTGCCGGTGCCGAAGCTGCTCCTCCAGCCAAGGCCTTGCTCCTCGATGCTGGCCCCCTCGGGTTCGGCCCCCACCAGGGCCGCATCGCCAGCGCCGTGGCATTTGCCAAAGGTGTGCCCACCGACGGTAAGTGCCACCGTTTCCTCGTCGTTCATCGCCATCCGCCCGAAGGTTTCGCGAATGTCCCGTCCCGCAGCAACCGGGTCAGGATTGCCGTTCGGTCCTTCCGGGTTCACATATATGAGGCCCATTTGAACCGCACCAAGCGGATTTTCGAGCTCGCGGTCACCGGTATAGCGCTTGTCATCCAACCATTCGGTCTCAGCGCCCCAGTAAATGTCTTCTTCGGGCTCCCAAATGTCTTCGCGCCCCCCGGCGAACCCCAACGTTTTGAACCCCATCGACTCCAAGGCGCAGTTGCCAGCCAGGATCATCAGGTCGGCCCAGGAGATTTTCTCGCCGTATTTTTGCTTGATTGGCCAAAGCAGTATGCGCGCTTTGTCGAGGTTGGCGTTGTCAGGCCAACTGTTGACCGGTGCAAATCGCTGGTTGCCAGTGCCCCCGCCGCCGCGACCATCGGCGATGCGGTACGTGCCCGCGCTGTGCCACGCCATTCGGATAAAGAGCGGCCCATAGTGACCGTAGTCGGCTGGCCACCAGTCCTGAGAGGTGGTCATCAGCTCGAAGATATCTGCCTTCAAGGCAGCATAGTCAAGGCTTTTGAACGCCTCAGCGTAGTTAAACGCCTCACCCATGGGGTTACACTGGGGCGAGTGCTGGTGGAGGATATGCAGATTTAACTGATTTGGCCACCAGTCCTGGTTCGACGTGCCACGGCCAGCTGTAAATTTTTGAGTCCCGTGCATAAACGGGCATTTCATTTCGGTGCTCATAGTCGCTCCTAAATCGTGTGGTGTGGTGTGAATCTTTTATTTTCTCGCTGCGCCATCTTTTTTCCTTATGCAGAGAGCATTGCCCGCCACATTTGCATCAGCGCAGCCGTCTGCTCAGGCTTCTCAGCCTCTGGGTTAAGATAGTTCAACAGGGTCTCGGCGTTAGAGACCTCGGGCATCGCCTCAAAGCCATCTCGTTCTACAAACATTTTTTCAATTACCCCATCTCTCACCAGCATGGAATAGCGCCGGGAGCGATACCCCATCCCCTTATCAGAGAGGTTTACCATCATCCCCATCTGGCGGGTAAAGTCACCCTTCACATCGGGGATAAAGCGCACCTGATCGGCCCCTTCTGCTTGGGCCCAAGTCGCCAGCGAAAACGGATCATTGATCGAAATACAAAGAATCTCATCGACGCCGTTGGCTCGAAAGACCTCGGCATACTCGTTGTAGCCCAACAGTTGAATAGGCGAATATGGACAGGTAAAGGCCCCCGGCACCGCAAACACCACCACGGTTTTGCGCTCAAAGAGATCCGCCGTCGACAGATCGTACCAACCTCCCTCTGCAAACATCCGAAAGGTTACCTGAGGGACACGTTGGCCCTCATAATTGAACAACATCTGCCCAACTCCTTACTCGCATTCAAGATCAGAGAGAATCAGTCAGACCCCTCTGCATATTCGGACGGGCCCACCCCGGGCTACCCACCCTGTTGGAAACCAAGCGGTCCTGCTACTATGCATTCATCAGAATTTAATCACAGGCGTTAAGTCATACTCGTTACAAGTTTGCATACCGCAAGCCTAATCAATCAAGTTTACTTTTGACTGTCAAAAATGAAATTGTTTGCAACACTTAAAATCTCTGAAAAATGAAATATGTGGCGTTGAAGTTTGGGTTTGGCCTGCCCTATCGGAAATGACCTCCTGGCTGCTGAGCGACGTCTATTATTTCACGCTAGCCTTCTTGGAAATCTCAACGGCGGCCCACCACAGCAAGGCCAATGCCCCCTAAAATCATCAAAGATGCCACGACTAATCGCATGGATAGGCTCTCCTGCAAAAATAAAATGCCTCCCATGGCTGCGATCGCAGGTACCGCCAACTGCACGGTGGCAGCCCGGGTTGCGGTTAACCCTTTCAAAGCCGCATACCAGATGGCATAGCCGACCCCAGAGGCCAATGTCCCAGATAGCAGGGCCAGGACACCCCCATTTAAGGTAAAGTGCATCTCTGATAAATTCACCAGGCTGACCGAGATCGCAAAGGGGACTGCTCTGACAAAATTAACGGTTGTGTAGGCCACCGGGTCCCGACTACTGCGCCCCAACAACGAGTAAAAGCCCCAGGCAATGCCTGCGATCACCATCAACATAGAACCAAGGAGGGGGGGCGCGGCTAAGCCGGGTGAGACCAGATAGATCAATCCGATCAGGGCCATCAGTAACCCGACCCATTCCAGCAATTGTGGCTGTTCACCCTGTTTCAATGCCACTAAAATCATGGTGACTTGTACAGACCCAAAGAGAATTAATGCACCTGTGCCCGCTGCCAGTTGCAAATAAGAAAACGAGAAGGTTACCGCATAGAGAAACAGCATCATGGCCGCGGTCCAGTTCCCTCGAAGCTGTACTGTAGGCTTTCCTTGAGAAAACGCCCTAATCAAGAGCAACATCACCGCGCCAGAGGCTAACCGCAGGGTCATAAAACTGGCCGCATCAATAGAGCCTGAGCCCAGGGCCATGCGAGTCAGCAAAGAGTTGGCGGCAAAGGCAATCAGGGTGGGCCCCGTCAGGAGAGTGGTTTTGATGGCAGAGTCAGAAATTGAGGACGTGGGTTTTTCCTTAGTATTGAGAGGGCTCTTAATAGTTTATGTGCAATAGTTTATGTGCCAAGGTCTGTCGCTCAAAGTTCAACAGATTTTCTTGCATCATCAATCGGGTCCAGACATCCAGTTTATGAGTGTCAGCGCTTTGTGCGAAGTTGGTAAATGTAAGTATCCACGGCTGTCCCATCTTCAAGCTTCACTGCCGTTAGGACGCGCTCATAGCCTTCACCCTCAAACTCATCAAGGCGAATCCAGTGCTCAGCCAACCGCTCCGAACTGAATAGAAACCCTTCGATTTCACTGCCATGCTCATCCAAGATGATACCTGGGTAACCAACCGCTGCACCCCAGCCTTCTTGGCGTAAAGTACCCATGACAGTCGCTGGCCTCCACTCCCCTGGAATATCTGCCAGGACGTGTTCGTTGGGCCGACCTGGGGCAAGGGTTCCATAAACGAAAAGTCGGTGAGTCATCGATCTCCCAAAAGCATCCGGCATAATGCTAAGGGCTCTGCCATTAAATCACATCACCTTCTAACATCCAACACCTTCTCTAACCAGGATTTTATTTTGACACGAATCCCTAAAGTGATGTCTGGTTCCGAAAATAGCTAGCTTCCTTGGGCAGCTCGATCTATCCTGAGAACCAGGATGGGGATAAAACGATGTTGTCAGACCTTGATCCGGCTGTCTGTTATCGGGCTATACAAATTCGAGATCGCCGCTTTGACGGGCACTTTTTTACCGGTGTGCGAACGACAGGTATTTTTTGTCGGCCTGTGTGCCCGGCAACGACGCCCAAGCTAGAGAACTGTACCTTTTATCGGAGTGCGGCGGCGGCGCAGCAGGCAGGCTATCGTCCTTGTTTGCGGTGTCGACCGGAGCTATCGCCGCAGCTGTGGCCGATAACAGGGGGGAAAGATATCGTCCCTCGGGCGTTGCGATTAATTGGGGCTGGGGCTTTGGATGAGATCTCGGTCGCGGCGCTGGCAGCTCAGCTGGGGTTGAGTGATCGCTATCTGCGGCGACGGTTTGCTGAGACATTGGGGACTTCCCCAGGGCAGGTGGCGAAAACGCGTCGGTTGTTGTTTGCTAAGCAGTTGATTAGCGAGACAACATTGACCATGACTGAGGTCGCGATCGCAGCCGGGTTCAAAAGCATTCGCAGCTTTAACTACGCCATACAACAAACCTATGGCTGTGCCCCCACCCAGCTCAGACGCCATCGACAGTCACCCCAGCCCGCCACACCCATCACCCTGAAGCTGTCCTTTAGCCCGCCCTATAATTGGGCATCCCTGGTGCAGTTTTTAGGGGCACGGGCAACACCAGGGCTCACCTCGGTCACTTCCCTGAGCTACTGCCGCAGTATCAACCTGGAAAGCCATCAAGGCTGGATTACAGTCAGTTCTGTCCCTGGCCAGCCCTATCTTCAGGCCCAGATTGGGTTTCCTCAAATCAAGCTGTTAGCGAAAATCATCGATCGGCTGCAATGCATTTTTGATCTCAACACAAATGGCGCTGCCATTGAGCAACACCTACAACAAGATCCACTCTTTCAACAACAGTTTCAACCCGGCGTGAGACTTCCCGGCGCATGGGATGCTTTTGAGCTAGCGGTGCGCGCTATTGTGGGCCAGCAGGTGAGTGTAACGGCGGCAAATAAGATATTTGCCCGTCTGGTTGCCCAGTATGGTGAACCCCTGACGACGCCTCAAGCACCGCCAGAGCTGAAATATGTCTTTCCTAAACCTGAGATTCTTGCTTCGGCTAACCTGGCTGAGTTGGGAATCACTCGCCCACGGGCAGAGACGATTTCAACCCTTGCCCAGACCATCGTTGATTATCCCCACTTCTTTAGTCAGTTAACAACGCTAGACGAGGCGATCTCTACCCTATGTCAGCTACCAGGCATTGGCCCCTGGACCGCACACTACATTGCCATGCGTGCCCTACAAGCCCCTGATGCCTTCCCACCGGGAGATGTGGCATTATTGCGGGGCGTGGCCGCACTTGGGGAACCTATGAATAAGACACAGCTACTTCATCGAGCAGACAACTGGCGACCGTGGCGGGCCTATGCGGCGATGCATCTTTGGGCGGCCAGCAGCCAGCCCTATGCACTTTCAACAGATTCAGGAATTCCCCAAATGGAGGCCCTATCGGCATAGCATTATGAACACAACCCAGGCTATAACACTCCGCATCGACCGAGTTGAGTCTCCCATGGGCCAAATATTGGTCGTCACCCACGGCGACATCCTTTGCTCTGTGGACTTTGAAGACTATGAAGATCGGATGATGGCGCTGTTGAAAAAACGCTACGGGGAAGTGGACCTAGAGGAAGGGGGGCAGCCAAGCGGAGTGTGCGATCGCATCCGAACCTACCTCTCAGGCGATTTGCACAGCCTGGATGACATCCCCACCGAGACCGGCGGCACCGAGTTTCAACAACAGGTCTGGCAGGCGTTACGACGTATTCCCCCTGGCAGCGTCATCACCTATGGAGACCTGGCCCAGCAGATTGGTCGCCCTAAGGCCGTGCGGGCGGTGGGCATGACCAATGGGCTCAATCCGATTGCGATTGTGTTGCCCTGTCACCGGGTGGTGGGGGCTAATGGTAAGCTGACTGGCTATGCGGGGGGGCTGGAGAGGAAACAATGGCTCCTGGCCCACGAGGGGGTAGAGCTGACGGTGAAAGATGCTGAAGAGAAGGGGCAACTGTCTATGTTTGGATGATGAGTTTATATTGACTGGCACAGATGGGCACGCCGATTAGACAGGGTTGGCTGACGCTGAATTGCCTGACGGCTTTGCCCATCCTACGATTCTCCCCCTGCCTCCTCTGCTCCCCTGCTCCCCCTGCCTCTCCCCCCCAATGACCTCCCTCCAATGGTTTCTCCTCTCCCTCCTCTCTCTCCTCTGGGGTGGCTCTTTCCTGTTTATCGAGCTGTCGCTGCGGGCGTTTGATCCGTTGACGATTGTGTTTGTGCGGCTTGCGATCGCAGCCATCCTCCTCCACGGGGTCGTTTATCTCAGCGGTCAGCGGTTACCTAGATCTCCTCGGATCTGGCTGGCCTTTGCAGGTATGGGCATTTTGAATAATTTGATTCCATTTGGCTTGATCATTTGGGGGCAGCAGCATATTACCGCCAGTCTGGCGTCTATTCTCAATGCCACTACGCCTATCTTTACGGTGATACTCGCTAATTGGCTGACGTCAGATGAGAAGCTGACGGTTTATCGGCTGTTAGGAATCGGTTTGGGATTTGGCGGTGTGGTGGTGTTGATAGGGCCAGAAATTCTGGGTGGGCTAAGCTTTCAAAGCATTGGACAGTTTGCCATTCTGGGGGCGGCGCTCTCCTATGGGTTTGCGGGTATCTACGGTCGGCGGTTTAAGGCGATGCCTTCGAAGGTTGCCGCTGCGGGGATTGTTACCACCAGCTCGATTATGGTGTTGCCATTAGCGCTGTTGGAGTCACCTCTATCGGCCCCAGTCAGCCTGGTACCGGGGGTGGCGCTCTTGTGTTTAGGGCTTTTGTCTACTGGGATTGCCTACCTGATTTTTTACCATCTGCTTGCTAAAGCTGGGGCGACCTATACCAGTCTGGTAACGTTTTTGATCCCACTCAGTGCGGTGATGTTGGGGGTTTTGATTTTGGGAGAGCGGCTATCGGTGGGTGCGATCGCAGGCATGATCCTGATCTTGGCAGGGCTGCTGGTGATTGACGGCCGTCTATTGCGCAAATGGCGGGCATAGGGCACTGAAACCCTGATGATCTACCCGTAGACGGCTCTGATATCATTGAAACCGCACCTTTACCCCCATCAGCTGAAACGATATGAATGCCAATCGCTACGAACGCTATATGGCGGCCTATCGGAATCTGGCCTTGTTTCCGCTGCTAGAGGCTGACAAAATCGAGGCATTTTGGGTAAAGTATGGCACTCAGACCCTGGCGCGGCTTAAGCAGGAGGTGATTTCACTGCCCCCTGATGGCAAGATCATTTTTACCGGACATCGTGGCTCTGGTAAATCGACCTTACTGAAGCGGCTTGAACGGTTAATGCGGGAACAGGACCTATTTGTGGCTTTCTTCTCGATTGCCGATATGGTCGAAATGTCAGATGTGAACCACGTCAATATTCTGTATTCCATCGCGATTACGCTGCTTAGCAAAGCAACTAAGCTCAGGGTACCGATCTCAGCGACGACCCAAAATGCTTTATTAACCTGGTTTACCCAAACCAAAAGTAAGACCTATGCCGATCAGCTCCAATCCGAGCTATCGGCGGGGGCCAATTTGTTTGACTTTATCATCGGCAAACTCAAAAAAGAAAAAACCTTTCGCGAAGAAATCAAAGTCACTTACGAACGCAGTGTCTCTGAGCTGTCGGATACCATCAATCGCATTGCCGCAGCGATTCAAACCGCGACTAAAAAGGAAGTCCTGGTCATCATTGATGACCTCGACAAGCTTGATCTCTCCGTAGCCGAAGCCATCTATCGAGATAATATCAACGCCCTGATTTCACCCAATATTCGCGTTGTGTTTACTATCCCCATATCAGTGGTGCGCGAACCCAGATTATTTGCCGCAATCCAGACCGTGAGCCCAATCGTGCTGCTGGCGGTGACTAAGTTCTATGCGCAGGCGACGGCTCATCAGCCTGATGCTGGACCCGATGAGAAAAATGTGGAAATCTTATCCACTGTCTTGAGAAAGCGGATTGCAGCTGACCTGGTTGAACCAGACATCCTACGAAAAATGGTATTGCTCAGCGGCGGCGTCCTGCGGGAGTTGGTGCGGTTAGGTCAGGCGTGCTGCCGAGAATGCATGTTAGAGCTTGACCTGGAGCCCGATAATGCAGCGGTCACAATTAACGATGATATTCTGACCGCTGCGATGAGGACACTGCGCAATGAATTTGCCCGAGGGCTGGGGACTCAGCGTCACGAGCTGCTGGTTAAGATCTACAAGGATTTTGCCCCACCAGATGCCCAGAGCCCAGAGTTTTTAGAGCTGCTGCACGCGCTGTATGTCTTGGAATATGAAAATGATGACCTCTGGTACGATTTGCATCCGCTGATTACAGACCTGCTGCGGCGAAAGGATCTGCTGCCTGCTGCATAGCATAAAACCCACGATAGAATTTTGCTGTAGGCTATTGAGCAGTTGACGCATTACTCAATGGTTCAGACCGAGGTAAGCAAACTTAATCAGCGTGAGCTGCGAAAGCTGATCCTATCGATTAAGGCCAGCACAGGGCAGCTAAGCTTGCTGTTGGCGATCTGCGATGAGCGCAACCTGCAAGCAGAGCTGATCGATGCCTACGAAACCGAACTTCGACAGCAGGGGATTACGCCCTATCAGACCGAGGTAAGCAAACTTAATCAGCGTGAGCTGCGAAAGCTGATCCTATCGATTAAGGCCAGCACAGGGCAGC
>JBCBQD010000108.1:0-17939 GCA_039820425.1 Cyanobacteria bacterium J06635_1
TAGTGGGGCCACCCCGGTTAGTCCTCACCCTGCAAGCTGGCATGCCCTGCGCCTTTGCCACCCTCGTCCTGACTGAAACCTATGGCCTTGATTACGAGCTAACCGTATCGGCGGTGGGGCTCAGTTCTGCCCTGCTGTTAGTGACCCTCCCGATTTGGATTTTAGGGTTTGGGTAGAGGGTGGTGGGTGGTGGGTAAAAAGTTTTGAGCTTTGTAGACGCCTTAGCGGCTTCCCGCAGGGTATTTTGAGTTTTAAGTTTATGCCGAGCGACCTTAACTCAACACCTAAAACTTAACCCTTAGAACTTCCCCCTCTCCCCCTCCAGCCACTTCTTATGGCTTTCTCAGCACAGTTTCAGGTTGATCGGGTTGATTATTCTACAGAACGCTTACAAACTCACCATCATCAACCGTTATGAAATACGCCGCTAGATTATCGACAACTCACCGTATCCTCAAGCCGTCGCGCTTCCTCCTGGCACTGCTGCCTTTGGTGATCGGGTTAGGCAGCTGCACATCAGCTTCGATTCCGACAACCTCCAGCGACACAACAACCGCTCAGGTGGCTACTGAGGGCACCCCCCTCGACTATACGACCTATGCCGAAGTGCTCAGCACCTATGTGGATGAGCAAGGGTTTGTCGATTACGAAGGTCTGCAAGCCGACCGCCAGGGCTTAGATGAGTTTAACGCTGCGATCGCAGCCGTCACCCCCGAAACCTACGCAACCTGGTCAGAAGCCGATCAAATCGCCTACTGGATGAATGCCTATAACTCACTGACCTTGAAAGCGATCATCGATCAAACCCCCCTCAAAGCCAGCATCAAAGACATTGTGGGCGTTTGGCGCATCAACAAACGCGATATTCTCAGCACCTCAAAAACCCTGAATCAAATTGAGCACGACACCCTCCGCGCCCAGTTTAATGAACCTCGACTCCATGCCGCCCTGGTGTGTGCGGCGGTTAGCTGCCCTCCTTTGCGCAATGAGCCTTTCACGGGCGAACAACTTAATGAGCAGCTCGACGACCAGACTTTGCAGTTTGTGTCTAACCCGGATACTGGCGTTAATATCGATAAAGACAATGGGGTTGTTTATCTCTCCTCCATTTTCCAATGGTATGAGAATGACTGGATTCCTACCGATGGCACTGATTCTGGGTTTACTGGCAGTGAGGCCCAGCGGGCGGTCTTAAATCATATCTCGAGGTACGTTAGCCCCGAAGACCAGGCCTATTTAACCGAGGGAAATTATGAGATTAAGTACCTGGATTATGATTGGTCGCTCAACCGGCAAGGGTAGGTTAATCCATTAACTTGCGAGCCCATCATTGCCAGTGAATAAATCTTATAGGGGCGGTGCCTTGTGCCCGCCCTTCAGTATTGGGGGGCGGTAAATCAGGATTTGTATAAAACTAGGAGCATCTTATCTTGCAGGACTTCCAAACCCGTAGCCGCCTGATCTTGTTCACACGCTATCCTGAGGCTGGCAAGACCAAAACCCGATTGATTCCCCATTTAGGGGAAGAGCAGGCGGCTTGTCTACAGCGGCAGATGACAGAACACATTGTGACTGAGATGCAACAGGTGTCTGTCAACTGTTCACCCTCCTTAGAAGTTCACTTTGCTGGCGGTAGCCACGACCAGATGGCGACCTGGCTAGGCGATCACCTGTGTTACCTGCCCCAGGCATCGGGGGATCTGGGTATGCGAATGTCCCAGGCATTTTCCCAGGGGTTTCAAGACGGTATGCAACGGGTTGTGATGATCGGGGCAGATTGCCCCGATGTCACGTCAAATTTGTTGGCGCAGGCGTTCCAATCGCTGGAGAGCTTTGATATCGTGTTAGGCCCTGCCTTGGATGGTGGATACTATTTGATCGGCTTAAGTGAAGCTTGTCGTGACGCCTACGCAGGACTCTTCCAAGGGATCGACTGGGGCACCGCGCAGGTGTTTGAGCAGACGGTTGCGATCGCGCGTCGCCTAAACCTGACCCTCACCGCCCTCACCCCCCTCAACGACATCGATCGCCCCGAAGATTTAGCCATTTGGGAAAACATTGCCAGGGCATCATCCTAATTTGAGCAGTGTCATGGATTCTGATAGAACAGAAAGGGTTGACAAGAGAAGACGACTCAAAATGGTAAAAAGTTTATTGATTGGCTCGATAGCTGGGATAGCACCAGTGTTCCTCAGCATGGGTGCTTTAGCCAATAGCTTACCCGAGGGCGGCTATCGCGGCTTTTATACCTTTGGTGAAGAGGTCGAAATTTTCCAACCCTGTGACGCCAATCAACCCCTCTGGGTGACCGGTGAGAGTGCTGCCCTACAGCCCTTGAGATCAGGGTATCTTGAAGCAGCTATGCGCCCCTATGAGGCGGTTTACGTTGAGCTGATGGGCCAGCCCGGAGAGCGAATCATAACCTCCGGGCCGCCTGCGTATTATGACGGGCACTTTCGGGTGGATCAGGTGCTCAGTATCCAACCCGAGGTGATCAGTTGTTTTGAATAAGCTGACAGCCCGTACTCTCGGTTCTGCTACGTTTCTACAGAACGTTCGCAAAACGTCTCTGCGGGGGACCTTTAGCCGTCATCGTCATCGTCGTCATCATCTCCCCCATCGTCATCGTCATCTCCCCCTTCAGAGGAGGGCCCTGTGGTGGTCTCGATGGTTGTTTCTGTCACGGTTTCTGACGTTGTTTCTGTCACCGTGCCAAACACGTCCACAATGTATTCAGACGAAATCGTCTCCGCCTGTCCCAGGCTGACCAACGCCTGATAGACGTAGGAGCAGGCTTCAGCTCGAGTGACCTCCTCAAACAGGTTGAGCTGAGACACGGTCGGATAATTGACGATAATGCCTCTTTCAACCAGGGCGGCAATGAGCACGCGATACTCAGTCGGAATCGTCTCTGCATCTGTAAACACGCTCAACAGGGTCTCAACTGACTCGCCAGAGGTGATTTCGGTATAGCCCAATGACCTGGCCAGCATGACAAACATGTCGAGCTTAGTCATGGTGTCATTGGGATTAATAAACCCACCATCCCCCAGGTCAAGAAAACCCATTGAATACGCCTTTTGAATAGCGGTATAGGCCCAGTAGCGACGAGAAATCCCGGTAATAGAAGTTACCTCCCGCACCGGGTCGAGGTTAAAGGCCTGGCTGATCAAGGATGAATATTCTGCTTTAGTGAGGGCATTGGTGGGCAAAAACTCACCCCCAGGGAAGCCGATGGCAATGTCTAAGGCGGTGAGGCGATAGATAAACGTGCTGGCCCAGTAGCTGTCTAAAATATCGGTATAGCGGACGTTGGTAACCGTCGTGGTTGTGGTCGTGGTGGTTGAACTGGAGCTGCTGCCGCCACCGTCATCATCATCATCGTCGTCGTCATCGTCGTCATCGTCGTCGTCATTATCTTTCAACAAATCTTGCGAGGTTTGATCAATCGCGCTCGGGGCCTCTGATGGGGATAATAACTCCGCATCGGTCTTTTGCGCGGGAGCTGGGGCAGTGCCGATGGTGGCAATTAGACTGGTTGCGATCGCAACCAGCATCCCCAAAGCAGCCGTCTTAACCATCAAATTCAAAATGAGTTTGTTCATAGCTAAGGTCTCAGAAAGTATAGATAACACAACGGTAGAGAGAGCAAGATGCACCCCTGTGTAACCCTGATTGCTAATTTCGCAACCCGTCTCGCCTATTTTTCTGTAGCGTTATCCGTAGTCTCAGCCACGGCCTTGCCCTCCCTTAAGGGCAAGATCCAGTCGGCGGGTTGGTACGAAAGAGAGATTTGCGCCAGATCTTGATTCGGATCAATCAACATCTGGGGGGCGCGCCCATTCAGCGAAGCCATCACCCAGGCCCGTACTTCGACAGAGGGCTCCTTAGGGGGCGTCAGCTGCTCTGCTAAGAAATGGCTAAACTGAATCACCATATCGGGCCGAGTTGCCATTTTACGAGTCTGTCGGGCCGTCAGATAATCCTCTGACCAGACCTGCTGCACCTCACCCGAGGTCGGATTGCGCACAAAAAACTTAGCCGTGCCTGCCTTATCCCGCAGCTTCATATGCCAGGCAAAGCGATGGCCTTCCTCCGTCCAGCTGACATTGCCAGGGTAAAGGTAGTGGCGCAACGGCATGACACACTGAAATCCCACATAGAGGGTGAGCCCGATCAAGGCTAGCCTTTGTTGGGGGTTGGGTACGGGTAACGTGCTGACAGAAAAGGGTTGGATAGGCGAGTGCGATCTCAGCCCACGCTTTGGCGATCGCCGAACAGTGCCCTTGAGCCAGCAAAAGAGCTGCTGGGGCCAGTTGGGCGCAAAAAATACCGTTGTTGCCGCAATCATAAACCAAGGGAAAATCCCAATGGAAAACAATCGAGCATTGGTAAGATGAAACAAAACTGCCAGGCCAAACGCAAACCCGCGTGTCGGCTTCCAGAGCAGCAGCGGTACGACCAACAAGTCTAACAACAAACCACCGTGGCTCAGCAGCAAAGCCATCCAGGGTTCCGTAAAAAACGATCCAATCACCGGAAAGTCAGTTGTCTCTGACAGCCATAGGCCCATCGGCTGTCCCCGCAACCAATCCCCATTGAGCTTAGCAACACCGCCAAAAAAGTAAGGCACCCCAATCTGAAAACGCAGTAGCCATAGCGTCCAAGCCGGAACCTGATGGGAAAGCAGCTTTGGCTTTAAGAGCACATCTACCGACAATAGCCGATGGGCTGGCAGAAAGACCATCAAGAGGCTAATCAAACTGATCAGGTAAAAATGGTTGAGGTAATGTGCCTGCTCCAGCAAGAAAACATAGGTAAAACCCAAGCAAAACAATATCGCACTGGCTCGATAGCAAAACCCCACTAAGATAAAGACGGCCAGCACCCCCAGGGCAGCAAAATGCCAATACATAAATGTCCCAGGCCAGGGCTGTACCCAACTCAACCCGTGGTAGGCAAAGTTAAAGTCAGGGCCGATCCAGTAATCATAAATCCAGTCGTAATAAAAATATCGCCAGACCTCCCAAAGCATAATCGCTCCAAAAGCCATCCTGAAAAAGATCAGGAATGCGATATTGACCGGAGAGAATAAAAAGCGGCTTAATTGAATATTCAAGGGATTTCCAAAAAACTCTCCCATGTTTAGGGAGAGAGCGTTCAGGGTCCTTGAGGGTCTGAAAGTTTTCAGTAGTCTCGCCATATGACAAAACATTTATAGATATCTGCAAGAGGAGACAACTTATCCCCGCCTGGGAGGGGTAAAGGGTGGGCTAGCCTAGAAAATAGGGTTTAGCAAATTGCCAAACCCTTTTCAGAGACGCTGTTACACAAGGAACACAAAGAATTGACTACCAAACCTCTAGCACCAAGGTTTGTGCCAGATTGCCACTGCCGCTAGTTTGTTGAGATAGCGAGAGCCCAGGCCCATCCAGCGTCAGCTGCACCGAGGCCGAAGCAGGCGAATAACGACCCGTCACCTCAATCACATTGCTGCCAGTGTCAAGATATGGGGCTAAATCAAAGGTGAGTTGCTCACCGCTCAAGGTTTTGATCACAACCCCATCCAATAGCACCTCACCCGACAGTTGAGATACGCCAGGGGTAGAAATTTCCAGGATGTGAGGTGACGCTAAATCAGCGGCAGCAATATCAACCTGGGTTTCTTGGGTTTGAGAAGAATAAATTTGGGCCAATTGAGTGGATTGGTTAAAGGACGCAGCCAGGGCCGGTGCCATCACAAATCCTTGCCCGATTACCCCATTTTGATCCATCGCAACCAGGTCTGATCCGGTCGCCTCAGTTGCGGCGACTGTTGCCGCTGACATCATCGCCAGCAACAAGATTTTCATTTTCATGATGGGTCCTCACTTCTCTCCATAGACGCCCTAATAACGCACCCGATCGGCGGCATTATCCACATCAACCTGCACCTCAACCGGGATGACCACCGTCCCCCCCCCCGACCCAGGATCTCTCTGTCGGCCATTTTGTCGGCCATTTTGCTGACCCGATCCGGAGCCAGATTCAATTCGGTGGCGCACTCGACGCTCTTGGCGTACCGGGGCGGTGCCGCCGACATGCACCTGGGTTCCTCGACTGGTCACCGTGTTGCCACGGCACTGCTGAGGGTGCTCAACATCGACATCGTTAATTTGCTGCGCCCGCTGGCGTGACCCGTGAACAGCCACTTGTACCCCCACATCGGTAACCACACACTGGGCCAAGGCCGTCTGATCAAAAGAAATGGCAACCGCCAACAGTGGCGAGGCCGTCAATAGGCCTAGCAAACATAAAACAGATTTCATAGGTTATGTCGTCCTGTTATCTACTGGTACACCTACTGGCACACCCTGGTTGCGACAGTGCTTTGGCTGTAGACCTGATTGCCATAGGTACGCTGGGTCTGCCGAGCACTGTTGCGCGTATGGCGGCAGGCCCGACTGGGTCGATAGCTATCGTAGTCCCAACGCGGATAGAAATAGTCTGGTCCGATGTCTGACTCGTAGCCATTGTCGTAGCCATTGTCGTAGCCATCGTCATAGCCATCGTCGTAGCTATCTCCGTAGCTGTCTCCGTAGTTTTCTCCATCGATAATGACGCTGCGATCGTCGCCCACACGGATGCTAACGCTGCCCGTCTCGACAACAATATTGCGTGCATGAGCTAATCCAGGAACTGCCAGCCCTCCGACTAGAATCAAAAGTCCTAAAAGCTGATTGATTTTCATAAGCCCCCCGTGTCTGAGGAAACGATAGTAAGTGAGTTAGGAGAAGGATTTAGTTGTTGCCGTCTCCTAACCCTGTGTGCTGTTTCAATGAAGGTATTAGGTTCTAGGTTCTAGGTTTTAGGTTCTAGGTTTCAGCCGTTGAGATCGATTGGCCAACACCTAACACCTAATACCTAACACCTTCTAACTTATCTAGTGCTGATGTACATTAATGTTGCCGCCACGACGACCGTGACGAGCCCGACCGCGACCCCGGCGAGGGCGGTTAATCTCTTCGGTGACGTTAATTTGAGTCTGTTCTTGATAAACTTCGTTGCCGACACCCAAGACAGTGCCACCGCTGTAGGCATCTTGCACAGTAGCCGTGCTGCCCCGGCCATTGCGGCGGGTAGTGCGATTGACCTGGGTGGTTGACTGGACGCCAACGTTGTCTACACCTTCAACGTAGATGTCGCTGGTGGTGGTTTGGACCACAGCGGTATCGCCTGCCTGGGCGGGCAGTGCCATCATACCCATGACGGTTGAGCTTAAAACAGTGGCGCTTAAAAGACCGAGGGCGTATGCTTTCTTCAACATGTTGTTTCTCCTGATTTCAAATATTTGTTGTGTGAAATGCTGCTGCTAAAGCAACATGAACCTTGACACATCCCTGACAGGATGTGGCTAAATCGACAATGATCAAGCAGGCTGAGGCTAAACCAAAGCCATCAATCTTTCAAAAGCTGTTAGCGAATTTTCCTTTAACGGACAGTATTAATCGTCATCATCATCATCGTCATCGTGGCCACGGCTCCGACCCCAACCATTGCCACGTCTGTTGCCGCCATCATCGTCATCATCATGACGCCATCGGCCATTGCCACGACCGCGACCAGGGTGCTCCTGGCGGACTCTGTTCTCTTGAGTGGTCTCTTGGATGACAACGTTGTTACTACCATTGACGGTCGCGCCTTGATAGGTATCTTGGACCACAGCTGAGTCGCCACGGCGATTGCCTCTACCGTTGCGCCGACCGCGGCTACGCTCAATATTGACTTGGTTAATAACCTGAATAACCTGGTTGTTATTGCCATTGATGATGGCTTCCTGGGTCCCCGTTTGGACAACTGCCTCATTGGCCTGGGCGCTGAAAGGCGACCCACATAACATAGCGGCACTTAAAAGGCCGAGCGTACTAGCTTTTCTTAGGATTCTCATACTGCAAAAGTATCTTCAAATCAAGTGCAAAGTGTCATTGCCAGTGCTTCTCGGTAGACGACTTTTGATCCTGATTCCGGTTTGTTGAGGGGGTAGATGTCTCAACTTGATGTTCACGATAACCGACTTGTTTTCTCAAAATCCATTGGGATCCCCGTAGAGTTACTTAGACGATTCCCGCAGGTCACCTTGCCCAAGATCGCACCTGCTTTTACGTAAAACCGCAATGCCTGAAACTCCTGATAGGGGTAAGCTAGAACGTAATATATAAACGGCAACTTCCTTCTTATTTATTTATGCAACGCTGGTCTACAACGCTTGTTTTGTTTTCTGCCCCAGCTTTAATTTGGTCGATATCCGGCGTAAGTGCGCTAGCAACTCAACCCTATGAAGGGCCTGGACGCATTATTCGAGGTGCCGGCAAGGGGGCTGTGGTCCCTGAACTGCAACTAGAGACCCAGGGCAATACGGTTCGGTTTTTATCTGGCCCAGATGCGGGTGAGCAAATTGAATTGGATGATGAAGACTCGGCAGAAACCGCCACGGGGACCTGGCAGTTTTCGCGCACAGACAACCAGTTAGAGGCGACTCTCTATCAAGATGAGCCTTATCGGGTGATTTTCTACCGCCTTGAGCGTCAGTAATATGGCAGTGTTGGATGCGATTAAGCCTGGCATCCTACTTTTGGGGGGGAGCTGTAGCTTCTTCCTCAGTTTGTTTCTTTCTGAGGTTTCACTGGTTCAAACCCTGGAATCACGACTCCACGACCAGCTAGCAGTTTTGCAAAGCCCCAAGACGCCATCCACGCCACCCACAGATGAGATTGTCTTAGTCAAAATTAAAGAAAGCGATCTGGTTGGACCGAAAGGGGAACAGGCTAAGTATGCGACCCTGGTCGAGCAGGTGCTAGAAAGCGGCGCGGCGGTGGTGATGCTGAATCTGCTGGATAACTGGACTGCCGATTTTTTAGATGAACTCAATCCGCCTTTGCAAAGCCTGGTTGAGGCCGATCGCGATCGCATCGTCCTGGTCACCCCAACAACTCAACAAACCCCAGCTACCCTAACCGAGATTGAAACCTACTATCATCTGCTACCATCGCTGGTGGGCGATGATATCCGCTCTGCCTATGAGGTCACCCAGATTCAAGGCTTCCATGAGTTTGAAAATAACCGCTCAGACTTTGTGAGCCCGGCCCGTGTGGCCCAGTTTAGTCATCCGTTTTACTACAACGACCCCGCCGAAGGTCAAACCATAGGCACCTTCAAATCAGCGCCAGCCCTGGCAATCGAAAAGTATCAAAAAGCACTCTCTAAATCCCCGATTGCCTTGCCCGATTGGCCTATTCGAATTCCATTCCAGAGCCAAACCGATCCATTTTTGAGCCTGACTTACGATGAGATTTGTAAGCCTACTCAGCCACCTACCCAAGTAGAAGGGGCACAGGGAGAATGTGCGGATATTTCAGCGACACAGTTGTCTCAAACGATACGAGACAAAATCGTTATCTTGGGATTTATTGCTCCCCAAGATAATACGAAGGTTGTTCTACCTGTGCATTCTCCATTTGGTGTATCTGTCCCTGGTTTAGAAGTACAAGCCCACACCTTAGCTGGATTGCTGACTCAGTCTGCCTATCAGATGCCACCTCGCTGGGTAATCCAGATCTTAATTGTGACGGGGGCCAGTGTGATCAGCTACCTGTGCGCCAGCAAATTTGCCGGGCAATTCCCCAAAAAGCGATACTTCTTCTTGTTTTTAGGCGGAGCCGTGGTGCTGGTGTACACAGGTGCCAGTTTTGTATTCTGGTCCCAGCAGGTGCTGATGCCGATTGCCTTGCCCATTTTAACCTGGCTGATTACCGGCACCATCATTCAGCTGTGGCTACTCTATCAGATTCAGCAGTCATTGATCGCCCAGCAGCGGTATGAAATTGCCCAGCTCAAATCAGCTGAATCAGGAGCCGTAATTTTGCAAACCCGTAAACTACTCCAGCGAATTGCCTCTGGCATTCACGACGGCCCTTTGCAAGAGCTGCGACTGGTGATGGACAAGTTAGAACTGGAAGTCAACACCGACCCCGATACCGTCGTCGAAAAACTCTCCGACGTAGGCCTTGAGATCCGCAACTACCTGCAAAATATTCGTCGCATGGCCGATGCCCTCAAAGTCACCCCAGAGCTGAGACAGGGGTTAGCCGCTGGCATCACCACCCACCTGCACCAACTCAAAGAATCAGGCACCTTAACGCTGATGGTTTACCAAAATATGCAGGCCTTACCAGAACCTAGCTTTAATAGCCAGTGGATCGATGCTAGAGAAGACATTTTCCAATTTTTTCGCGAAGCCGTCGCCAATGTGATTGCCCATGCCCAGCCCCCCCACGGTCAGGCCACCCAACTCAAAGTTAGCCTGGTGGTCGATTTGCCCCAATGTAGTCTAATCATCGAGAATGACAATGCCCCAGCCGCAAAGGTCGTTGAGGAGTTTTATCGCCGTGGCGGCTACGGCATCAAAATGATGGAAACCGTCGCCAGGAGTTTACCCAGCGGCACCTGGACATCAACCGTACTACCCGCAGGCGGATATCGCGCCGAGCTAAGCTGGCAACACCAGTTTACCCAAGAGGGCACATACGATTTATCGACGATTTAAAGCTAGAAGTCAGGAGTCATTAGCCATTAGCCAGTAACCATTAGCCAGTAACCATTAGCCAGGAGTCAGGAGTCAGGAGTCAGGAGCCAGGAGTTTCATCTCCCCTATCTCCCCCATCTCCGCGTCTTTCCTCCCCTGCCCCCCCTGCTCCCCTGCTCCCCCTGCCCATCACCTCCGCTTAACATGGATACCCTCCCCTCACCCTCCTCCTACCTCGTCATCGAAGACCACCCCGAAGTCGCCCAAAACAACTGTCTATCTCTGCAAAGCTTAGACACTGAGGCCAAATGTATGGTGGTATCGACGCCAGCGGAGGCAATTGCCCACTTAGCAGAGCAGGTCCCTAATTTGGCAGTGGTCGATCTACAGTTTGGCTCTGCCAGTGGAGAACAATCAGCTCAGGATGGCCTAAATCTACTTAAACATATCTTTGATCAATATCCGCTACTCAATATTTTGGTATACACCAGTGAATATAGCTATCTCAAACCCCTGACACCCTTGATTAGCAACCATCGAGGCGGATTTGTTGTCGCCAGCAAAATGGAGCGTCGCAAAGTCTTCGTAGAAGGGGCTAAAAGTTCACTTTCAGGAGAGCTGAGGGTACCGAGAGATCTACGCAACGACCTTGACCTCAATGAAACTGATCTCAGAGTCCTAGAATTATTGTGCAAAGCATCTCTGTCAGATAAGTCCATGGCCGAAGAACTCAATGTCAGCCTCAAAACCGCCCAAAACTACATTCAGCATCTAAAGGTTAAACTAGACGTTGACTTGATGGACAAAAAAAGTACTAATTCTCGGGTTTCTCTCTGCATGGAAGCTATCAGGCGTAAGCTGTTGATCTTGTAGGAAGCTGCGTCAAGATTAGGCGTCCGGTTGAGACAACCATACTCGCAGGGTTAGTGCCCGGCGGGCTACGGGGTGAGATGGCAAGAAAGCATGGAGAAGGTCTGGTTTTGACAGGCTACAGTTGAGACTATCTATCATTAATTTGAGCTAACTAAGTCCAGAGCACTTACCAATATAACCCCAGGTATATCATCATCGGCTCCCATAATATATGGGCTACTGAGCTGCTTTCAAAAGGCATTAGCCAGATAAATATTCGTAGATCACCAAATCAGTCCACAGCCTTATTGTAAAAAAACGACATCCTAGTTGCAAATAAATCTCATTAAGGCTAAGCTAAAAATATAGAGATCGGCAATTGAGCTGAAGGTTCCATTGTCCGGTGTTCTCCTCTCAATCAGATCAAGACCCCTGAAATACCTGAAAAACAGGTATTTCAGGGGGTTTCTTTATTTGATCTGCACTAAAATCACACGACTTTAAAGGTCTGAATCCTGCATTCTGCTGTAGAGTGGGCGATGGACAGGATTTAGTGAAAATTTAACGCAACAAGTTATGATTTAGAGCCTCGAAGTCGTAAATTGACGCTTAAAAGAAGGGACGGTCTGGGTTTTAGTGGCGCAACGGGGTAAAAAGCTAGGTTTAAGGGGTACCTTGCCCCCCAAGCCAGATAGCCCTCGGCAGAAACCCCATCATCAGCAAGTAGCTATCTAACTAGCGATTGCGAGACATCAAGATAATCACATACTGTAACAGCTGCAATAAGGCATACAAGGCCGTGGCAACGTAGGTCCAGGCAGCCGCTCTGAGCACAGCTTTAGCCCCCTTATTTTCATTTCCTTGCAAGATGCCTAGCTGATCGATTAGCGTCAGTGCCCGATTGGACGCGTCAAACTCAACCGGCAGCGTCACCAGATGGAAGGCAATGACACCCGCAAACAAGGCAATGCCGATAAAAATAAAAAATTGCCCAAGCTGCCCTAAAAACAAACCTGCCATAATCAGCATTGGGCTCATCTGTGAGCCGATATTCGCTGCTGGCACCAGGGTTGCCCGAAAGTTCATGAAACCATAACCTTGCTTATCTTGCAGGACGTGGCCACACTCATGGGCCGCGACCGCCGCCGCTGCCAGAGAGCTCCCATTGTAAATCTCGGCTGAGAGGCGCACCGCTTTAGCACTGGGGTCGTAGTGATCTGTCAGCTCACCTGCTACTGGCTCGACTTTGACATCATGGATATCCAACTTTCTAAGGATTGACTGAGCCACCTGTGCCCCAGTCATGCCCAGGCTAGACTGTATCTGAGCATATCGCCGGTAGGTGCCTTTAATGTTGCTCTGTGCCCAAAAGGTCAGAAGCATCCCTGGAATCAGTAGCAAGTAAGACCAATGGAAAAACATTGCTTATCCTCTCTGCGAGCTAAAACTAGACATGGGTCGGTTACCCTCCTTCCAATCTAAATCAAGAACAGGCGAGTTGCGTATGCTACCTCTGTCAGGCATACAACAACACACCACACTGTCCGCTTAAATGGTCTGAAAATCAGACAGTTCTAACAAAACTCAGTGCCTGGTTAATTGCCAGGATTGTTCGATAACCTATGATGTTAGTGACCCCCCTGATAGACAGCTGACTCAGTCAAACTAGCCTCTATTTTAGATGCCTTAACACTATGCTCATCGACCTCAGAAGCGACACGATTACCCAACCCACGCCGGAAATGCGGGAAGCAATTGCCAACGCGGAGGTCGGCGACGACGTGCTGGGTGATGACCCCACCGTCAAAGCCTTAGAAGACTACATAGCTAAGCTGTTAGGGAAAGAAGCCGCTGTTTTTATGCCCTCTGGCACGATGACTAACCAGGTTGCCCTGCGTGCCCATACTGAGCCTGGCGATGAAGTGATTTTAGAGTCTCAGGCACATATTTACTATTACGAAGGCGGTGGCCCGGCGGCGCTATCCGGGGTGATGTGTCGCCTGGTGCAGGGCAATCAGGGCATTTTCACCGCCGCCGATTTGAAAAAAGTGTTGCGCCCGGCCGATGTTCATTTTCCCAAAACCAAATTGGTGTGTCTAGAAAACACCCACAATCGCGGTGGGGGGCAGATCTATCCACTGTCTGAGATAAAAGAAATTGCCCAGGTCTGCCAGGCGCAAAAGCTGAGCTTGCACCTGGACGGGGCACGATTTTGGAATGCCTGCGTTGCTACTGGGATTAGTGAATCAGACTATGCCCAGCCCTTTGATTCGGTGAGTGTTTGTTTCTCAAAGGGGTTGGGTGCGCCGGTGGGGTCTGCGCTGGTGGGCTCGCAGGACTTTATCCAACGCGCCCGACGGTTTCGCAAAATGTTTGGCGGGGCCATGCGCCAGGCAGGAATACTGGCCGCGGGGGCGCTATACGCCCTAAAACATCACCGAGAGCGTTTACAAGACGATCACCTCAATGCCAAGCTACTGGCAAAGGAGTTGGAACGAATTCAGGGCATTGAGATTAATCCGGAAACCGTGCACACCAACATTGTCATTTTTCATACCCCCGCGATGTCGGCTCAGGCCTTAGCAGATCGCCTGGCAGAAAAAGGCGTTGCCGTTTTAGCCATCGGTCCCCACTCTCTCAGGGCAGTGACCAATCTGATGGTTAGCCAAGACCAGATTCAACAGGTGCCAGGGTTGATTAAGGCGGTCATCTAAGCCCGACTAATCATCATCGCGCCGAATGATTGAGTTTCCTCAACCCCTGCGATAGCTACCAGGGGTGACCCCTGTGAATTCTCGAAAATATTTGCCGAGATGGCTTTGACTGTTGAAGCCACATTGGAGGGCAATTTCTGCGATCGCAAGCCTTGACCCTTTCAACAGCTGTTTTGCCCGCTCTACTCGCTGTTGCTGCACATATTGATGTGATGAGATACCCATCGACTGCTTGAATAGGCGACTAAAGTGATACTGACTCACCCCCGCAACCGTAGCGAGATCAGCGAGTTTGACTGCATCGCCTAAGTGAGCATAGATGTACTCCGAAACCTGTAAAAGTTTGAGATCGCCCAGTCCCCCTTCGTAGACGGCCATCCGAGGACGACCGGTTGAGTACTCCCGCAGCATCATTGCATTTATCAGAAGGTCTTTTGTTTGTGGCAGGTTCACTCTTTTTTATGCCCGTCACTCAAACCGATCCCTAGACTGTCTGCAAAATCTCTGCTGCAGTGGGTGGCCAAAAACTCCAGGAAAACCTGTACCCGGGGTGAGAGATTGCGCCGATGGGTAAAGACGGCCTGGATCATCAAGCTGGGGTGTATTTGGTCAGTCAACAGGGCAATCAACTGCCGGTTTCTAAGCTCCTCTTTGATTTGAAAACTGAGCAGGCGAGCAATGCCAAGCCCGGCCAGGGCAGCATTTTTCAACGCTTCACTGTTATCTGAGTCAAACGAGCTGTTAACCGACAGGGATTGCCATGCCCCCTCCCGCCAAAATTCCCAGGACAGGGGCTGGCCATTAAATACGTAGCGCATACAGTTGTGATGAATGAGATCTGCTGGTAAGACTGGTGTACCGTGCGCTTTGATATAAGCAGGTGACGCGCACGGGATTAGTGGGCTCTCACCCAAGTGTCTGCGGATCAGGCTAGAGTCTTCTAAATCGCCTAGCCGAACGGCGACATCGATGCCCTCTGAGACTAAATCTACCAGGCGATCGCTCAGTCTCAGATCGATTTGAATCTCTGGATACTGGGCTAAAAAGTCTGGCATCAGCTGAACTAAAAAACTCTGCCCAAACTCATAGGAGGTGCTGATTGTCAGTTTGCCCCGAGGTTTGCCCCCTGAAATCACTAAATCATTCGCTTCATCGAGTTCCTGCAGCAACCGGGCGACGCGCTCGTGGTAAGCTGCGCCCTCGGCGGTCAAACTGAGGGAGCGAGTGGTGCGCTGCAGCAGACGCACGCCAAGGCGATCTTCGAGTTTGGCAACCCGTTTGCTGATGGCAGAGGGCGTCGTGCCGAGCGCCCGGGCAGCGGCGCTAAAGCTATTAGCCTCAACGCTTTCGACAAAGGCAATGAGTTCTGGTAGCTGGTGAAGGACACCCACAATTTATTCCTATTAGGCACAGATGTTTTGCCAATATACTGCCTTCTCACCTACAGAGGCAAAGGTTTAGGCTGATAAAAAGGATGGTCTGATGATGAAGATCGAACGAGGTTAACCATAAGATGAGCACCCAAAAGGTTGTTATTATCACTGCGGCCAGTCAGGGAATCGGGGCGGGCTGTGCGAGAGAACTGGCATCTCAAGGGTATCGGGTCTCATTGCTGGCGCGATCGCAATCTGTCCTAACGCTCGCTCATGAACTAGGCGGCATTGCGATACAGGGCTCGATGACCACTTTTGAAGACTTGCAGAAGTTAGTGAATTTGACTCTAGACAAATGGGGCCGCATTGACGCCATTGTCACTAGCTTTGGCGATCCGCCTCGACCTGAGCTATTGGAAATTTCCGATCAGATGTGGCTAGAGAATTTTGAAATGCTGTTTCTCAGCGTGGTGCGGTTGGCACGACTGGTGACTGAGCCCATGCGGCAGCAGGGTGGCGGAGTGATTGTAAATATTTCAGCCTGTGATTCTCAGGAGCCTGATTTAGGCACCCCCTTTAGCGGCACGTTACGGGCAGCAATGGAGGGGTTTACTAAGCTGTATGCCAAACGCTATCGACAAGACCACATTCGTATGAACTCAGTCGCACCGTATTTTGTGGCGGATGACCTGGCAGAACTCGAAGGCTGGGATGTGCCCAGCGACCTGATGTGGGGGCGTCCGGCCACTTACTCAGAACTGGCTAAAACCGTTGCTTTTTTGATTTCAGATGAAGCCAAATTCATCACGGGTATCACCCTAAAGGTCGATGAAGCCCGCTCTGCGGCAGTTTAAGCCCACATAACAAACTATCTAAAGAAATCTACCATGATTGCGATTCCAATAAAAAATGGTCTTCGGACCGAAATACAAGAATTTTTTAAGCTGGCCATTCCGCTGGCCAGTGCCCAGGTGGCCCAGTCTGCCACCGGCTTTGCCGATACGATAATGATGGGCCGCATGGGGGCCGATGTGCTGGCGGCAGGTGGGCTGGCGGCACTGGTGTTTATCTCCATTATGGTCACCGCCAGCGGCGTGGTGATGGGGGTCAGCCCGCTGGTGGCCGAAGCCTTTGGCGCGGGGCAAAAAACACGCATCCAGCAGGTGATTCGCCAGGGGCTCTGGCTGTCGCTGCTGATATCTATCCCGGTGATGATTTTCACCGCCCATTTAGAGACCTGGCTGAGCCACACCGGGCAAACCGAAACCACCCTCAGGCTGGTCAATACCTACCTCGACATCATTCTGTGGGGGCTCTTCCCGGCGGTAGGGTTTGCAGCCCTGCGGTCGGCAGTATCGGCCCTGTCTCAGACCCAGCCCATTATGGTGATAATTACCCTGGGAACCACCTTTAACATTGTCGGTAACTATGTTTTGGGCTTCGGTAAATGGGGATTCCCAGTGATGGGGCTGGCGGGGCTGGCGCTGGCAACGGCGCTGACGTGGTGGGGGATGTTTTTGTCATTGGCGCTGTATGTGGTTTACCATCCGGCCCTGAGGGAGTATCGAATTTTTCAAGGGCTGCGCTGTCTTCGCCTGCGGGTGCTCTGGCGCTTGATCTGGGTGGGGGTCCCGATTGGGATATTCTCAGCGCTAGAGACGGGCTTTTTTACCGTGATTATGTTTTGGATGGGGACACTGGGAACAGACGTTCTGGCAGCTCACCAGGTGGTGTTTCAAAACGTGGTGGTGGCGTTTATGGTCCCGCTGGGAATCTCCTATGCGACAACGGCGCGGGTTGGTCGGTGGCTCGGGCGACGCGACCTGGGGGGCATTCAACGGGCAACCGGGGTCAGCATCGCCATGACCACCGTGTTGATGCTGATATTTTCGAGTACCTTTTTGTTGTTTCCCAACCAGATTATTGGCCTCTACCTGGATACCCAAGACCCGGCCAATGCCCCCATTGTCGAGCTGGCCCTGCCGTTGTTGACAATTGCTGCGATCGCACAGATTCTCGACGGCGTACAGAAAGCCGTATACGGCGCGCTGCAAGGGTTGCAAGACACTCAGATGCCAACGATCTTAAATATTCTAGGGTTTTGGGGCGTAGGGCTCTCGGTGGGCTATGGCCTGGGGTTTCACCTCGGTCTAGGCGGCGTTGGCCTATGGCTGGGGCAGTCGGTTGCGATCGCGGTGGTCGCCATGCTCTTTATCTGGCGATTCCTGCAACTGATGAAGCGCCCAGTCCTAAAAACACCATCTATGCAGAATTAAATCCCATAAATCCCACCACCCTTTACCCTCTACCGTTCGGCTGAGCGCTCACGTCGAAGCCCACCACCCACCACCCACTACCCACCACCCACCACCCTCTACCCTCTACCCCCTATCCCCCCTTCTTCCCCTTTCCCACCTACCGTAGGCCCTAACCTCTACC
>JBCBQD010000109.1:0-17650 GCA_039820425.1 Cyanobacteria bacterium J06635_1
ATGTAGAGGGCGAAGCTTCGGTAGTCATGCGCTCAGTCATCAATGATTGGGTGACTGGGTGGCATCTACAAATTTCTAGCTACCTAACTATTTGGTAAGGGTGTTATCGAATATGCAAGTTAAGTTCAAAGGCGTCTTTAACAGTTGTTAAAGACGCCTTTGGGTTGAGTATTTTTTCCGAACTTTCGGTTTCTGAATGCTCAATCAATCAGAAGATGCTTTGCCTTATCTGATGCCTACCTAGTAAGCCCTGGAAGGACCCCGTTCGCCACCCCGTTCATTTTTGGTGCGTTCCTTGGCCCGATTGGCACTTTTTTTCAGAGCTTCCAGGCGTTTGATGTATCGGTCACGCTGACGCTTTTTGGGGGTTTGCTCAATCAGGGTTTTGAGGGCGCTGCCCAGGCTCTTGTAGGCATTGGGCAAGGTGTACCCAAACCTTGTGGCTAGTGCGATCGCTTTCTCATCGGCACTGATTGCTTCTTGCAGGGTTTTTTGGGCGTTATTGCGCTTATACAAACGCCAGCCCGAGACGCCGCATAGCCCCAGGGCTAGAATCAGCAGCAGGCCATCTTGTACCCACAGCTCACCAACAGCACCCCCCAAACCAATCGCCAGGGCCGCCATTTCCCAGCCATCCCGTGGAATCGTGTCTTGCTGAATCCGAGCGACCTCGTGCCAAAACAGCAAATTGCGCTGATCGATGGCCAGTTGTTCCCATTTCGCCAGATCAATTTGCACCTCTACCTGGTCGCGCCCGAGCTCTTCGGAGGTAATCAGCGGTGGGGCAACATCGGTGGCGGGCTCTACGGTGACCCAGCTTTGCAGCTCTGGCGGCAGCAGGCTCCTCAAGCGGCGCAGCTCGCCCATATCAGCCCGTGAACCGTAGGTAGCATAGGAAGAGGTCATATCTGGAGTATATCTATGAACAATAAACAACCTGATTGGAGTATAGCGGTCTTTATTTCACTCTAGCGAAAAGTACTGGAAATATGCTGATTTCCGACGGTGTATCAAGGCTTTGAGGGGTGGGGCGGTGGGGCGGTGGGGCAGTGGGGAGGGTGGAAAACCGCAGGGTGGATTACGGATCACCTGACTCTGTCAAGGTCAGCCAAGGGCAGCGACTACCCCAAACCCACCCTTTCGAGAGGTGCATGGGCAGCCGGGTTCGCTATTTGAGTAGGCATAGAAATTTTTTGAATAGCCTGCTCCAGTAATCCTAGACCCTCTTCCAGGGAGTCAATCCGACACAGCCGATCGCGCAGCTCCGCAGCTCCATCAAACTCGGTGGCATACCAGGTCATGTGCTTACGGGCCTGGCGAATGCCGCGTATGCCTTTGTAGTCCCACAGTAGGATGAGATGTTCCTGGGCGCAGCGGAGGCGGTCAATCGGGCTTGGCTTAGGCAACTGCTGCCCCGTTTTGAGAAAGTGGTCAATTTCCCCCACTAAAAATGGATAGCCCAGGGTGCCTCGGGAGCACATCACTCCATCCGCACCGGTTTGGGTCAGGCACTCAACCGCAGACGCCACCGAAAAAATATCGCCGTTGGCAATCACCGGTATTTTGACGGCGGCTTTGACGCGGGCAATCCAACTCCAGTTGGACTGACCTTTGTAACCTTGATCGCGGGTACGACCGTGCAGGGTAAGCATTTGGGCTCCGGCGGCAGCCATGCGCTGGGCAAACTCGACCGCGTTGATACTCTCTGCAGACCAACCAATGCGGGTTTTGACGGTGACGGGAACGGCTACGGCTTGGCTAACGGTTTCGACAATCCGGGCGGCGGTATCTGGATCTTTCAGCAGGGACGAGCCGCCGCCGTTTTTAGTAATTTTATTGACCGGACAACCCATGTTGATATCGACGGTATCAGCCCCCTGGTCAACGGCTTTACGGGCTGCCTCGGCTAAGAAATCAGGACGACGGTCAAAGAGTTGAATGCTGATCGGGCGTTCATCGGGGTCGATCTCCATAATTCGAGGCAGTGTGCGAACGTGGTGAAGTTCAGCGGCGCTGACCATTTCGGTATACATCATTGATGTTGGGGCATAGCGACGCACCAGTCGTCGAAAGACCAGATCGGTGACCCCCGATAGGGGGGATTGCAACACCCGGCTATGAACTTTGATGCTGCCAATTTTGAGGGGAGTAGACAGACGGGCTTGTAGCGCAGGCGGTAGGGTGAGCATGGAGCGGTTAAAAGTGGCAGGTTGAAAGTTTTAGATAGAGCGTCATTAATTATGATACGGGCCGACACAAAAGATTGCGAAGGGGAGGGGGTGTCGGTTTGTAAGGACATAGGGCGTGCGCCCAGGGCACGATTAACCCAGGGCACGATTAACACTGAGGGTGAGGGGTATCTGTGATTGATTTTTTAGCATTCAGGGGTGAACTTGCTGCCCTCAGTGCGGCGGCCCTATGGGCTTTGGCAACGCTGTTGTTTGGGCGCTTAGGCAAGCAGCTATCGCCGCTGGTGCTGAATTTGGTCAAAGGGAGCATTGCGATCGCACTGATCCTTATAACCTTAGCCCTGCGTCAGCAGTTAACCGCAAATTTGCCTGCTAGCTCGGTGGGGCTGCTGATACTCAGCGGCGTGATTGGTATTGGTCTGGGGGATACGGCCTACTTTGCCACTGTCAATGCTTTGGGGCCACGCCGTGCGCTGTTGTTGGAAATGTTGACCCCGCCATTATCCGCCCTGATAGCGCTGGTAACGCTGCAAGAAACCCTATCTCCGCTAGCCTGGTTAGGCATCGGCCTAACCTTAGCAGGTATCGCCTGGGTGATTACGGAGCGTGTACCCACTTTTCGCCATTTGCCGTCGCGCTGGACGCGGGGGCTGATTTTGGGTATTTTGGCCGCCCTCGGGCAGTCCGTGGGGGCCGTGCTCTCTCGGGCCGCGCTGGCCGACACCGCTATTGACCCGCTGTGGAGTACGCTGCTGCGGCTGGCGGCTGGTCTTGTCTTTATGATGGCGCTATTGGGGGTGCGGTCTGATCTACGCAGTGGACTGCAGACGCTGCGGTCGCCACGGCTGGTGGGTGGGGTTGCGATCGCGGCCTTCTTCGGCACCTATCTGGCCATCTGGCTCCAGCAAACTGCGCTAAAATATGCGCCGACGGGCATCGCCCAATCCCTGTTAGCCACCAGTCCAATTTTTGTCCTGCCGATGGCACTGTTGATTGGCGAACGGGTAACGGTAAGGGCAGCTTTGGGGGCGCTGGTAGCGCTCATGGGGGTTTGTCTCTTATTCATTGGCTAGCTTGGTTAGCTAGGCGAAGGGCGAAAGGGGCGAAGGGGACACGTCTTTCCCCTCTGCCCCCCTAATTCTCCCGTATCCTCCACCCTTCGCTTTTCGCCTTTTTCGCCCTTATTCCCTCAATAACAAGTAGTAGATTTCCCCGTTGGTATTAATCAGCCCTGCCTGTTCCCCAGCTTCGACCCCGGTGCCGACAAAAATATCTACACGGCCTGGGCCGCGAATGGCCCCGCCCGTGTCCTGGTCGAGGACAAAGCGGCTTGTGGGAACTGATGTCCATTCTCCGGTGACGTTGCGCTGGGGCAGGTCGAGGGAAATGACGGCCAATGCGCCGGGGGGCATGATGCTTTTATCAGTGGCAATAGAGCGCCCAGCAGTAACGGGCAGGCTCAGGCTGCCCATTGGAGGAGCCCCGTCGGTGGGTCTAAAAAAGACAAATCGATCGTTGCGGGGTAGATAGGTATCTAGCTGCTCAGGGTGCTGGCGAAAGTAATCGATTAAAACCGGCAAAGACAGGGTTTCCTCGGCGATGATGCCGTCGTCGACCAGGGCACGGCCAATGCTGGTGTAGGGATAGTTGGTACGGCCTGCGTAGCCCACTGATAGACTTGAACCATCGGTTAGCTGTAACCGGGCTGAGCCCTGCACCTGCACCAAAAAGGCTTCCAGTCGATCTTTGAGCCACACTAGCTCTAGCCCTGCCAGCTCGCCCTGGCTGCCCTGTAATCCATCGGTCCCCTCCAGCTCTGCTCGGGTGGGATGAGGTTCACGCCAATCATCAAGGGTAGACGGCGTGCGATAAAGCGGATAGCGGTATTCGTCGGTGGGCTCTCGACTGGCGGCGTAGGTGGGCTCAAAGTAGCCGGTAAAGGCAACGCTACCTCGACCATCCTCGCCCACCGAGCGATAGAGCTCAAATTCCTGGGTGACGGCCCGTTGGAGGGCTTCTGGGGTGGGGCTATATTGGGCCAGGTGCCGAAATCGGATCAGGCTGTTGTAGATGCGATCGCGAGTAATCTCCGGTAAAGGATAATTCTGATAAGCCGTTACCGCTTCAGGGGTTTCTAGATAAGCCAGGCTGTAGTCAATGGCCTGTAGCAAATGTTGCCGATCGCTTAACAGCCTTGAATCATACCCTAAGCACCTTGACGCCTCGGTTGCCGCAACCCCAGGCACACAGTTTACTGCCTCTAGTGCGGGTTCAACCTCCTCAGACCCAACCGACGGCAGTAATGCAGCCCACATCGCTGACCCTATCACCAACTGTCCTAGAAATTGCCTTAGACGTTTGCCCACAGACCAATACTGACCTTTAATAACGCTCAACGCTGGAGCTAAAGACAGGCTCTACCCGCAGCGCCACGACCCGTGAAGGACGAATCACCATATACTCACCCGGATTAATTTCGGGTAGGGGTACCTTGATAAAGTCGTCGGAACTTGCCTTGGGCATCAGCTCACCGCTGTACCATTTTTGAAACTCTTGGATAGTTGAGAAACGAACTTCTTCACGATGCCCCCCATCAAAAAGCATGTGAATAATGAACTCACTTGGTGTTCTAGGCATACCCACTCGCTGGTTTATATCACCGTCATATTATGGGCCGATGGGGGGCAAAAATTTCAATTTTGATCAGGATTTACGATTAGGTTAAGTTTAGTCACATCCGGACCAACTATTTTTGTCCAAGCAAAGATGCAAGCTTACAAACGGGGGCTGGTTTACGATGAATGTGTAGAAATACTGACAAGATAGGTTTGTTTTCTACGAGAACGGTAGAGTATTGCCATTGTTACTGGACTTTCTCTATAGAGCTTACGTTCTCTATAAAGCTTTAGGTGACATCGTATCAGAGAGCCCTGCTGGGGTTGTTGGTATAGTCTTCAAAATCCAGCTTTTTCTGACCCAGGCTACAAATTGCAGAGTTGACGGATAATCCATGGTTCGTAGAGTCCTCCAAGTGCTTGCTGCGGTTGCCCTCATTAGCTTGTTAGCGATTGGGGGGTGTCAGCTAACCCAACTCAAAGCATCCCAGCCCGATTCATCCCAATGGTCTGAGGTTGAGCAGGCAACCCCGGCAGTTGATAAGAGTGCAGCGGTTTTATCCGGCAGCCAATTCAATCAGTTTTTCCCAGATCCTGGAACCGGATATGAGCGGGTTTACACCCAAGAAAAATCGGGCTTTGCCGAGGCCAAACTTAAGCAGGACGGCAAAGATATGGCCATGCTATCTATCTCTGATACGGCCAACAACCTCGCGGCAGTGGCTAAGTATGAGAACAGTACCCGCTCGATTAAGGGATATCCTGCCGCTGAGATTGGCAGCACAGGCACAGGTGTCTTAGTGAACGAACGTCTACAGGTTAAAGTACTCTCTCGAGATGAGCAATTTACCGCGACTGAGCGAGAATCCTGGCTAGAAAAGTTCGATTTGGATGGGTTGGCGGGTTTAGTGACCCAGTAAGGCCATAACCCCAGTGAGGACATAATAGAGGACACAATGCATGAGCAAGCCGATTTATGAGTTGGTAGATGGTCTGCCCACTAAAAACCTCACCGTCTTTGCGCTCAAATCTCTGGATAAAGTATTGCCCGGCGAATGGGAAAACCTAGTGGGCTTTGAGAATACAATCCGCAAAGTCACCCTCGAAACCGATGATGAGCTGATTAAGCAAATTGGGGCTCGGGCGATCCAGCTATATAATGACAAATCTCAGGGTTATCAGCGGGCGCTCTGGCTGTATCAAACCATTGACAGCACGGGCAGTGCCCTGGGGACAGCTGCCCTTGCGGGTAAAATGACCGAGAACGTTCCCTTTTTAGGGTTGCTCAATCGCCTCACCCCTAAGCCCGAAAAAGCTCAGACCATCGATCTGTGCATGAAGCTGGTGACCGAGATCGTCACGTTTTGCAGCATCAACGGCATTCCCGGCGATAGCATTGGCGATTTTGTGGCGGCCCTGGGTGACTACAGCGGTGAGTCCCTGGTGCGTATGACTGCATTAGTCAGCTTTGATGGGCTAGTTCCCCTGGGGCCCAATTTCATCAAGCAAGCCAGCAGCACCATCGGCAATCTAAAGCCCCATGATTTAGAAAATAATCCGGCCTTTAAGCGTCTCAAGCCAGAGGTGCCCGGAAATAGCACGGATGATCAGCTTGGCTTTATTGAAGCCAGCTTTAACTCCGTCAAAGACTGGATGGGGGATTTTGTCGCGTCCAAAGATCTGACACCGCAAAAAGTACTAGATAACCTCAAAACTTTCGTCAATGTGGCGGACGACAAGGCCGATTATGTCGGTGCATTCTTGGACATGACCACGAATTATTACGAGCATACTGGCATTCAAACGCTAGCGCGTCGTCTCATTGAGCGAGCAGTCGCCGAAGTTTAGGCATTTATTGCCGAGATATAGGCTTTTGTGAGGAAAACTCCTGAGCTTGCCGACAGCGGCTGTAGCTGTTGATGTCAAGTGTATTGAGGGCTTGCATTACTCAGGGGATGTAGGTCCAATACATTTAAAGAGCCACGCTTTATACAGATGCGTCTAATCAACAAGAATCCATAAATTCGGTTCTAAATCTTGGTTGATTGCTGTGTGGCTAGGTAATAATCGCTATATCTTACCCAGGGGCACTCGCATCGTACCTGTCCTTCTATCAAGATAGAAGAGCGCGTTTTATAACAATATTTTTCAGGGCAACCGCATCTTGAACACATGGCCGATAAGTGAGCAGGTAGCTCACGGAGTTTCTGGTGCCTGAATAGTTAAATTGCTTCTTGTTTTAAGGATCATGCCATTATGAAATTACGTAGAATTTTCTCTTCAGCTGCCATCGTAGTTGGCAGTGTCGCCGCTTTCAGTGCGATATCACCCTCTGCCCAGGCTTACAGCGTGTTAATGAGTAAGAGTGATGTGGATGGTTCTATTTCCAGCAGATTAAGTGTAAACGAGGGTGATATCGGTCGAGACTTAGACCCTGTGACATGGGTTAATTCAGAGGGAGATCTGGTTGGTAAGGCGCTGCTTAAGCTTGTAGATCCTAATGAGCGCAGCGGCGAAGATAAGTTAAGATTCAAGTTAAACTTCTCTAACACCTCCTCAGATTCAGTGCTGAGAAAGCTTGTAGTAAAGTTTGAAGACGCAGACGGGGATCTGATAGAAGTTGTTAAAAAATTTGATGACCATAAAGGAATAGCAGCTGGGAATGACAAGTCTTTTGGGGTCAGGTTTAAGAAAAGTGATTTCTTGACAGGATCTAGCAGCGATGATTTTAATGTCACGGTTCTCAGCTGGAATACTGAGTGGGAAAAAGCTAATGGTGACAAATATAATGTTGAAGGAACGCCTGAGCCTATCACAATCCTAGGGTCCGGTCTGGCAGCTGGCTTCGGCGTTGCTATGAAGCGGAAGTCTGGCAAGAATAAGGGCAAGCAAAAGGAGAAAGCAACGGCATAGGTTTGCTTTTGAAGGTTTTGCTCAGGAATCAGACTAATCAGGAATTTTCACTCATGCACGGGGACGAGCGCATTTTGCCTTGGCGACTTATGCGTCAGGACTATTTGCTCTTGACTGTTGGGGTTGGGCTGATAGTTATTCACCTGACCCTGGTGTCTCGAGCCAATGATGATAGTTTGCTAGCCAGTAGTTTTCTCTACTGGCTGGCGATTGGTTCACTGGTGTGGTCTAAACGAGCATCCCTTAAGTTTGGGGCTGGTTTTTTATCGACTCTATTGGCGCTGGGCTTGTTAGGGTTAGTGCTCCTCAAGAGTGCGTTTATGGCAGGCTATGACCCATTCTTGAGGATTGCTCCTCTTTTATCTGCTTTAGGTTTAGCATTGTTGGCTTCTGGCTTCAGGGGACTTCGGCAGTATTGGCCGATGTTGTTGGCGCTTTGTTTTTTGGCACCCCCCCCTACGGCGTTAACTCAGCTTGTTAATTTGTCTCCGGTGACGGCCAAATTTTCGACCGCATTGCTCTGGTACTCTGGGTTTGATGTGGTACGCCAGGGCACCTTTATCTTGTTGCCAAAAGGCGGCATTGAGGTGATCGCGGGTTGCTCTGGGGTTGAGAATATGGCTCACCTCTTAGGGCTATCAGTTTTATTTTTATTGTTATTTGAGATTCGTCGCGCTGATAGAGTGTGGGTGCCGGTTGTTGCAGTAGTCTTAGCGTTTTTGGTCAACAGTGTACGGATTGCTCTGATGACTTACCTGGTGGCGTCCCATGGTAAGGATGTGTTTGAGTACTGGCATAAAGGTGAGGGGTCCCTCCTATTCTCAATGGTCGCAGTGGCCCTTTTTGGGGCGTTTTGTTGGTTTTTAATGCGTCGGGCCAATATTGAAGACAACTTATCAGAAGTCCCCTCAGCGCTGACTGGAGTGGAACCACCAGCCCAAGCGCAGTCTGCCAATCTTAGGGGGTGATCATGAAAAACGTTGGACAAGGGATACGACTGTTGACGCTGGTGACTATGACGTGTGGCGCGACTTTGGTGGCAGGACGGGTACTTTTTTATCCGGCTCAGCCCAAGGTAGCCGATCGGTCTTTTTCCTTCCCTGATCATGTGGTGCTGGCCGATAGCAGTGTTAGCCAGGGTGAGGTGATTACCTTTGACTCAGACATGCCTGAGTTTTTTGTATCAGGTCATCGCTATCGCTATCAGTATAATGAGCGATCAGTGGCGGTTGAGATGAGATATCTCATTCGCCCCAACGCTGAGCTAATGAAGCTGATCGAAAAGCATCTGGACACTGATCAGCCTGTGCCGCGAGAGGAGATTGTCATCAAGCAATCTCCTGATTTAGGCTCATATCTGCTGTATAGCGACCAAGAACAGGCCTATCTCAGTGCTTGTATTGATCCCTACGGCAACAGCACCGCGACCGATGAAGAGTTCAAATACAATCGTAATTTTTACGATATTCGGCATCGCCTATGGCCCTGGCTGACCGGGGAAAACTTAAAAGACGAGCGTTGCCTGTGGGCTCATCTGTCGACCCCGCTAGGGGACAATGCTCAGGCTGCAAAGCAGGCTTTAGAACAGATTTGGCCTGTCTGGTATGAGTTGTGGCAGATTGAGTTTCCGCCACTGTATGCAAAACAGCTCTAAATACAAACAAATCTAAATACAAACAAATCTAAACGAATTATATCGGTGCACATCTATGTTTGAAACACCTTCTCAATCTCGTAATTTAATTGGTCAGTCGACGATTGGTATTATTCGCATCATTGGATATGGCATGCTAGTGATGGGGGCGCTGAATATTGCTGATATTGTCTTGCCGCCAGATATCATGAACCCCGTATGGGAGATGGATGCTGCGGGCGCACTTATCGATAGCGTGCCGATTCCATTGTTTGGGCTGATGATGGTCTTCTTTGGTGAAGATGTTATGCGAAAGCCCTGGGAGTTTCTATTAGCCAGACTCCTGTCTTGGGCCTGTTTGCTTTGCGCAATTCTATTTTTGTTGTTAATCCCCCTGATGGTGTCCCACACTATTCGTATCAACGAACGAGTTATTGCTGAGGGAAGCAGTCAACTGCAACAGCAGATGGAGCAGTTGGCCCAAGTTGAGCAGCAGCTAGATCAAGCTAGCGATAATGATATTGCAGCGTTCTTAGAAAGTGAGGGAGTCTCTCCTGAAGAGGCGGGGGCTAATGTGCGTTCAGAACTGAGCACGCGCTTAACTGAAATTAAAACTGAAACCGAAACCAGAAATAAGACAGTCATGCGCAATCGTCGCAAAGCTATCACTAAAAATGTGGTTAAGTGGGGCATTGGTAGCTTGGTTTCAAGCTTTATTTTTCTGTGGATTTGGTTGCTAACCGCCTGGTCTAGATCGAAGGCAGCGCGTAACCGAGTCAATCGCTCTAAGGTAACGTCTGATGAGTGGTCTAAACTAGGCCTTTGATTTGGTCTTTATTTTTCGCTGTAAAATCATCGCCCATCCTTGCGTTGCAGGATGGGTGTGACTAATCTGGTGGATAGCCCGACTGACGTAAGGTTCTAGGGTGAGATAAGTGTCAGAATCTACCAGCATGGCAATCTGATATTGAATATTTTGTTGGTCGCCCCACGGATAAATCCGCTTGAGGGCGGCCATTTGTACATCTTTATTAGGGTCAGACAGCGCTGTTAAGAGCAACTCACCCACATGGGCTTCATATTGAGGAGCTAGCCAAATCAGCATCTGCAGCCGTGCTTGGGGCGTCTTTAACTCACGCCAGGCTTCAATTAGAGATTGGGTCTTAAAGCCCAGAGTGGCTGCAATGGAGTCTGGACTCTTTTGATAGGCCCGGCAAGATTGAAAGGTTTCGGCACTGAGGGGGGTTTGACGGTTAATCCAACCTTCTAGCTCCAAGGCCAGATCGTTGTTCTCATTCTCGACCAGAGTTCGGCGTAAGCAAGCAAGAGAGAGTTTTAAGATCTCGAGGTCGCGTCGTTCTCCGGAGAGACTGAACAGGGCATTGCCTAACCCATACCAAGCCATGTCATAGGTAGGCTCGAGGGTGGCTAACTCGCCAAAACAGTTGATTGCACATAGGTAGCGTGCCTGCTGTAAAAACTGCAACCCAGCATTTTCGAGGCCGCTTTTAGGATCATAGGGTGCAAATCGGCGAGAGCGTTGGGGCATTGCTGTCAGAATTAGCAGATAAAGACTTAAACCTTGTCCACATCCAGACCTGTCGTTTGCCCTACGGGAACTGCCCAATCTGTTTGCCTGTTGGCAAAACCTCAAGGGTCCAAGCTGAATGTGTTTTAGCTGGCTAAATTGAACCGTTGCAACTTAGCTTCTAATATCTTCGGCAGGTCTTTGCGTAAATCCGTTTTGCTTTTAAAGATCAATTTGTGCTGGGGGGCAATATCAAAGGGAAATTGGCCGGGTAGGTCGCTACGCTCCATTTGGGCCAGCAATAGCTGCTCAGGACGTTTGGCGCTGAGGGCGTAGCCTATTTCAACACAAACCTTAGGGTTGGGAAATAGGGCTGGTGGGGTGCTGTCTACGTCAAAAATAGCGGTGCCATCGGCAATAAAAAGTAAACTGCGGCGAATCTTGCGCATCAGGTTGCTATTCAGGCGTACTGGCCCCTGGCTGAGCCGATGGGACTCGACCAGGCTGAGGGCTAGCCGCGATTTGTGGTTGTATTTTTCGATAAATGTAGTGATTTCGGTGCGTAGCAAGTCGCTGGAGTCTGGGTACTCGGTCTGGTAGCACAGAAAAATCGTGGGCTCCAGGTTGGCAAGGGAGTCGGCTTTGGTGAAATAAATTTCATGGCTGATCAAATCGATGTTGGCAATGGCGTAGGTGCCGCTGCCCTCAATATAAAACTCGACCAGATCGCCCTCGAGATATCGTTGAAACCAGTCGGCCTGTTTAACGTCGTTGATGTCCTCGAGAAAATCGGCCCGCAGCGCTGATTTTAACAGACTGTTTTTGGCCAGGCGCAGGTCGTGGGAGCGTTTCTCTAGCGCTTTGAGGGGTTCGTAATTTTGTAAATACCAAGCTTTGAGCGCAATAATCGCCATCTTTTTGTGACCTGTCTCGCTGTCTGTATCTTATCTGGAGATGGCTGGGTTGAGAACGTTAGTTCTACCCTGGTAGGTGTCTGATTGAATCGTATGTGCTGGCCGAGGTGAGGCGCCAGGAGATTAGGCGTCAGGTGATAGGAGGCATCCCAGCGCCAATTACCTCGATGCAAAATGGATGATTTTATGTGAGGGGGCTTGGTATCCACCTTGTGATATCTATGGCTATCAACCAGGGGCTATCAACCAGGACCTTGCCTCAGGGAGGTGTGAAGTGGGCTCTTGGACGTTTTTTACTAGATTTTGTAATTGCGTATAAGGTTACTATTTTCTATCAACAGAAAACCTAATTATGTTCTTTAAAATCAACAGTGCCCAGCCCTATCTCTGAGGAACTTCCGTCTCTTAATTGCGCTTTACTTGGAGTTGCTTTTGGATTAGTAATCACTAACCTTTGCATGGCTCCCAGTTCGTCAGCTTTCGGAAGTATCAGCCTTAGGGCTTGGACACTGGGTTAAACGAGACAGATCGAAGTCCAACAGCTTTACCTCTTGCGTTTGTTTGCTCTAGCTGTTTAATCTGCCAGGGAAGCGAACTCGCTTCAATTTCAATAATAGGGGATCAAGGTCGGGGATCAGGGATTTTCAAACAAAGTTCATACTCTGGAGATCGCAGTTTTTTCTTTGCTCAAAATCTGAAATGATCTACTTTTCCCTAGAAGTTAGTAATGGCATTGCTTCTAAAAGCTTTGAGGTGAGCATATATTTTAAGGGCCTTAATATTCAGATCAAATACTTTTAGAAGTTTCGTGAAAACTCAGAATTTTTATAACAAGTTCTCAGCAGTTAGGCTAAAAAATGCTCACTGATTTCCGGTGAGATGCCTGCATCTTGGTAATGATATACGGGGAGGTGGGCTTCGATGTGAGGTTTTGGTCGTGAGCTCGGCTGAACCGCTCAGCCAGACGGAATTTGAAGATTGCTGTGGTCATTGGGCTGGAGTACAAAGGGGTGCAGTCGAGCTGCTAAAATCGCGATGATCGAAAATTGATCAAGAAAGATCCTCGCAGACTTATTGCAAAAATAAAGCAACAAAGCAAACATGGCTCAACAAGGCGCTGTGGCAGCAGGGCATCCTCAGACAGCAAAAGCCGCAGCTGAGGTTTTGCGAATTGGTGGAAATGCCTTTGATGCAGCAGTGGCGGGCTGTTTTGCTGCCTGCGTAGCAGAGTCGGTACTGACCTCGGCAGCGGGGGGCGGTTTTTTGCTGGCCCACACGGGGGAGGGCGAAAATGTCCTATTTGATTTTTTTACCCAGACACCAGCTCAGAAGCGAGCTGAGTTAGATTTTTATCCGATTGCGGCCAATTTTGGTGAGACAGTGCAGGAGTTTCACATTGGTTTGGGGTCGATGGCGGTGCCGGGAAATGTGGGTGGGTTGCTGCATGTTCATCAGCGATTGGGACGGTTGCCATTGTGGGATGTGCTGGCCCCGGCAGTTCACCTGGCTCGTAGTGGGGTTAAGGTGAATGGTTTTTTTGCCTATGTCTATGAGTTACTGACCCCGATTTTGACTGCAACCCTGGACTCGCGGTCGATCTATGCACCCCAGGGAGCCCTTTTGAAAGCAGGGGAAACCCTTCGGATGCCTGGATTTGCAGATTTTTTGGAAAATCTGGCTGAGGTGGGGGTAGACGGGTTTTATGGGGTTGCGATGGTCGAAGACCGGTCCAGAAGGACCATCGCAACCCAACTTACCCAGGACTGTGCAGAGCGTGGCGGCTATCTCACCCTTGAGGACTTTAACACCTATCAAGTGATTGAACGCCAACCCCTCAGTGTGAACTATCGCGGAGCGACACTGCTGACTAACCCACCGCCCAGCTCCGGCGGGGCTCTGATTGCATTTGCCCTAGCCTTGCTAGCAGAAACTAGCCCGATGACGATGACCCACGGCAGTGCTGACCATTTGCAGTGCTTGAGCGAGGTGATGCGGCTGACCAATGAGGCTCGGCGGGATGGATACGATGCCAATCTGTACGAAGCAACTATTTTGGATCGCTTTTTGAGCCCAGATCATATTGGCCAATACCTTTCACAGTATCGTCAGAGCGTAGCAAATCAGAGCGGGATTGTTAATCGGCTGGGCAGTACCACCCACATCAGTGTGGTGGATGCAGAGGGCAACGCCGCCAGCGTCACGACTTCTAATGGAGAGGGGTCATCCTATATCATCCCAGGGACAGACATCATGGTAAATAATATGCTGGGCGAGGAAGACCTCAACCCCCACGGGTTTCATCAATGGCAGCCCAACCAGCGGATGTCTTCGATGATGGCCCCGACGATGATTTTACGAGACGGACGACCGCAGCTGGTGCTGGGCTCTGGGGGCTCAAACCGAATTCGCACCGCGATTTTACAGGTGATTTCTAACCTGATGGACTTTGGCATGCTGCCAGAGGCTGCCGTGGCGGCTCCCCGGATCCATTGGGAAAACGGGACATTTCACCTGGAACCGGGCTTTGACCGCAGCTCCATTGAACAGGGGGCAGTGCTGGCCGAATCTCAGCCCGTCTGGTGGCAGGCGCAGAATATGTTCTTTGGCGGCGTCCATGCGGTGGGTATCACCCCGGATGGTGAGTTTCACGGCGCGGGCGATAGTCGACGCAGTGGGGCCGTTGCGTTTGCCTAGTCCGATTTGAATCGACTATGCGACACCATATCCTGTATGTGGACGTTTATAGGGTGGATGTAGACCTAAAATAATATCTTCCTTGTCCGCCCCCATCTTAATCAGCGTTTTGGCCAAATCATATTCGGTCATGTTCCGCTGAATCCAGATTTTGTCGCCTTTGATATCGATATGGATAAAGCAGTTGTAGATACGTTTGAGCCCGTCCCAACCGATATCCAGCAATTGATAATGATCATGTTCAGTATCAAATAACAATTGACATTCCACAACGTCTTCAGTGTTCGCTGTGGCCTGATCACTCAGGAGTTTACGAACGATTTGGCGATATTGGTCTAATCTATCCATTCAACGATAACCTCCTTTAATGGCTCGTAAATGATTAGCTTCACTTCATACTGTTTGATGGCTGCCTGCGTGAATGATTCTTGAAAGAAAGACTCATAAGTGTATACGGTTTTCTCTCTGGACGGACAAATTTTAGGGTGATGCCTCCGGTATTGCATAATTTGCCGCCATTGCCGACCAGGCTGATTTGTCCTTCGGCATTAATTTCAACGGAGAGTTCTACCTCATTGAGTTTTAGCTCCTTTTGGATAGTTGCCTGGTCAAACATGTCATGACTCGGTTTTTGATAATGCTGATTTAGACTGGGTACCTGATAACGTAGAAGAAGGCATGTAGCAGTTCTGGCAGATCCAATGGCACAATAATAGACTGGCCCTTTAATTCGCATCCCCCATTTTTGCCATGACTGCTCGTCGTTACCACATCACCACCTTTGGCTGCCAGATGAATAAGGCCGACTCTGAGCGGATGGCGGGCATTTTAGATGACCTGGGCCTCACCTGTACCGAAGACCCGATGGCGGCGGATCTGGTGCTCTACAACACCTGCACCATTCGCGATAACGCCGAGCAAAAGGTTTACTCGTATTTGGGTAAGCAGGCCAAACGCAAGCAAGCCGACCCCAACGTGACCCTGGTGGTGGCAGGTTGTGTGGCCCAACAAGAGGGCGAGTCGCTGCTGCGCCGTGTGCCCGAGCTAGACTTGGTGATGGGGCCACAGCACGCCAATCGCCTGGGCGATCTGCTAGAGCAGGTGTTTGACGGGGCTCAGGTGGTCGCCACCGAGCCGATTCATATTATTGAAGACATCACCAAACCCAGGCGAGATAGCAAGATTACCGGCTGGGTCAACGTCATCTACGGCTGCAACGAGCGTTGCACCTACTGTGTGGTGCCAAGCGTACGCGGGGTTGAGCAATCGCGCACCCCCGAGGCGATTCGTGCGGAGATGGAAGTGCTGGGTCAGCAGGGCTATAAAGAAGTGACGCTGCTGGGTCAGAATATTGACGCTTATGGCCGTGACTTACCTGGCAGTACTCCAGAAGGGCGGCACCTCCACACCCTGACCGACCTGCTGTATTTCGTTCATGATGTCCCTGGCATTGAGCGTATTCGCTTTGCCACCAGCCATCCTCGCTACTTCACCGAGCGCCTGATCAAAGCCTGTGCTGAGCTGCCCAAAGTCTGCGAGCATTTCCATATCCCCTTCCAATCAGGGGATAACGATGTGCTAAAGGCGATGTCACGGGGCTACACCCATGAAAAATATCGCCGCATTATCGACACCGTGCGTCGCTATGTGCCTGATGCGGCAATCAGTGCTGATGCAATCGTCGGGTTTCCGGGTGAAACGGAGGCGCAGTTCCAAAACACGCTGCGGCTCGTGGATGAGGTTGGTTTTGACATGCTCAACACGGCAGCGTATTCACCTCGCCCCAATACCCCGGCTGCGCTTTGGGATAACCAGCTTGACGAAGAGGCCAAACGCGATCGCTTGCAGCGTCTAAACCGTTTGGTAAACATCAAAGCGGCAGAATGCTCCCAGCGCTATGCTGGCCGAGTGGAAGAAGTTTTGGTCGAAGACATTAACCCCAAGGACCCCACCCAGGTGATGGGTCGCACCCGCACTAATCGGCTGACCTTTTGCCAGGGGGATATCAACGCGCTAAAAGGACAAACCGTCAAAGTTCGCATCACAGAGGTGCGACCCTTTAGTCTGACCGGTGAGCAAGTAGGCGTTCCGGTTCCAGTGTAGGAGATAGTTTTAGTCTGACTGACTTTTGAGAATGTCCCTTAGAATCAAAGATATCCGTGTGTCGACAACCTCGACCTAAGCATTATGGGACTGCTCGATCATTTTCACCCCCCGTTGAGTCATCGTCGTCATTGGCACTCTTTTCATAATGCCTGGGCGACCTACATCGCGTCTGAGTTAAACCAGCGATTGCCCGCTAACTTCTTTGCTGAGCCCAATGTCCAATTTGGGATTGAAATTGATATCGCAGCGTTTGAAGAGTCTACCCCTGATGCCTCAACCGGGGAGGTGATCCCTTTCCCGCTAAACTGGGTGCCGCCAGAACCCGCCCAGCGGATTGAAATTATCCCGACTGCAGAAATTGTAGAAATCAGTATTTTTAACAATGAGGCCGGTCCCACCCTGCTCGGCGCTATTGAGCTGGTTAGCCCAGCAAACAAAGACCGCCAAGCTCATCGAGATACCTTTGTCTCAAAGTGTGAAACCTATCTAAAGGAAGGCATCGGGCTGGTCATTATCGACGTAGTTACCCAGCGGCAGTACAACCTACACAACGCCCTGTTGCAACGCCTGGGTCATGATCCTGGCGAAACACTTGCTCCGCTCTATGCCACGGCCTATCGTCTAGTCAATCATCAAGATGCTTGTTATCTGAGCATCTGGCAAGAAGCGTTAGAAATCGGCAAAACCCTGCCTAAAATGCCCCTCTGGCTGAGGGGCGATCTTTGCCTGCCGGTTGACTTTAATGCCACCTATGAGCGGACCTGTCGAGAACAGCGGATCTCAGTCAATACGGCCTGACCATGAGCAGTGCCTGGCGAATACGGGGAATGCTCTGTAGTGTGCATTTTTCTTTTGTGCATCAGTAAAACGAATGCGGGGGTAGTCAACCTTTTGACTTTTTGATAGCGCTCAACTTTGTGACCAAATCGACTAAGGTTGATGAGGCAGATACGGTTGGGTTTTGCCAATATTCCTGCTAGCCTTCCAGCCAGCCTTCCTGATAAGGGTTCATTTGTCCGGAAATTGTATCTAGTGATTAAAGTCCCAGACGGTTTGGT
>JBCBQD010000110.1:0-17568 GCA_039820425.1 Cyanobacteria bacterium J06635_1
GGCAATCCCACTGGGGGCACGAACGATTTCGGGTGGGGCGGTCCAGGGACCGGTGGTAAAGCGATTGCTGCTTTGCTGCTGCTGGCCGGGGCCGCTGCTGAGGGTGGTGACAATGGTTTGGTCTGCCTGGTTATCGACGTAGACCCGCATCCCTGGGCTGAGTTCACTGACGTAGGGCATAAAATCTTTTTGACCTCGATAGTTTCATTCGTGACTGGTTTTGTTAGGAGATAGGAGATAGGAGTCAGGAATCAGGAGTCAGAAGTTGGACGTTAGGAGTCAATACTGCTTTAGATAAATCTTATTCTCAGCTCCCCCTGCTCCCCCTGCTCCCCATCTAGGCGCTGCGTAGGGCAACAATTGGATCAAGCTTCGCGGCCTGGCGGGCGGGGACGACGCCAAAGAATAGGCCGATGCCGCCGGAGACGCCGACGGCCAGGAAAATTGCGGTCATAGAGACCCCGGCTTGAAAGGGGCTGAACGCGCTAATCAGGACAATGCCGCTGACGCCGAGGGCGGTGCCGATCAACCCACCGGCTGCAGAGAGAATAACGGCTTCGATCAGAAACTGCACCAGGATATCTTGCTGGGATGCGCCGATGGCTTTGCGGAGTCCGATCTCCTGGGTGCGCTCGCGGACGGAGACCAGCATGATATTCATAATGCCGATGCCGCCGACCACCAGGGAAATGCTGGCGATGGAGGCCAGCATCAGGGTGAGTGCGCCGGTAATCGTATTGGCAATATTTAACAGGGTGTCTTGGCTGCTGATGTAAAAGTCGTCGTCGTTGGTGATGCCGTGGCGCAGCCGCAGCAGGTTGGTGATTTGGAATTGGGCGGTCTGCATACTCTCTTGATCTTTGGCTGAGACCGAGATAAACGTGACCTCAATGCCATAGGGGGAGGTGCGCCCCACCAAACGACTGGCCAGAGTAGTAATGGGCACCATCACAGCATCGTCATAGTCGAGGCCAAGGTTAGAGCCTTTTTTTTCTAACACGCCGACAATGTCAAAGGTGAGGTTACGGATCCGGATTTGTTTGCCCAGTGGGTTCTCACCCTCGAATAATCGCTCGGCCAGGGTGTCGCCCAGCACCACGACACTGCTGCTGCGCCGCAGATCTAAATCATTGATAAAGCGACCCTGGGCGACCTCAAAGCTGCGCACGGTGAGAAAGTCTGGGTTGGTGCCAATGATGCTACTGTTGGTGTTTCGATTGCGGTAGCTGATCAGTCCACGGGTGCTGTTTTCGGGGGCGACCCCAACCACGGAGGGGACTTGGGATGCGATCGCATCCGCATCGGCCACCACCAATGTCTTCGGCACATCCAGCGACCCCAACTCCCGGGTTTCTCGACTGCCGGGCACCACAAACAGCACGTTTGGCCCCAGGCTCTGGAGCTGCTCGGTAATAAACTTTTGTGCCCCTTCTCCGAGACCGACCATGGCAATCACCGAGGCATTGCCGATAATAATCCCCAGCATAGTCAGACTACTGCGCAGCTTATTCGCCGTCAGCGTCTTGGTTGCCATCTTTAAACTTTCGGTGAGATCCATATTGCGGGATGCTCCAGGTAGGGGGCCATGCCAAGAAACGGAGAAGGCATTAGTTACAGCGTCGATGACTAATTCTAGGGTAGCGAAAATCACGGGTGGATTTATCAACCAACTGGACGAGTCCCATAGGCGTTCTTGAAAATGCACGGACAAGAGACAATTCATCAGTATTTACTGGCAGACACCCCCTATTTCTAGCTGATCAAAATGGCTAACCCCGAGCATTTTGAGCGCCTCTTTCAAGGTTTAGATCTCTGGAACGCATGGAAAGCCAACAATCCTGACATTAAGCCTGACCTCAGCGGCATGAACCTGAGTGAAGCCAACCTGAGTAGGGCCGATCTAAGCCAGACAGACCTGAGCGGAGCGAACTTAAGTCAGGCCAATTTTAAGGGGGCTAATCTCAGTCGAGTCTATTTCAGCGAGGCCAACCTGAGTGAAGCCGACCTGAGTCAGGCCGACCTGAGCGGGGCAAATCTCAGTGGGGTTAATTTAAGTAGCGCCAACCTGAGTGGGACTCATCTGCACGACGTCAATCTCAGTGAAGCGAACCTGAGTGGGGCTAACCTGGCCCAGACAGACCTGGACGGGGCGGATCTGCGTGGGGCAAATCTAAGCCGGGCCAACCTGAGTAACGCTAGCTTGAACAAGGCTAATTTAACTCAGACAGACTTGAGTGGGGCTAATTTACGCCAAGCGTCTTTGAAGATGGCGGATATTCGGGAGGCTAATTTCAGTCAGGCCGACCTGAGTGGGGCAGATTTCAACGGGGCTGACCTGCTGGCGGTGCGCTCATTTTGATGGATGGTTCCAGCAGTTTCCCACGCCTTAACCTTTGGTGAAAACAGAGCCCCCTTTCACGGCCATCAGTTCAGTTTCTAGGGTTTATGGCAACCATTGAACCTGAAATTTCGTTCAATCGATAGCAAAAAACGCTGAGCTATAGTGAATGAACTTATTTCTGACGTTCTTTTTCCTAGTGTGATGCCAGCCTTAACCCAATTCGGTGATCAAATGTCCCACCTGACTGGGGTGAGGGCAATCATGAAGGATATCATTGAAACTCTACGAGCCGGGAAAGGTCAGGACTTTATTAATCTGAGTGCAGGCAATCCGGTGATTTTGCCAGCGGTGGAGCAGCTGTGGCGCGACTGTACTGCCGATTTGCTGTCGAGCCCCGAGTATGGCAAAGTCGTTTGCCGCTATGGGGCCAGCCAGGGCTATGAGCCACTAATCGAGGCAGTCCGAGATGATTTTAATCAACGCTATGGATTAAGCCTGTCTAATCGCAATATTCTGATCACCCCCGGGAGCCAATTTCTTTATTTCTTAGCGGCCAATGCCCTCGGGGGATACACCACCCAAGGTCAGCTCAAAGAAATTGTGTTACCGCTGAGCCCTGACTATACCGGCTATGGTGGTATTAGTCTGTTTCCTGAAGCGCTGCGGGCTTATCAACCTACCCTGGATGTTGATGCCGCTCAGCACCGCTTTAAATATCGACCCGATTTTAGCCAGTTAACGATTACGCCTGACACCGGATTTGTCCTTTTTTCACGCCCCTGTAACCCCACCGGCAATGTCCTCAGCAATACCGAAGTGCGACGGATTGCTGAACTAGCGGCCCCCCATGCGGTGCCAGTGTTCATTGATTCTGCCTATGCGCCCCCGTTCCCGGCACTCAACTTTACTGAGATGACGCCGATCTTTGCGGAGAATATCGTCCATTGCATTAGTCTGTCCAAAGCCGGACTCCCTGGCGAGCGCTTGGGGATTGCCATTGGCCCCGAGCCCATCATTCAGATATTAGAAGCCTTTCAGACCAATCTGTGCATTCATTCATCGCGCTATGGTCAAGCGATTGCCGCCAAGGCAATCCGTTCTGGGGCCCTGGTGGAGATTTCAGAGCAGGTGATCCGTCCCCACTATCAATCAAAATTTGCGGTACTCGAGGCAACCCTTGACCAGGCCATGCCCGATGTGCACTGGTATTTACATCGCGCCGAGGGCTCCATTTTTGCCTGGCTCTGGCTCAAAGATTTGCCTATGAGCGATTGGGCGTTTTACCAGACCCTCAAGCAGTACGGGGTGATTGTGGTGCCCGGTAGTCCCTTTTTTCCAGGTCTTAAGGATTTAGACTGGCCCCACATGCAGCAATGCTTCCGCATTAGCCTCACCGCAACCGAAGCGCAGATTGTAATAGCGCTAAAGCATTTGGCAACATTAACAGATCAGGTTTATGCAAAAGTATGAAGGGTCCTGATTTCCCCCTGTCCCCCATAACCCTGCGGTAATAGCCTAAAGGCATGGCTAAAGCCTTCGGCATAGCTTCGCGAACGCTAGGGCTACGCTTTTCTTGAATGCCCCTTGGGCTATACGCCTTTCGCCTTTCCCCCTTTCCTAAAAATGCCAGAAGACTTAATCGAAATTGGCCGCATTGTTGGTGCCCATGGCCTCAAGGGTGAGGTCAGAGTTTACCCAGACAGTGATTTCCCAGAGCGGTTTTTAGACCCTGGAGAGCGCTGGCTGATAAGTCCGGGGGCGGCTGAGCCCAAATGTATGCAACTCAAGCAGGGGCGCTATTTAGAGGGCAAGGGGCTTTACATTATCAAATTTGAGGGGGTTGACTATCGCGATCAAGCCGAGGCCCTGCGCAATAGTCGATTGTTAGTTCCTAAGGCCGATCGGTTGCCCTTAGACGAGGGTGAGTTTTATGTGGGTGATTTGGTAGGGCTGACGGTCGTTCTGCAAGCCAATGGCGAAACGGTGGGCACGGTTGTGGATGTTTATGCGGCCGGGAATGACTTGCTAGAAGTTGCCCTCAGCCAGCCGACCGAAAAGATTAAAACCGTCTTGGTGCCATTTGTCGAAGCGATTGTGCCGATTGTCGATCTTGCGAAAAAGCGGATTGAGATTACCCCCCCGGCGGGCCTGCTACCTGCCTAGTAGTCTGTCAGTCTTAAATTTTCGGGTTAGACCGACGCGGAGACGCGGGGAATGGGTGACGCTGAGATCGCTTATGGCTGCGGCTCCCCGCGTCCCCGCGTCCCCCGCTCGGCTGAGGCGTTCGGCGAGCGCTTAGTCGAGCCGCGCTGACGTCGAAACCCTCGCCGCGTCATCCCTAATCGAAATTTTAAGCTTGACGCAGTACCAGGCCCCTCAGGGTTGTTCCGCTGCATTGCGGGTCAGCCGTTGACGAATGCGAAGCAGGGTGATTTCGTCTTCGATTCGCTGTTCGTGGTAGCCCCGTTGCCAGACGGGGGCTCCGGGCTGGCTGCGGACCAGGTTAATGCGTTTGGCTGCAGCGGCTTTAAAGCCAGCCACAAATGAGGTAAGGGCGCGGGGTTTGACTTGCAATCGCGCCTTACCATAGGTCTGCTTGGGTTTAGCCATATGGTCGTTCAATATAATCAGTGCGCGGATGCTATCCGGTAAAACCATCCAGCTATCTAACAGAATGCCTTTGTAATGGGTCGCCGCTTGTTGCCATTCGTCAGCGGCGATGTGTCCCACCCCATTGAGCTGGGCAGTGTCTCCTTCCATTTGCCCAAAGAGGGGGGCCTCTTGATAGGTGCGTAGATGGATGTGATAAACCGTGGCTTTAGTGTGGGGACTGCCTAGTTGAAACGTGTTAACCAACCTGACCCTCGGTGCCTTTTGCATCATGGATTTCTATAGGCTTAGACTGCCCAACTCAATGGCTAAACTCCCGCTGTGGAGGTTGGTGTTTTGACGGATTTTTGTTGGAATTAACAGTGGCTGTCTTGAGTGATGGCGTTTAAAGAAACAAGAGAGGCAATGTTGCCTCTCTTGTTTCGGTCGATTTACCGGATTTACCGTCTGATTTTAGTCGTTTTCGCCAAAGCTTCTGTTGCTTAACGATTTGCCGGTGTCTGGCTGAGCCACCTCGCCCCTTATGGTTACGGCCCTTGCGCCGGGGGGACTCCCAGCGCTTTAATCGCTGAGCCATTGTTCTAGTCCTAAAAGAAACTACGGGCTAATTATAGCAATGGCTCCATAACAGCGACCTGACACATCTTGCTGCTGGCGATTGTAAACCGCGGCGACACATACACTAGGTGTGGTTTACAACCGCTCGCTAGGTCAACCAGAAATTAAGGATTATGGATTTATAGAAGAGAAGATGTGTCAGACAGCCAGGCTAGAGTTCCAAGCCTGAATCTGAAATGTAAATTAGATGGGCGGAGCGAGACTCGAACTCGCACAACCGAAGTCGCCACATTTTGAGTGTGGTGCGTCTACCAATTCCGCCATCCGCCCATAGTTTGACTATTATACTGAATCGGGGCACTTTTCAATAGTTTTTGGTAGTCCTGGGTGCTGGCCCAGCGATCAATTTCTTTGGCCCGCAAAACTGGAACAGGGTGGGTCAGTTCGCTGGTGCGCATTTGCTTCATCAGCTCACCCAGCTGCGTTTCGCTCAGGGAGTCGTAGGCGCGAGCCTGTTCGATAAAAGCATCCAGGTTGAGCTGTGAGGAAAGGGTTGGGGAGCCCCCGGCGAGCTTCATCAACACCGAGGCCACCACTCGGGGATTTTGGGTGGCGAGTAGGGCGGCGCGATCGCAAGTAAACTCAGCACACCGGACCCACTCTAAAATTCGACTCTGCAAATTTTGCACCAAAACCCCCCCTAATGGCAGTTGGCCAGCGGCCAGGGTGATGATATTTGCCAGGGTCAAATAGACGCTGTGGTCACACTTGAGATGCCCCAACTCATGCCCAATCACGGCCTGTACTTCAGCCGGGGTGAGCAAATCTATCAAAGATGTGTGCAGCACAATAAACGGCTGCTTACCGCGCATTGCAAATGTGTAGGCATTGGGCACGGGATTTTGCTTGACATAGAGCTGGGGCGGCTCTAGATCTAAAACCCGACAGGCTTCTAACAGCAGTTCGTGAAAGTCAGGGAGTTGGTTTGGGCCCACCAACACGCTGGCAGCCATATTCTCAAGCTGAAAAAATTGCTCAGCCACTGGCCCCAACAGGCTACGAATTGCCACATCCAACCCAGGTAGCTGCTGTAGTGACTGGGTTGCTTGCAGATCCAAGGGGTGACGAAACTGGTTAGCGCGTAAACCAACTAAAGCTGCTTTAGAAGAAGAAATCATAGGGGCAAATGGCTAGCCGACCAGCGGCTGGTGTTGATAAGGCCAGTATAGCGAGAATCACCACCAGCCTATGTTGAGAGGGGTAATGGGTAGTGGGTAGTGGGTTAAACTTTCGCCCTATTCTCTCTACTCTCTACTCCTCTCTAAGCCGAAACCACCGTTGACTTAGCCGCAGCCTGAACCCGATCAGCGTCCTTCGCTGGGATCCGCTTAAGGTTTGCACCGATGGTGCTGAGTTTGGCCTCGATGTTGTCATAGCCGCGGTCGAGGTGATGCAACCCGTGCAGTGTGGTTTTGCCATCGGCGGCGAGTCCAGCCACCAAAAGTGCCGCAGCTGCTCGCAGATCGGTGCCCATCACCGGAGCCCCGGACAGCCGCGATACGCCACGAATAATGGCACAGTCACCTTTGACCCGAATATCAGCCCCCATGCGGGTAAACTCAGCGACGTGCTGTAACCGGTTTTCGAAAACGGTTTCGGTGATCATGCTGTTGCCCTCAGCCAGGGTCATCAGGGCCATGAACTGGGCCTGCATATCAGTGGGAAAGCCAGGATGGGGACGAGTTTGGATATCTGTAGGCAAAATCCGCTGCCCTGGGATCACCCGCATTGTATTGTGACCTTCCATGACTAAATCGCACCCGGTTTCTTTGAGCTTAGAGATTAACGGGGTGAGATGCTCTGGAATAATCGGTGATAGGCTGATCTTAGAACGGGTAATCGCCCCGGCAATCATGAAGGTGCCCGCCTCGATGCGGTCAGGGATGATGCCATAGTCAGTGGAGTGCAGGCTGGGCACCCCGGCGATTGTGATGGTGTTGGTGCCTGCGCCGCGAATTTTGGCCCCCATGGCTCGGCAAAAATTGGCCAGATCTACGACTTCAGGTTCTTGGGCGGCATTCTCAATCACACTCTCACCCTCCGCCAGGGTGGCTGCCATCATCAGGGTTTCGGTAGCTCCCACGCTGGGGTAGTCCAGATAAATCTTGCCACCTTTGAGTTTGCCGCGACTGCCAGGCACATAGGCGTGGACGATCCCGTGATCCATATGGACTTCGGCCCCCAGTGCCTGGAGCCCTCGAATATGAAGCTCGACGGGACGATCACCGATGGCACAGCCGCCGGGCAAGGGTACCCTGGCTACCCCCAGACGAGCTAGCAGTGGGCCGATCACGAAAAAGCTGGCCCTGAGTTTGCTGACAATCTCGTAGGGCGCGCGCGAATGGCTGAGGTGACTGGCGTCTACTTCGACCGTATTGCCTTTGTGCTGGAGCTTGACCCCCAGGGCAGACAGTACCTGACCCATGCGATACACATCTACAAGCGAAGGGATATTGCGGATGCGGCAGTCTTGGGAGCATAGCAATGCCCCTGCCATCACAACTAAGGCCGAGTTTTTGGCTCCGCTAACGGGTAAATGCCCGCTGAGTGAAGCATTTCCGTAGATTTCAATCACGGATGGCTGCGCTTCGGGAGTCGGCGACGGGGGTTGAGCACTGTCTAGGGAAATGATAGGAGTATCCTCCGGATTCAGCAAAACAATAGGCGCAAAAAGCGCTGGGTCAAAGGTGTGTGCAAAAAGCGCAATTTAGGTGTTGATTCTACCCGAAACTTCGAGGTTCCTAACAACTTCACAAACCTTTTTGAGCGACTTGGCTGAGATAGGGATCCGAGGGACGCGCAATTTTTTTGCCGAAAGGAGTTGACTAAGGCACCGATCCTGACGGATGATTAGCAATCGCAGCCCAAATAGGGGCTTCAAGCGGAACTGGCGGAATTGGTAGACGCGCTAGATTCAGGTTCTAGTGTTCGCAAGGACTTCCGGGTTCAAGTCCCGGGTTCCGCATCGTTTTTATGATGCTTTTCTCGAAAAGAGTTGTAGGTCGATATCTAAGTCGGTCACTTTGTGGGTATAGGCTGATTGCCAGGGTAGCGATTTAGACTTATTTATCTTAAAGGATAGAAATGCTAAGAAATTTGAATATATTAATTTGGATCTCAGTTTAGGTGCTGCGCGAGGCTGGAGCTGTTTTGTCTTTTTATGCGAACACCTTCGCAGTCACATTATGGGGCAAGCCTAGGGGATGGATTCGCCAATCACCAGTTTGAAAAATCCACTTGTTAAACAAATTCGTAAACTTCACCAAACTAAAGAACGTCACCAGCAGGCTCAGTTTTTACTAGAAGGGACCCACCTGATTCAAGAGGCGGTTGCGGTGGGTTATCCGCTGACGTGTCTTTGTTATACGTCAGATTGGCAGTCAAGGTACAGCGTCCTTTGGGCGCAGCTTAATCAGCGGGCCAAGAAAATGCGACTGGTGTCGCCAGCGGTGCTCAAAGGCATGAGTACAACGGTTAACCCCGATGGGGTGGTGGCGATCGCACCGCGTCGCGAATCTATCACGATTCCTACCGCTGAGCCTTCTTTGGGGGTGGTGTTGGAGCGCCTGCAAGATCCGGGGAATGTGGGCACGATTATTCGCACGGCGGCGGCGGCGGGTAGTGATGGTCTCTGGGTGAGCCGTGACAGCGCCGACCTCGACCATCCTAAAACGCTACGGGCTTCGGCTGGGCAGTGGTTTCGTATGCCGATTGCGGTGTTGGAGTCGCTGCCGCCTGCGGTGGCCCATTGGCAGCAAAAGTCAATCCAGATTGTGGCCACGACCCCTATGGCTGACCTCGACTATTGGGACCTGGATCTGTGTGTGCCGACGGTATTTTTGCTCGGCAATGAAGGGGCTGGGCTCTCGGCTGAGCTGCTGGAGATGGCGACCCATCGGGTTAAAATCTCCCTGGCAGCGGGGGTTGAGTCGCTGAATGTTGCGATCGCAGCAGCACTGCTACTTTACGAAGCCCGCCGTCAGCGCAGCCACTAGCTTGGTTTTGCCGGGTAGTTTGCCAGTTATCTGGCCGGTTATCAGGCCTGGGGCGGTTGCCCTGGCCGCGGGGTTCCCTCGGGAAAATTAGACTTTTTGGGATCGCTATCCGGGTTTGACTGATTATCCTGTGAGGGTGTGGCCGCTTCAGTAAGCGCATCATCCTGGAGCAACATCTCGAGCTGATCCAAAGATTGCATAAATTCTTCAGCTGCGGCGCGGCGTAGTTGGCGCTGTTGTTCGTTCATCGTCCTACTGCTCCTCTCATCAGTCCTTAGCCATTTCTTTCTAGCCTGCCTACTTTGGGGTGAGTTACCCAATCTAGAATGTTGATTGGTCGATTAGGGGACTTATGGGGCTCTAATCTGTACTTTACCCAGATCGGCGATGGGATCTGCGATAACCAATCGGTTGTCGAATCCCCCCCCTCTGGTTGAGAATGAAGGATGCCCTTTGGGCGCTCTTTTGACGTGCGGTATTACAGGAGAACGTTGTGAGCCCATCCTTCGATTATGACCTAATTATCATCGGTGCTGGTGTCGGCGGTCACGGTGCAGCCCTGCACGCGGTTAAGTGCGGCCTCAAAACAGCCATTATTGAAGCCGCCGACATGGGGGGGACCTGTGTCAATCGAGGGTGTATTCCATCTAAAGCTCTGTTAGCGGCATCTGGTCGGGTACGTGAGCTACGCGATCAGCAACATCTTAAATCCATGGGTATCCAGGTGGGGGGCGTCCAGTTTGAGCGTGAAGCCATTGCCAACCACGCTGGGAATTTAGTTGGCAAAATTCAGAGTGACCTGACCAACAGTTTGACTCGGCTCAAGGTAGATACCATTCGTGGCTGGGGCAAGCTGGCGGGCAGCCAAAAGGTCAGCGTCACTACTGAGTCGGGCGAAGAAAAAATCTACACAGGGCGAGATATCATGCTGTCACCCGGTTCGGTCCCCTTTGTGCCCCCTGGCATTGAGGTCGATGGCAAGACTGTCTTTACCAGCGACGAAGCCGTCAAATTAGACTGGCTGCCCGACTGGGTAGCGATCATCGGCAGCGGTTACATTGGCCTTGAGTTTTCGGATGTATACACGGCTCTGGGCAGCGAAGTCAGTATGATTGAAGCCCTCGACCAGCTGATGCCGACGTTTGATCCCGACATTGCCAAAATTGCCCAGCGGGTGCTGATCAACCCCCGCGACATCGACACCCATGTGGGGGTGATCGCGAAGAAAGTCACCCCAGGGTCGCCAGTGGTGATCGAGCTGGCAGACCCCAAAACGAAAGAAACCGTTGAGGTGCTGGAGGTAGATGCTTGCCTGGTGGCCACCGGGCGGATTCCGGCGACCAAAAACATGGGGCTGGAGTCCCTGGCGATTGAGACCGACCGACGCGGGTTTATCCCGGTGGATGGGCGGCTGGCGGTGCTGCGGGATGGCGAGCCCTTGCCCCACCTGTGGGCCATTGGGGATGCCACTGGCAAGATGATGCTGGCCCATGCCGCCTCAGCCCAGGGCGTGGCAGCGGTCGAAAATATCTGCGGTCGTCCCCGCACGATGGACTATCGCAGCATCCCGGCGGCGGCCTTTACCCATCCAGAGGTTAGTTTTGTGGGCCTGACCGAACCCGCTGCTAAAGACCTCGCGGATGCAGAAGGCTTCTCGATTGGAGCGGTTCGCAGTTATTTTAAGGCCAACTCCAAAGCCCTGGCCGAGGGTGAAACGGATGGTCTCGCTAAGGTCATCTACCGCAAAGAGACGGGGGAGATCCTAGGGGTTCATATTATTGGTCTCCACGCCGCTGACCTGATTCAAGAGGCGGCTAACGCCATTGCCCAGGGCCAGACCCTGGCTGATTTATCCTTTTTGGTCCACACCCATCCCACGCTCTCGGAGGTGCTGGATGAGGCCTTTAAAAGGGCTGCTTGATAGGTAGAGGGTAGAGGGTGGAGGGTAGAGAGTAGAGAGAGGCAGGGGGAGCAGGGGAGGAAGACACGGAGATGGGGAGACGCGGGGACGCGGGGATGAAACGAATCATCATTTACCCCTGACTAGAACTACTTACCACCTATCCAAAATCGTTTGACTAAGTGGTTCGGCTAGGCTCACCGTCGAAGCCTCATGACGAAGTCCAAAATCCTCATACCCAACCCTTCTCCTTCCCCTTCCCCTTTCGCCTTTCCCCCTATAACCCTGCGGGTATGGCTGACGCTAGCGCCCTTCCCCTTTCCCACCACCCATTAACCTTCACCCTATGAAAATCCGCCGCCTCCAACCCAACCGTGCTGTCTCCGTCGGCAACCTGGAGTACAAGATTCGCCTTCCCGAGGGGGAACCGCGCAATATTCTTGAAAAAATTGTCTGGCACAAAGAAGTGGAGGTGACCCGTCTGCGCAATGCTACGCCGCTGAGTGATCTCCAACGTCAAGTGCTGTCGGCACTGCCTGCCCTTGACTTTATAGGGGCGCTGCGGCAGGGGCAAACCAGCCCCGCTGTGATTGCAGAGGTCAAAAAGGCGTCTCCTAGCAAAGGGGTGATTCGTGAAGATTTTGACCCGGTAAAGATTGCCGCGAGCTATGAGGCAGGCGGGGCGACCTGCCTATCGGTGCTCACCGATGAGACGTTTTTTCTGGGCAGTTTTGACTACCTCAGTCAAATTCGACAGACAGTCAAGATTCCATTGCTGTGTAAAGAATTTATTTTGTACCCATATCAGATTTATTTGGCGCGGGTTAAGGGGGCCGATGCCATCTTGCTGATTGCGGCGATCCTCTCGGATGAAGATCTGCGCTACTTTGTCAAAATTGCCAACGCCCTCGGCATGGCTGCCCTGGTTGAGATCCACACGGCGGATGAGCTAGTGCGGGTGTTGGGGCTTGAGTCGGTCCAGCTGATCGGGGTCAATAATCGCAATCTTGAAGATTTTACGGTGAGTCTGGCGACCACGGGGCAGCTGATTGCACCCTATCTTGAAACGTTGCGATCGCGTGACATTGTGGTGGTGAGTGAGTCGGGCATTTACCAGGCATCTGATGTGCAACAAGTCGCTGCCGCGGGGGCCCAGGCCATCCTCGTGGGCGAATCACTTATGCGCCAGTCTGATCCAGGGGGGGCCATTGCTGGCTTATTTTGATCCAGTTTCTCCATGAAAAGCTCTGGATGCCCCAGTAGAATAAAGCAGTGCGTTTTGGCACGCTGGCCATTTTTAACGGCTGACTTCACTTCAGGCAAATTTACATGAATCCCTCTATTCCGCTGCCGTCTCACATCCACTACGAACTTTTGCTACAGCTCTTAGAGCGTCAAACCTCTCCGGCAGTCTACAACCAATCACCGCAGCAAGAGCAGGTGCACGAATTGATTATTACCCTGCGCAAAGCGCTGTCTCAGCAAAAACAGCTAGAGGCAATGTTGCAAAAAGAAGAGATTGCGGTTGAGTATTACTGGTCGCTCAACGATAAAACCGAGCCGCAGTCTGCCTGATAGCCAATCTGAATGTATGAACCCAAAAAAAGCGCCCCCTGGCTTTAGCTAGGGGGCGCTTTTTAAAATACTTGACGACATCTGTCTAAATTACGGATGTAGGAGCAGGTCAGGAAAGAATCGATTGAACTCAATCAGGATGCCTGCTGTAATCGTCATCCAAATGGCAGCAACCACGGGTGCAGTCGATAGATATTTAATCAGATCATTCATAAACTTCTCTCTCAGAGCAAACTAGGTGGTCAACATTAACCTTACCGAGGTGACACGGTAATTTCGTTGTCATTAGCAAACATTTCCCCAGAGGCCATTTCTTTGAACGCAACCAGGGGCCACGCTGCTCCACCTAGAGAACTTGCGATCGCCAGAGGTAAGTCGATAATGATCTCTTTTTCCTCAGCTTTACCAGACTTGCGGGCACCGATGATGTAAGACCGACCAGCCCAACCAATCCAGCCCGTAATGTATAAGAACAGAATGCTGGGAATGATGAACTCACCCAAGTGAGCGAAATCACCGTCTACAATCAAATGGGGAAGCCCATCTTCGCCACACAGCAGGCTGGAATTTGCATAAAATTCAAAACGTGCTTTGGCGGCATCAGTACTTGCATTAGCAGCGCGCTGTTGGAATGCCGCAGACTCGCCACAGGGGGTTAACCCAGCCACATTGTCACCGGCTACCCCAGCAGAGGCAGGCGCTGCGAAACCAAACCAAAGGCAAACGACTAAAGCCAGAGCAAACAACCGTCGCATACAATACTTCCTTTAATTTACAAAAGACAAGGCTTATTCATAGAACGCAGTCAGCGTTAAGCAAGACTCTACCTGACTTTGTAGGCATCATATCCCTGTGCGGAAACCCCGTAAAGGCAATTTTACGTAGGCTGTAACATCCCGAAATACTTTGATAGAAAGATAAAGGGTTGGCCGGAGGTGAGAAGTGAGTCCATGGATTAGGGCGAAGGGGGCAGGGCGAAAAGGGAAGGGGAAGAGAGCTCGGATTCTCGATACGATGGTTAGGGGGCCGCACATAAATAAAATCCCCGGCTGAAAAGGGTAATGGGTAATGGGTAATGGGCAACGGCAGGGAGCTCATTTAGCTGCAAGCGCCCTAGAGCGGGATTGCTCGATGTGTGCAATAGCTTATTCTGGCTCTTGTCTGTCCTTTGGGCTATATGTTTTTTCCCTATATCCCAAGGGCACGGCTTTGCTTTTCTTATATGCCCCTTCGCCCTTCCCCTTTGCCCTTCGCCCTTCCCCTTTCGCCCTTCCCCTTTCCCCTTTCGCTCTGTCCTATGGCTACCATCTTGGCCCTCGAAACCAGCTGTGATGAAACCTCAGTCGCGATCGTGCGCGATCGCATCGTCCTGAGTAACGTGGTGGCCTCCCAGATCGACTTGCACCAGCGGTTTGGGGGGGTTGTGCCCGAGCTAGCCTCCCGCCAGCATTTGATTAGCTTGGGGGACATCCTGGCGGCGGCGCTGGAGCGGGCTGGAATTGAGTGGTCTGCCATTGATGGGGTGGCGGCGACTTGCGCGCCGGGGCTGGTGGGGGCCTTGCTGGTGGGGGTGTCGGCGGGCAAAACCCTGGCCATGGTGCATCAAAAGCCGTTTATAGGGGTTCATCACCTGGAGGGGCACCTCTATGCTGCCTATTTGAGTCAGCCAGAGTTAGTCCCACCGTTTCTTTGCTTGCTGGTGTCGGGGGGCCACACCAGCCTGGTCCACGTTGAGGGCTGTGGTGACTATCAGGTGCTGGGCAAAACCCGTGATGACGCCGCTGGTGAGGCCTTTGACAAGGTGGCACGGCTGCTAGGGCTGGGCTACCCTGGCGGCCCTGTGATTGACCGCCTGGCCCAGCAGGGCAATCCCAAAGCGTTTCCCCTACCCGAAGGCAAGATTTCGCTGCCCAAGGGGGGCTATCATCCCTACGATGCTAGCTTTAGTGGCCTCAAGACCGCGGTGCTGCGTCTGGTGGAGCGGCTGCAACAAACTTCTGAGCCACTCTCTGAGCCATTACCGGTGGCCGATATCGCCGCGAGTTTTCAGGCGACGGTGGCCCGAGCGCTGACTAAACGAACCGTGGCCTGTGCCCTGGATCAAGGGTTGAGCACGATTGTCGTGGGGGGCGGGGTTGCTGCCAATAGCGGGTTGCGATCGCACCTGCAAGCCGCCGCCGCCCAGCACGCTTTGACGGTCCTATTTCCCCCCCTACGGTTTTGCACCGACAACGCTGCCATGATTGCCTGTGCCGCCGCCGAGCATCTTAAGCTAGGCCATCAGTCGTCCCTGGGGCTGGGGAGTCAGTCGAGGATGCCAGTGACGGAGGTGATGAGTCTGTATGGGTAATTTTGGATTGGGGATTTTGGATTTTGGAAATAGCGTTATGTCCCAAACAGGCACCTGTCGGGGTTACAGACGATTGATCGATGCTCCAATCCAAAATCTAAAATCTAAAATCGCTTGCTTTTCTCCAAAATCTCCTGCACCGTCTTTGCCACCTGAGGGGTTTGCTCAAGCATGGCAAAGTGACCACACTGGGCTAACTCGATCACGTTGGGCTGTCCCTGGCGAAACAGGCTGTGAAAGCTGGCCAGGTGGCGCACGTAGCGGGGTTCCATGACCTGATCGTTGCTGCCGGTAATAAAGTAGGCGGGCTGCTCAAGCTGGGAGACTAAGTAGGGTAGACGGTGAACTTCGGCTTCGGTGGTTGAGGCGAGCAATGACTCACGGGCAGCCTGGGCATCGGCTCTCAGAAAGTCATAAAGTCGCTGCTGCCCCCAACGGAGCTGGAGCGAACGGGCAACCATCATATTGGCAAAGACTCTAGGTAGCAGTGGAAAATAGCGCAGCCAGCGGGGCCTTACCTGGACCATTTGCTGTCCGGCAGAGCGAAACTGGTCAAAGGCTTTTTGGATGTAAACGCCGCCCCCGGCATTTAGACAAATCACCCCCTGTACTAATTTTGGCGCGAGATGGGCGGTCCACAGAGCGACGCTGCCACCGAGGGAATGCCCCACCAGCCAAACGCGATCGCAATTGAGCGTTTGCAAAAGGGAAATGAGATCCTCAGCATAGGCCGTTAAGCTATAAATCGAAGCGGATGGTAGTGCTAATTGGGCAGCCTGCTGAGAATTATGCCGAGGACTAGACGGTTGTATTTCTTTGGTCACCTCGGCGAGTTTGTCGGTTGAGGTGAGTAGACAGGTTTGCCCCCGTCGATCAAGCTGCTGAGTAGAATCCCCAAAGCCACGCAAATCATAGGCCAAGCAGGTATACTCAGCTGACAATGCCTGAATCATGGGTTGCCAGTAATGGCGGCTCAGGAGCCAACCGTGGATAAATACTAGAGCTGTTGACTGGCGTGTCATGGGTGTCAGCTCAGCGGGTGTCAGCTCATAGGTATGGGGGACACCCAAGACATTGGCCACTGGCATCGTAGACGATAGGTCCTAATGGTTAAAACGGCTGCCCTAGTAGGCGATGCCGTACGCTTTCTGCAATTTTTTGTCCCAGATACTCTGGGATCAGGCTCTCATTTGGGCCTAGGAGGTACAAAATCAACCGTGTGCGTCCCCGCCATACTAGTAGATTAGCATTAACCACTAGTAAATCTTCTTGCCAAATGGCGTACATCACCTTGTAAAACAGCCCAGGCTGGTTATCTGCTTCGATCAGTAAGGCTGGCAGATGGAAGACCGGATCCACATAAAATTCGGTCTCAACCTGCTCTAAGCCCGCGTCTAAGTTAAATTCAACGCTGAGCATTTCTTCAACTTCAAAGCGACCCGCCAGGGCCTCTCGGATGGCACGACAGACATTATCAGCGGTTTTATCTGTGAGTGCCTTGCCACCGCGCGAGACCACCAGCTTAATAAACACCAGCATGGGTGGATAGATTTGCCCGTAGAGGCTGAGATTATGAATCGTCAGGCCATAGGCCGCCAGAACCCCAAAAATATCGCTGAGGATAAACGACTGATTACGATAGGCAAAGTGCAGCGCACTGCGGTTGCCCTCTGGCTTGACGTCGATGACGGCTTTCTTGGTTTTATAAAGCTGATAGGCCAGCCTCAGATTCTGCAGCTGGATCTCGCTGCTCACAAACTGGTCATAGAACTGCGGAAACGCCCGGTTAAAGCGCTTGAGCAGGTCTATCGTAGATGTTCTTAAACCAGCCGTCATAGATTGAGGTTGCCCCGCATTTGCCAAGCCATTGCATTTGAACCGTTACGATAAAACTTAGTTAAGATTTAGTCTGCCGTCTGAGCCATAAATACTTAGGCCGCAGGTTCTTAGCATAAGCCTAGTCGTCATGCTTTAGTTTGCCCGTAATTATCTAAGTTTGTTAGATAATTTTGATGGATTTATTAGCAGTGACTTATATTCTTTCATTCCTTACGGAAGCTTAAGGATATACTGCTATTACTGTTTTCTTGCAGTCGAACGTCTCTTGTATTTGCTTGAATGGGTTTCTGGAAAAGCTTGTTTAGTCCCCCCGAGGCTTCCTCTGCGCCCACGCAAGCTG
>JBCBQD010000111.1:0-17545 GCA_039820425.1 Cyanobacteria bacterium J06635_1
AGTCCCCCACTGACTCCTAAATTCTGACTCCTGGATGCTTACACCACCTGGGTTTCCCGGCTTAAATTGAACGCCGATATCCCTATGGTGGCAGATCCTCAGTCATATAGGCGATAGAGAAATGGCTGACTGGAGGATGCCCTATCGCCCAACTGGGGCGATAGGGTAGGAGTTAACCTGTCATGTCCTTAGCAAGATGGCTGCTCATGTACCACAATCTAGGCCAAAATTTGATCCCATTGAGGGGGACAGGTCACCGCCAATGGGCCATCGGCTGCGACAGGTATGGTCTCGACTGTGGCCTGGAAACAGATTTGTGAAATCAGCTGAATATCTAGCCTGGCGACGGCGCTTTTTTCATCAGCGCTTGGGGGTCGGCCTCTGGATTGGGCTAGTCTATGTCTCGATTCTTTTTATCTATTGGCTTTACCTTTTCATGTTTCAAATCGAAAAGCTAAGGTCAGATTTTGACAGGATTTTTTCAAAACCCTGGTTGGCAGATCATTTCAGAGCCATCACTGTGATTGCCTGCTTTGTGGTGCTAGGGCTGATATTAACCTGTCTGCTGATTCACAAAACCCAGTGGGGCCGACGCCATCCAGCGGTGATCTTTTTCATCTTTACGAGCGCTGTCAATGGGTTTGCGACCCTGCTGATCGCCACCTTTTATGGCATTCCGATTAAGCCAAATCCGAGCGCTTTTTTGGCCTTTGCGGTCCTCATCCCAATTTGCTGGCGGCTGCATCTGTCCTCTCAGTTATTGCCCATCATTTACTACACCGTGGCCTTGCCCATCCTGGGCATGACTGACCTGGGTGATGAGTCTATCCTTAACGTTTACAACCTAGGCGATTTGATTGAGATGATTTGGGTTTGCCTGATCTGCAACCTGGGCGTCTTTGTCTATGAACGTCTGCGCCTGTCTGAGTTTGAGTCGCGGCGAGAACTGCGGATATTTTTACACGCCATCTCCCACGATTTGCGTAATCCGGTAATGGGCACCGCCCTCGTGATCAAAAATGCTTTAAAAAAAGCCACTGGCCCACAGGCTCAGATCAGCACTGCCGTGATGCAGCGACTCTTGCAAAGCAGCGATCGACAGCTGACGTTAATCAACACATTGGTAGAGGCCTATCACACCGATATTCAGGGAATCACACTGGACTGTCAGCCTTTGCAAATCAACGCTGTTATCGAGGCTGTCTTAGCAGATATTGGCCCCAAGCTCTCCCCACATCAGGTGACAGTGTCTAAACGCATTCGCCCTGATTTACCCTTGGTCAACGCAGATGAGATGCAACTCTGGCGAGTCTTAAGCAATCTGATTGACAATGCCCTTAAACATAACCCCCCCGACATTCACCTGATCCTGGCGGCAACCGTTATCAACTTTGATCGGGATTCCCCTTTAAAGACTGAGTTAACCGATTTATTTAGAGACACGCCGCTTAAACTGACCCGCCAAGATTTGAAACTCAAGCCTGAGCCTCGGTTGCTTTGCTGCCTCCATGACGACGGCGTTGGGATTCCTCCGGCGCAATCCGAGCGATTATTTGAGCTGTATACCCGAGGTAATCGGGCTCGCTATATGCCAGGGCTGGGGCTGGGGCTTTATCTCTGCAAAGAGATTATCGCCGCCCACGGTGGAGAGATCGGGGTGATCAGCCAGCCAGCCGTTGGTTCACTGTTTTGGTTCACTTTGCCATTGGCCACGTCGCCGGTTATTCGACAACTGTAATTTTATCCCTAAGGCAGCAGGTGTTGATGTGCCCAAAGGGCTGCCTGGGTGCGATCGCGAACCTCCAACTGGGTGAAAATATGGGTCAGGTGGTTTTTGATGGTGCCTTCGGTGAGGTGCAATGCCGCTGCAATTTCTCGATTACTATGGCCTTGTCCCAGTAATTTCAAAATGTCTAACTCACGGGGATTGAACAACGCTTGGGCGTCTGTCTTAGGGCCTGGGATGGCGGCTTTGACTTGAGAAAACACCCTGGGAGCAATGGTGGGGCCGAGTTGACTGTAGCCCTGGTGGATATTGCGAATTGCGATCGCAACCTGTTTCGCCGGGGTACTCTTCAGCAAATAGCCTAGGGCCCCCACCTCGAGCGATTGAAACACATATTCATCTTCATCAAAGGTGGTCAACACCAAAATCCGAATCCAAGGAAACCGCTGATGGATTTCACGGGTGGCTTCGACCCCGTTACATACGGGCATGCGAACATCCATCAAAATCACATCCGGCTGGAGCTGGGCGGCCAGGGTAATCGACTCCTGCCCGTGGTTGGCCTCGCCGACGATCTCAAAATCGTCCTCTAACGCCAGTAGAGAGGCCAGCCCTTCCCTAAACATGGGTTGATCGTCAACCAATAAAATCTGAATCATTTATAAGATAAAACAAACGCTTTCTTAGGCTATATTCTGAGAGAATTCAATTTCTGAAAATATTTATCTCCTCACAGAGTGAGAAGCTTCGAGCTCTGCAAATTATTTAGGAATGGTCACTTGAATTAACGTTCCTTTGCCGGTCGCACTGTGTATCGTCATCTGCCCCTTTAAGAGCTGCACCCGTTCTCGCATCCCACGCAAACCAAACCCTGGAGTGGTTTCCTCCGGAGAGAAGCCAATTCCATTATCCGATAGCCCCACTGCGATGCCTTCTGAGGTGGTTTGTGCCCATAGCTTCACCACCGATGCCTGGCTGTGTTTCTGGATATTCGTCAGCCCCTCTTTGATAATCAGAAAAAGCTGTTGACTGGCCTGGAGCGGCAGATTGGGTAAATTGATCTGGGTTGCAATGGTCAAGGATTGGGGCGTTTGGGTTTGTTGGATTTGCTCGACCAGACTGGTGAGTGCTGTCGACAGGTCAAAGTGCCCGTGGCGCATAGTTGAGACCGCCCGCCGGACTTCCTGAAGAGATTGTCTGGATAAGCTTTTAGCCCGATTTAGGGCCTGCAGGGCCCGCTCAGGCTCCTGAGTATGTAAAGTCTGAGCCACCTCTAGCTGCACATCTAGAGTGGTGAGGGTATGACCCAGCGAGTCATGAATGTCACGGGCAATGCGGGTACGTTCTAAATCAGCCGCCAGAACTTCGACTTCTTGGGATAAGGCGGTTGCCTGTTGTCGACTTTTGCGCTCAGCCAGAACGGTCCAGCACAACAAAATAATCAACAGACTCATGATGATATAAATAGTTGTGCTGTTGATGATCATATCTAAAACTAACAGGGGCGTCGGAGCCTCTAAAGAGGCTTCAAATTGTTCTCGAATGTTTTCGATAGGCATCGAAAACTGATGGTATAACCGTTGAGCCAGGCTTATCTGCCAGGCGAGACCCGCCGCAATCGTTGTGAAAATCACATCGCGACGACGCAGTAAAAAACAACTCTTAACCAAAACGAGATATAAAAATGGATCAAGGCCCCAGTCAGTAAACCATCGACTAATCAGCAGCAACACAATCTCTAGCAACACATACCCTTGCCGCTGCCCCATCCGGCGGTGAAGGGGGAAAACGAAGCTGAGCAGGGTCAAAAGCCCCAAAACACTGAACCCAATGTAGTCGCCAGTGTCTGGCTCGTAGCCCAGCGGTTTGTTCAAAAACAGCAGCAGCATGCGAAGTATGACGACGAATAAAAATGCCCACTCTACATACCGCAGCGTTTTTGGAATTGAGGGGGTGATCGTCGCGATAGCTTCTGGCAAGGGCATTTTGGAAGACCTTGCTTTGTCCCCAGCGTCAACCTCACCTATGGGCTGACGGATGGTTTTGTCCAGTATCTGACTCATCCCCTGACTCATCCCCCGCTTCATTTCTGATTTGTGCCCGAGATTTGTACCCGAGATTTGTGCTCGAGACCTGTGCTTGATTTGTTCAAGGAAGAACGTCCCTACCCCCTGATCCTAGTTGATCTGCGCTCAATTCCCCATGACAAACGTCATAGATTCTGATGACCTCTTGCTATGGAATCGGGTAAATCGCATTGCTAAAGTGCAGATATCACAAAACGATGCCGACAAATGCATTTGACAACGATTGATAACTATGAAAAAGCAACGCAATGAACCTGCACAGTCTTGCAAGCTGATCTGGATGGGAGCCGTAGTTGGGTTGAGTTGGGCACTAAACTCTACCCAAGTCATGGCAAAAACATCTGATTCTGTCTACGATTTACCCTCTATTCAAGAACAGACATTAAGTATGACTCCAACTATCACCGCAACCGCCGACTCAACTACCCATGCCGCCCTGGGGGCTGGCATCATCGCTGACATCGATGCCTATCTGGAGGCACACTATCAGACCGGGCGATTCTCAGGTACCGTTATGGTCACCCGTGGCGACGAGGCTGTACTCACCCGTACCTATGGCCTGGCTAATCGGGAGCATGGGGTTGCCAATACCCTTGAAACCAAGTTTCGGATTGGCTCAATCACCAAGCAATTTACAGCGGTGGCGATCTTACAGCTCCAGGAGCAGGGGCTCATCGACCTGCAAGCCCCAGTTGTAACCTATTTGCCTGATTACCCCGAGGGCAAGCGGATCACAATTCACCACCTGCTAACCCACACCGCAGGCATCCCCGAATACCTTGACCCTGAAACTTTTCCCGACATTGCAGAGTGGATGAGACTGCCCGCCACCCTTGATCAACTGATGGCTCGATTTAAGGATTTGCCCCTCGAATTTGAACCGGGTGAACAGTTCAAATACAGCAATTCAGGCTATATCTTGCTGACCCAGATTCTTGAAACGGTCTCAGGGCAGACCTATGCAGACTACATGCAAACTCAGATTTTTGAACCCCTGGGGATGACTCACACTGGCTATGAGATTCCCCAGGCGGTGATTTCAAATTTAGCCCAGGGCTATATTTTTATCGGCACCGACACCCACCTGAAGACAGTGCCGATGGATATGAGTCTCCCCCAAGGGGCGGGTGGCTTGTATTCAACCGTAGAGGACTTAGCCACCTGGAATCAATGGCTCTATGGTGAGAATTTAGAACAAACTGTTTTAAGTGAAACGGCGAAGGCAACGCTCACGACCCCATTCGCAAAAATGGACGGACTCGAAGATAGCCCTGACGCTTTCTATGGGTATGGTGTAGTGCTAGATGCCCATCTAGAGCGACAGCGCATTCATCACAGTGGCGGTATTAGCGGGTTTCTCTCCGTTTTGGCGCACTACCCCGACGAGGCTTTGACCATCAGCGTGCTGACCAACTTTAGCAATCAACCCCCTGGCCCAATTGCCGATGATTTGGCTGCAATTTTGTTTGGAGCGCCCTATGAACTGCCGACACAGGCTGAAGAAATAGAGGTTGACCCAGCCCTCTATGAAAAGTATGTAGGCACCTATCAGTTACTCCCAGACATGCAAGTCACGATGCGGGTTGAGGAGGGGCAGCTAGTGGGTCAAGCCACTGGCCAAGATTCCTTTGTTCTGTACCCAAGCTCGGAAATAGATTTCTTTGCCAAAATAGTGGATGTCACAGTGACGTTTTCTCTCTCTGAAGACGGGATTGTGGAAGGGTTTACTCTCCGTCAGCTAGGGCAAGACTTATTTGCCCCCAAAATAGATGAGTAATGCAGCAGTAACCATAGGGTAAGCCCTATGGCTATAGTGTCCAGTTGGGGGATGTCGTCGATTTAGCCACCGCGACATATTTGAGAATATTGGGTCTTAAGGCGAAATGATATGAATATTTCACGCGTCCGACATATTCTCGGGTTTAGTTGGTTTTATCTGCTAGCGTTTTCGACAGCCGCAGTGGTCATTTCTACCGACGCCAGTGTTGGAGGGTTAGGGACCGTACTCTCGTTTGCCAATCTTCCACTTGTATTCCTATTTTCATTGCCGATTGCGCTAGCAGCTTCGCCATCACTGGTCTTTTTCTATCAGCGGCAGTGGGGGGTGGCTATTGCGATCGCATTAATTGCCAGTGTCATTCTTTGGGCCGCGATGCAAATTTTACAGACAACCTCTTCACCACTCACGATTAGCGAGGTGCTGGGCTTTTTGCCACGGGTTGTCTTAGTGCTGGGCGGTTGGACCATTTTAGTTTCTCTGCCGGCTGCCCTATTAATGGGGCCATCAGTTGACCATCGCTAACCGTTTGTCTGGTTGTGCTAGACGACGGATTGTAATTGCTTGGGAATCGGTTGATCTTGAATCCAGGCTCGGACTGTCTCTGCAAATAATTCAGGGGCTTCTAAACTCCACCCATGCCCTACATTTGGAGCGATATACGATTTTGCATTGGGCATTGTCCTGACTAATGCCTTTTGTGACTGGTGTATCAGCGCGTGTTCATGCTCCCCCGCGACGATCAGTGTGGGGGTTGTCACAGCGTCAATATTGTCTGGCAATTCGAAATTTGCCGCATCCCTACTCACCTTAAAGAAAGCCCGTGGGGACATTTGCTTAAAACTGTGGTGATAGCCCTCAAATTGCTCCTCAGAAATTTTTAGGGCTTTAGCATTCAGGCGCGCTAGCAAGTCTGATTTCACCAGCGGTGCAATCAAATAGTTCATCAAAGACATCATCTTTTTGTTGGGCATGGGGAGTACATGCAGTCCGCTCAGGACGACATGCTCTGCCACTGATGGCGTGTCGGACAGTAACTGCAACCCAACATGAGCACCCAATGAAAGCCCGACAATATGGGCGTTTCCAGAACAGCCATGGGCCTGGATAAGATCGCTTATTAATCGGGCAGTCTCTGAGAAAGACTCCCACGGAATGTGGTTGCTTTGACCATGGCCAGGCAGGTCGGGCACAACACAATTACAGTCTTCCAATAATTTAACCTGTTCTTGCCACATCCAACCACTGGTGCCCATTGCATGTAAAAAGAAGATAGTCGGCCCTGATGGATTGCCTGATATCTCAACGTAAAGCGGTAGGTCTTTCATGGATAAGTGCCACTCTTAAGGGGGTTCGACTGAGGCGATTGAATCGGTCTAGCTCATGGTTAGGCATAAATTATTCAGAATTAAGTCCGGGTTTCACATCACCCAAATGGACATGTTTTATCCGTGCTAGCAATAACTCTGATTCATGTCCGATCGGTGGATGCAGCGCGTCTGTTTCTATTACACAGTAAGGGGGTTATGCTCCTTCAAGTCCTGTGCCAGAGCCGCGTTCGGCTAATTGCTGGCGCAGGTTTTTTTTGCCTGAAAAACACAAGGTGCGCACGCCGCGTTGGTGAATATTAACAACCCTGCGGTTCACTGGGTGAATCCGCAGGGTCAAATTATCTCGCCTATCTTAGATATTTAGGGTTTGGTATTTAGGTTTTAGGGCTGCGCATTGGGCATACAAATTTAGCGGGTAAAATCGTCCTCAAGCGTCAGGGTCAGGTCATTTTCTGGCTCAATCACAAATACCTCAACCTCTTCATTGCCACGCAACAAAAGGCTTGCGATTAAACCAGCCCCTGCACCCCCAAGCACTTCTAACACATCAATGCTGCCGAAAATTTCACCGATGAGAGCCCCACCCGCTGCACCGATAGCGGCTCCCTCCAATAGCTCGGGATCAGATTTTCGAGAAATCGTCTCAGTTTGTGATACTACCTGGGATGAGGCAAAAATCGGCAGGCGCTCATTGCTGGTGGCAATCACCACCTCTCGGGCCACAAATTGGACACCCTGTTCGACCGGTTCTAATACGCCTTCAATCTGGCTACCCCGCGGGATCAAGATCGTATTGTCCTCTGCGCGGATATGCTCTGTTACTGTCAGGGTGACTGCTTCGGTCTCACCGGGGGCAACAATTATTCTCTCAGCCTCTTCTAATGCTACTGGAATTTGGGTGTCAGTATCAATAACCCTGGCTAGGGTAACCGTATTAACGGATTCTGTTACGGTAGTCTCGAGCTGAGTTGCAGCAACCGCAGCAGATAGGCCTAGCGTAGATATGGGTAGGGCTGAGGTGATCACCGTGCTAATTATCAGGGCAGTGCTTGACCGCCAACATTTTGAAAATACCATCGTATTCTCCCTCTATGATTTCAGCCCTATTCTGGCCTGTAGCTGGGCGGACAACTACCCCCAATCGGTTAGCCAGTTGGGCAATTTTTTGGGAATAAAGGAAACCATCATCGAACAATGCTAAAGTCTGACCGATTGGAGTCTGACCGATTGGAGGATGTTAATTGCATATATCCAAAGCTAAGCTGACGTCAACACCTGTCTTGCTTGTGCTTACGTTTTGCTTGACTTAAGTTCTGTAGGTTAGATCCCAGGTTCAAAATAATGAAAACTTTACTAGCTTTGGGCATATGCCTTCCCTTGGCTATGATTAGTGTGCTTTCGATGGGTGCTCCCGTATCGGCAGAGTCTCCCTTCGAAGCTTGTTTTGAGATGGCAGATGGCATCTTTCGAAATGGCTCTGACAGAGAGTTAGCTGCGATTCGCGCCTGTCAGGGCACGAATCGACCTGACGAAGTCTCAGACTGTATCGAGCTGGTTGATAGTCTGTGGCGAGATGGCTCGGATTCTGAAGTGACAGGGCTGGAAGCTTGTCAGTCTACTCGGCCTTTGCGCTTCGAAAGAAATCCTGAACTCTTTGAGGAAGGTGCCTACGCAACCTGCCTTCGCCGGGCCGAAAGCTCTACCCGCGATTATAGCCCCGAAGAGGTGGCGTCGATTAATGCTTGTCGTGGGCTAACTCAACCAGAAGAGGTGGCCCCCTGTCTCGAGCTCGCAGAAAACCTTTGGCGTGATGAATCTGAGGCAGAGCTGGCCGGGCTATCGGCTTGCCAGGTGTCGTTGTACTAACTGGCGACCCGCTCACGGTGACGAGTTGGCCGCGTTGTCTGATTCTGCTTCTGCAATGGGGCCAGCCGGCAGCTTTCCTGTTTTGTTGGTAAAAAAGATTTTTTCGACCAAGACACCGCTCTCCTTTGGCAGCAGCGTAATCGAATTCTGACCGGCTTTGAAAGCCGTGTTTTGGGTGCTGACTTTTCTCCAGGCCCAGTCGTCATCACCAACTGGCAGAAAGCTGCTTTCGTAGGCAGACCCATGCAAGATAGGATGGGTTCTTCGGCCATGGGTTTTTAGATAAAAGGCAGTGGACCCAGGGGCGATCTTAGAAAATGCCCAAACGTCGTATTTCCCAAAGTGATCGAGGGTGATCTCTGCTTCAGCTCGATCTGGGTTGTTGACATTGGGCTCTGTGACGGTGACATCATCCGCCGTGCTCAGATCTAAGGCAATGCGTCCATCGACAGAAACTATCTGAACCGCCCCGAAGGTGGCAAAGGTCTCGGCGTCAACCGTGTAGCTGACCTCGGGGGTCTCCAAATGGGGAGGTGGGGTGCGAGCTTTGATGAATTTCCACAATTCACGCCCCACTGCATTGGCCGGGGCACCATTGACGTCGTACTGCAAAGTGGTATTGACGGGGGTATCGCTGGCGTCGGTGGAAACCAAACGATAGGTCCCGTTTGCCCGCCCAAACCAGTGCTCATCAAGCCGAAAGTAAAGATCTTCTGTGCCGACGGCAAATCGGCGTTCAATGTCATCTTTGACTGAACCACTGGTCGGCCACAGGCCCAACAAATCCAAAGTGGTTCGCATCGTCATGTGGATAAACCAGGCATGGTGAGTATAGCGGGCTTCACTACGGTATCCGCCCCTGTCTCTATTTTGATCAAGGCTGTCTCGCTTGAGCACCAGAAATTCGTAACCCATGCCAGTGAGACCTTCGTAAGGAGACTCAATGCCAAGTTGCCCAGAGGGTGGCGAGCCGGATCGGCTGCCTACGATATGCATGTTGGTGCCTCGAGGATTATTAATCTCACTCTTTACAGGATGGAAAAATTGGTGGTCGGCCAGGCGATGGTAAATGCCAATGGGGTCGTCTAAGGTTTTTCCAAAATAGGAATATGGGGTATTAACCCCCGTTCCTGTGCCCCCGCCGCCAAAATCTGTATTCGGATCATCTATCATGTCACCGCCATTTTGCATCAGATCACCCAGGGGGCTAGAGGCATATTCAGGAGCCCACTCTCGTGTTTTAGTCCACGCGTCTTTGATAGTTACCCAATCGTATTCGTCAAACTTGTTGAGCAATTCAGAAAAGCTAAATGTCTGAAAATAGTTGTCAATCACAGGCTGCCCATTGTCGTTGTTGCCAAAAAACAAATGGGCAGCGACCACCAAGGCCGGAGCTCCGTGGGAAATATTGGGACTTTTGACCTTAGCATAAGCTTCTTGCCCATTGGCTCGACGGGAATACCGATTATCATCATCACTTTGCCAGTGCCCAATCGCTGCATAGGCTTTCATCATCCATTCAATCCGTTCTTTTTCATCGGCCGTTAGCTGCTCCCAAACCCTTGGAGTGTGCTTGGCAAGCACGGCTGTATAGGCAATATGGACGTCTAGCCAACCGGCGAAAAGCCCCCCCAGCGCGGGGGACTCAAAGGACTGACCGTTATTGTCAGTGTCTCCTTTGACAATGTGTTTTAGGTGCTGAGCCACCCGGTCTTCGATGGATTTTCCCTCAGAGCCGCTGTAGCGGGTACCGTCATGGTAGTTGGTATAGGCTAAGACCGAAAGCAAAAAGCATTGGCGCATCCGCACCAAATTATTGCTAAAAATATTATTCTGGATACCGATCTGCGTGAGTTTATATTCTCTGGCCAAAGGAGCCGAAAGGGCTTTATCGATGACCTTCTGACTAACGGGATAGGGCGACTCAGTAGGTACGGACTGATTGACTGCTTGAGGTAGCTCAGACGACAGAGACTGACTGGCTGTTTGAGACGTATCAGGTGAGAAAATAATCAGGCAAAAGAGGCAACTGAGCAATGCAATGAAAGGTGTCAATTTATACATCTCAATGCAACCTGGAAATCAGGCCAAAACACTTCGATAGAACCCGTTGATGCAAAATCAGCATCTGCATGGGGTTAGCAGACAGTTGGTTAAGTGACACCCTTCCTCACATTGTTTCTCCGACTGGCTGGGCCGTTGGCGAGATGTGAGTCATTCAATTGTAGCCAATTCTAAATAGAGTCAAAGTGGTAGACTCAAAGTGGCTCTGCCCATGGCCTTTGAGCCCTGTTACTGAGCATTGAGTAAGTCCAGGGTAAGTGCGATCGCACGTTCTTTTTGCGGGTCTACCCCCTGGGCGTGCTCCAATGGGAAGGGCACCAACACATCAGGGGTCACGCCGACCCCCTCCAAACGAACTTGATCATCCACATAGACATCGGCCACGGCCACATATAGCAAATTATCATCTGGCATGGGAAAAGCTCGCCCCCCCACGACGGCACCGGGGGTGGGACTGCCCAACACCGGCCCAATCTCATATTGCTGAAAGCCATAGGCCAAAATCTCTTTAGCGCTGCGGCTACCCCCGTTGACGACCATAATCACGGGCTTTGACCACTGTCCAGCGTAGGTTGAGGCGGTGCCATCTCGATGGATGCTGGTTAAACTTGGACCTCTAGCTGTGTAGGGATGCAAGGCTGTCAAAGGTGCCCCACCCCACCCGTCCCTTAGGTCGAGGACCAGCGCATCGGCATCCTTCAGACGACCGTAGATGAGTTCGTCTTCAAGCTGTTTTTGATAGTCTTCGCTGGCGTAGGACCAGGCGTGAATATAGCCAATCTGTTTACCTTTCTTTTTGACCACATCCACGCTCTCGGCCATGGCATCGACAAACATGGTGATGCCGTCAAACAGCTTAGGCGTCACCGTAATCTCTTGCTGACTGCCGGGGTTGGGTGACTTTTGCACGAGGAGCGTGACCGGTTGATCGACTTTCTCAAGAAAAGATTTAATGGGCTCAAAGGGGTGGTCATCAACGCTGAGGATCTGATCGCCCACCTGCAATCCGGCAGTGGCCGCTGGGCTGCCGTCAAAGATGGCTTTAACAAAGGTATTTTCCTTGATCTCTGCCGTGACGATGCCGATGCCCGCATACTCAATTTTGCCGTCTGGAAATCTTTCCTGGAGCTGGGTTTGCAAGTCAGGCAGACGTGGATAAAAAATACCGAGCAGCTGGTAGTAGGCAGGCTCATTTGAGGTGTAAAGGTGCGTGTGTGACGTCTGCAACTGGTCGAGCATCTCGTTAATGAGGGTGGCCTTTTCGGCTTGAGACGGGGCTTGGGCCACTTGGGGGCGATACTGCTTGCCCATAGCGGCCCAATCAACGCCATTAAAGTCAGGGTCGTAAAAGTTATCGTTGACCGTTTCCCAGACCGCATCAAATAGCTCAGTCTGAGCTGCGGGCGTTGGCCTGAGCAGCAGTCCGACGCACATCAGGGCAACACTGAGCAGGCACGCAAGCTGGAGTCGACGTTGTTTAAGCACTAAAACCTGTCCACACGCTTCACAAATTGGACTCTTCCATGTACAGACAAAATCTTACACCAGCCCGTTTCGCAATGCGGCGACAGCCGCCTGCACCCGGTCATCCACCGCCAGCTTATTCATAATGCTGCGCAGGTGGGTTTTGACCGTGCTGACGCTGAGAAACAGCTCAGTCGCAATCTCTGGATTGCTTTTGCCCTCAACAATTAACCGGAGCACGTCTAGCTCTCGCTTTGACAGGTCAACCATCGGGCCAGTAGAGGGGGTTGGCTGGAGATGCCCAATCACCCGCCGCGCAATTTGGGGATCTAGATAGGTGGCCCCCTGTTGGGCACAGAGCATCGCTACCTCCAGCCCTTCCAGGCTAGTGCCCTTGATGCAGTAGGCATCTGCACCGCTGGCCAGGGCCGCAACCATCTCGGTATCGGCGGTGTGGGAGGTGAGCATGACGACGCGAACATCAGGATTTTTTTGTTTGATCTGTTGAGTGGCCGCAATGCCGTCGAGTTGGGGCAGGCCAATATCCATGACGACCAGATCGGGCTTTAGCTCTAAGGCCGCAGTGATGCCCGAGTAGCCATCTTCTGCTTTGCCGATGATCTCAAACTGGTCGTGTTCTTCTAAAAACTGCTCCAGGCCAATCTGCATGACAGGATCGTCTTCAACCAGCACAATTCGCAAGGGGGATTGGCTGGTGTGGGCAGATATTTTTTCTCCGGTTAACATAAAATTTTTTTGGGCTCAAAGTTTATGGCTGTTACAGAGACGTGTCAATGGTAATCACAGGTGCTGTTTTAGCTTAATCTTGATGTCCTAAGTTGTGTGGAGCAACTTAGTCAAACTAAAGATTAGCAAACCTGTGTTGTAGCGGTTCCCGGTTGAGATTGAGATAGATCTTGGCGATGAGAGGTGAGGACGCCCCCACCAAGCACAGCACATAACCAATCACTTAAATTCTGCGTTAGTTTTGTCTAGATGAGATTGACTGAATTCAATGCATATAACTTCTCTGCAAGCGTTACCCGATGAGGCGGTGTCCCACAATCCTGAGATTCGGAAACAGGTGATGTTGCGTTCGGGGATGTTGGCAAATCTGACGAATTTTTCCCAGGCGCGGTTTGGGCCGGGTCAAGTTGCAGCGGCCCACGCCCACGCGGATATGTACGAGGTCTTTTTTGTGGAGTCGGGGCAGGGCACGATTCACATCGACGGCGTAGCTCACGCGATCGCGCCGGGCACCTGCATTGCGGTGGAGCCTGGGGAGGTCCATGAGGTAATGAATACGGGGGAGGAAGTGCTGGTGCTGACGTATTTTGGGTTAAAGGAGCCGAGGGGTGGGAGAGAATAAAGCACCTCGGTTTCTTAAGCCCTTACTCTCCAGCTGATGAGCGCGCACAGGGCGGTTCAGCATCACGGAGCAAACATTAACTGACACTATCAAACGTAACCCTGAGCTTTCATCCACAGGTCACGGATTGACAGTAATCCCTGTTGTGTTAACCACTCATTGGTCATTCCAGTTTGAGTCGCCAGCGTTCTCGACAGGTGCCAGTAGCCCTTACGACTAATGCCTGTCAAAATCGCGTGGCGCTTATCAGTCCCGAGGGCCAAGAGCTTGCTGATGCGCGTGCGCAGCCAGCCATGGAGCAAATCAGGTGGGGATCAAACTTCAGTAACTGAAACGTAGACGCAATGGTTTACAGCAGTTGATCATCTACAAATTAAAACCACCGAACCATCTAGTGACTATCGGCAGCATCTGCTATCTGAATATCGCAAACAGGGACTGGAGCTTTGATTCTTTGTGATGCAGGAGTTTTACTTTGCCTGGTCGATCGCACTCAACCTCAACACAAAACCTATCGCAATGCAGTTATACAGATTGCTTCTCCTCTCCTAACGACCTGGCCTTTTTTGACCGAAGCCATGCCCAACCTCAACATAACCCCTTTCCCCCTGTCCGATTTAGATACACATCACTCCCTGCCGACAAGTACCCGCCTGCTTCCACAACCACCCCTGGCCCCAAATGGGAGCCTGCCCCGACAAAAGCGCCTGCCCCGATTTGGATAGGTTTGACATAGAGCATCAAATCCTGTCGTTTAGGCTTAATCACATGGGCATAAAGCCCCACTCGGTGGCCTATCACCACCCCATCGCCAATGCTCAACAAACCTCGATCAGCAATTTCTAACGCTGGCGTCCAATAAACCTGCTGGCCGATCTCGGCTCCCCACAAACGTAGCCAGGCTGAGAACATCCCCGGAATGAGCCGCAACACCGTCTCTAAGGTTGGAAATGCAATATAAATTGCCTGAATCTGATGACTTCCCCACCAGGGTGAATATTGTTCACCCTGCAAGTAGCTTACCCCTTCAGAAATAGGGTGAAACCGGGTATGTAATCGATAAACAACTACGGGCAACCCATAGACTACAAACAGCAATAGTCCGAACCGCCACGTGCCTGTTAGCCAACTATCCGCCAGACAGAGCCAAACAAACGATACCCCGGATAGCCCTATTACCAGGGTGGGAAAAAATGCTAACAGCCGACTCAGTAAGGTCATAACACCTCAAAGGGAGACAACAACTTTTGCCAGAGATTTAAGGAAGTCTTGATGCCCAGGGTTTCAGGAAACTCAGGAGAGTATTGATCCGTGCCGTGCAGCCAATCCCACAGTTTGAGGTTGGCCCCAAAGTTGCAGGTGTGCTGGGCATGGTGCCAGGCATGATCCTGGGGCAGTACCAGCCACGGCGACAACAATCGATAGAGCCAGCTCTCTGGCTTAGGGCCTAACTGACTGTGTCGCCACAGATCGAGCATTGCCGTCAGACTAATCCCCCACAGGTAGCCGCTGGGGTCACGCAGCAAATACAGCATCAGCGCATGCACCCAGAGATACAGAATGAAAAAGCTACTCCACAGGGTATTACGAGAGGTACCCAGCACATCTAACTGGGTAACCGTATGGTGAACTCGATGAATTGCCCAGCCCTGGGCGTGCAGCCAACGGTGGTTCCAGTAGTAGCCATAGTCCACCAGCACCGAACTTAGAAAAAATCCTGCCATGGACGGCAGCGCGACGCTGTTCGCCCCCTGTGGCAGCAGCCAATGCAATCCCTGATAGAGCAATCCAATTTGGAGTGCTGGAATGACAATTCCCTGCATCCCCAACCCGCAGAGATCCAGAACCCAGTTAGCCTTAGTTTTTTGGTAATACTGTTGCCAACCGTTGACCCGTGAGACACTCAGCCCCACCAGTAGCCAAAAAGTGATTAAAATCGCCCAATCAAACCGAGTCACCATGCTGACGCCTATCTCCTATCTCCTAGCCAGAATCTTTCACCTCAAAGGAAGCTCCCATTCCTCATACCCAAAACGTCACCTCCACTGTCTTATCCGGTAGCTGGCGGGGGTCTTTGTTAGCTGCGATCGCATCTCTGATCGACTCTACAAACACATGGATCGTATCGGCGGGGGTATGGGTAAACCGCTCACCATACTTGGCAATCGTCTCCTGTTGTCGTCGCAGGGCTACTATATCCTGACCAATGATCCGCTGGGCAGTCCAATGCACAAAGGGACGGGCCAGCCCGTTCCATATCCCATAGTTAAACGTTACATCGGTATAAACCAGGGTAGAGTCCTCGGTTTCCGGAACAGACTGGCTGGTGATAAAGCACCGTCGTGATGGCCCCATGCCGTACTCCACACGGGTCACATTGGGCATAAAGAAACAATCCACATGGTGGATTTCGTGCCCTTTCGGGTTCAGAAACCAGCGGTACCAGCCCAAATTAGTCGTTTCATTGCGGTAAGTGGCCGTCACCCTCCCCTCATTGCGTGAGACCGTCATCTGTAGTTTTTGCTGCCGCGCATTCCGAAAAATCCCTGGATGCACCGACGCCGTATGGGGGATGTCAATAAAGTTCTCGACGCAGTTCGTCACCGTGTTCTGAAATCGGTTAATCACTCGGACGGTTGTCCATCCAGGGGTTTGATAAAACGGCATGGCAAAGGGCTTCAAATCCTCCGCTGGCTCAGCGGCAAGGCGCACATACACATAGCCATCTTGCTCTCGGGTGTCGTAGCGGATGACCTTACGAGAGACTTTGGGGCACCTCCCCTCAGCCGGAACCGACGCCACGTTGCCTTTCCCGTCATATTGCCAACCGTGATAAGGGCATTGCAGTTGCCCCTTCTGCACCTTGCCCACCGAGAGGCGACTGTTGCGGTGCAGGCAACAATCCCGCAGGGCGACGGGTTGGCCTTTTTCATCGCGAAAGATGGCTAGCCACTCATCCAACACCGTTCGTGAGAGGACTGTTTTAGTGGTGAGCTGCTCACTGAGGGCCACCACGTACCAAAAGTCTTTGAAGTTCATGGGATTTGTTGGGTTAAAGAGAGGCTGCCCGTTGGCTGGATTTGGCAGGCCAGCCGAGCCGTCGGGCAGTCGGGTGCGAGGATATCTAAGACTTCTTGTTCTTCGCTATCGGGGGGCAACATATCGCCTGTGGCTGAGACGAGGCAGGTGCCGCAGATACCCGTGCGACAGCCAAAGAGGATAGGAGAATTTTGCAGGGTCAGACTCGCTGAGAGGGGTTGCTGACTATCGACAACGACAGACGCATAGGGGGTATTCGGGAAATGGACACTGTTAGGAGAGGTCATATTGTTAAGATTAACGTCTAAAGTCAACAAAGCCTGTGATATTGCAAAAGCTTTTAGTGCATTTTGTATTTTGCCAGCATCAACAAAACGTCGAGCATGTCACCATTTAGGCGATTTTCTACAGGAGTTTGGCTATTTGTTAAATCCATATTATTCAGAAAAATCAAAATGAATCGTCTTTTTTAGTATCACATAACACTTTTTGACATCGTTGCGATTGCTAATTTGGGCCCAAGCTTTCAGTTTGAATAACTAAGGCTATTCAAAATTATTTTTGCCCCTAGGGTTCCGATCTCAGTTTGGGATGTCTGGTCCAAGAGGGGCAGCTTGGCAGTTGGATTAATCGCCAGGTACACGGCGGGATAAAAGCCCGGGAGGAACTGCACCACTTTTGAAAGTGGGCGTTCTTTCCGGGCTTTTGTTTTTTTAATCAATACCAGTGGGAGATTTCTAGTTTGCACAGATTTACACATTAGGAGATTCAAGCAATGGAAAACCAAATCTTATTTTGGGGAATTATCCTATTCCTCTTAGG
>JBCBQD010000112.1:0-17536 GCA_039820425.1 Cyanobacteria bacterium J06635_1
CTGCTGAGAGATTATCTCCACTCTTAAATTTGGCATTGCCTCCTTGTCACACTCGACTTATCTACATCGCACCACACCAATTCTGCCATTTGCGTTCGGGGCCTCAGAAAGTTACCCACTTCATCCACCGCTCGACAGAATCTCTGGCCTGTTCAGGCTACTCAAGTAACCCCTACTCAAGTAACCCCTACTCAAGTAACCCCTACTCAAGTAACAGGATGGGCAGCTGATTTAGGACCTTACGAAAGGGTTTCCTATCTCCAGTAGAGCGGGCCAGCACCAATGCCCCTTCGATTTGAATGAAGGCAGTTTCTGCCCGTTGCCTGGCCTCATTGGCGGCAAGGCCAGACTCCTGAACAACCTGGGCCATGACCATTATCCAGGCCAGGGTCGCCTGTTTCACATGAGATTGTAAATCCTGGGTCTCATCCCCAAGGGAGAGGGTGTCGAGCAGACAAGAGCGACTCCCCTTGTCGTAAAACTTGTCTAACTGACGGGCCATCGCTTTAACCCGCTGCACCGGGTCACCTGGCTGCGCTAACGGCTCAAAAATATGGGTAACGAACCACTGACTCACATGATTAAGGGCCGCCAGTGCCATTTCGTTTTTGCCCCCTGAGAAATGATGATAGAGGCTGGCTCGTTTTAGCCCTGTCGTCTGGGTTAGCCGCGTGAGGCTAGCTCCCTCATAGCCGTAAGTTTGGAAGACCGCAACCAGCCCGTCCATCAATTGTTCATGGTCAACTTTACTCTGCCCCATACTGTTGCCCTGTAGGAGTTTTTAAGCTAAAGGAGTATTTTTTTATTCTATGACAGAACGTTCAGTCTGTGTGTTTACCCCCTGGTTGGCTGACAAAACTTTCACGGCGGGCGGTTAAAACCGCGCCTGAGGATGACAAAACCTGCGCAGGTTTCTAGAACCTAGAATGTATCTGGGTTACAGAGAGTCCGCGTAGGCGGACTAAAGCCCAAGGGGCGACTTCCAGTCGCTAGCCGAAACACCCTAAAGCGTAGGTTTCAGAACTTTTGTCAGTCAATCAGGTTTACCCCTTCCTTGTTGAAGTGATGCCTCAATAATTGTCAAAGAATGTTGCAAACTTAATTTGGATTAAGGAAATCTACGGTCACAAGATGTTACCTCTAAAAAACGCAGCAAGAACAAATAAATATCGCAATCACATATAAGATTTTCCTTAAAGAAATGGGTTACGCTCAAGTTGAGCTTTGATTAACCTGGAGGCTCCTGTGGCTGATGCAGGCTGGAACCAAACTGAATCTCCCTTCCACGAGGGAGAACAAGACGCCCAAACCCGTCTGGGCATTCGCGAGAAAGTTGAATCTATCGGGCGGCGGTTTATTCGGGATTATATGCCCGACCAACATCGTGAATTTTACGCGAGTCTGCCCTTTTTACTGATTGGCACAACCGATCAGCAAGGATGGCCCTGGGCCTCAATGATTGTGGCACGTCCCGGATTTGTGTCTTCCCCCAATTCACGCAGTTTACAGGTGACGGCACGCCCCTTGTTTGGCTCGCCGTTGCAAACAACCCTGTCATCAGGAAGGCATCTCGGTGTGCTGGGTTTTCAGCCTGAAAACCGGCGTCGCAATCGGCTGACGGGTCGAGTAGGGGCGATCAACGCCGATGGCTTTGAGATTTTGGTCGATCAGAGCTTTGGCAACTGCCCCCAGTACATTCAAACCCGCGCGATTGAGTATTTACCCGAGATTGATACTCCCGAAAGAGAGCGCCCGATCCATCGCAGCGATCATCTCGATGAGGTTGCCCGAGTCTTAATTTCCTCAGCCGATACGTTGTTTATTGCCACCGCTTACCCAGCTGAGGCATCCCATCATCCGGCCTCTCATCTCGCCTATGGGGCAGATGTTTCCCATCGCGGGGGTAAACCAGGGTTTGTCAAAATCGAAGACGATAAAACGTTCATATTTCCTGATTTTCCAGGTAACTTGTTTTTCAATACGGTGGGCAATCTCCTGATCAACCCTAAGGCGGGGTTTTTGTTCATCGATTTTGAGCGTGGCGATCTGTTATATCTCAGGTGTGAGGCGGCGGTGATATGGAGCGGCCCAGCCGTCGCTGCCTTTGCCAGCGCGGAAAGGTTCCTTCGGTTTCATGTGGTAGAAGTCATCCGAGTTGAGCAAAGCCTGCCACTGCGATTTACCTTTGGTGAATACTCCCCCACCCTGGAGCGAACCGGTAGCTGGGAGGAGGTGGCGAAAATCCTGGCCCAGCCGTCTACCGTCTCACCTATGCCCGGTTCCCCAATGGAGAAACCCGTCAATGTTTGTTTTGCGCAGTCTGGGATAGAAACAGAATGGACGCCCGATCAAGGAACCCTCCTGGAGCTTGCCGAATCTGTCGACATCAAAGCGCCCTTTTCTTGTCGTCAGGGTCACTGTGGTGCCTGTGCGACCCAGATACTTTGTGGCACGGCTGACTATATTAGATCGACTAAAGGGCCTCACCAGGCAGATGAGGTGCTGATTTGCAGTGCCACACCGCGGTCGATCTCTGGCGAAGAAACCTGTAGCGAAGATATGGGTATTGTGCTTAATCTATAACAGCAAGAATGGAATAGTAAGTGCAAGATTCTGAAAGACCTTTACTAAATATCTCGCTTATCTTTACAACAGGGTTATAGCAACCGACGGATACCTATCTCCAAAGGAGAGGCTACACGCTAACGGGGAGAGGCTACGCCCTAACGGAGTGATGCCCCTTGGGCTATACGTCGGTTGCCTGTCAGATTAGCTGTTGTCACTTAAGGCTTTCAGGGATATCCATTGTCCTAACTAACCTGACACAAGCGATATCAACGCATTACGCCGATAGGTTGATTCAAATCAGATGTTGATCAATCACTTTAGATAAGACCTTCTCTTTATTACCCCTTGTTAGAGTTTAACCAAGAAGCCCATGTTACAAGCTTACAGCGCTCCCAAGCGATATCGCGGCTATGTCTTAACCCACCGGGGGATAGGCAAACTGAAACACCAGTTGTTGAAAATTGAGAAACAAACTTATATCCGACAAACCGCTCGTACTATTGCAGAAAGGGTTCAACTTGTTGATGTCAATGGCATTCACACGATCACCGTGCGCAAAATCCTGCGACAGCAGCAAGGGGTTGACAGAGCCTCGATAGAGCGCGTCTTTCAAGCACTTGATCTGACCCTTGAGGCCAGCGATTGTGCCCATGCTGGCTTATACATCACTTCCTCATCATGCTTTCATTAGAGATGGGCAGAGCCTTCCTAAAACGACACACTATCAGATCAAAACTGTTACTCCTATGGAGGTCACCATGAAACCTGACAAAACCTTAGAAATCTCCCTGTTTTTGATTCGGATTAGCACAGCTGCCTTTTTCCTGGTCTGGTCGATTGGGAAATTAGTTGCTGTTGAACTCACGCAAACCATCGCCCAGACCTTTTATTCGTCCTCACTTTCCATCCCAGGGCCAGTAGCAGCTGTGATTGGTATTTTACAGTTGGCCATTGTACTAGTCTTCTTGGCTGGGCTCCTCAAAACCTGGTCCTACGGCGCAGTGTTAGGCATGCACGCGGTTTCAGTCCTGGTGGCCCATGGGCCACTCCTAGATCCTTACACGCCGCCTAACACTTTATTCTGGGCGGGAGTCCCGACCTTGGGAGCCATCATTGCCCTGTTTTTGCTGCGCGATCGCGACCAGCTATTTACCCTGGAGCAGCCCCATCGGTCTCGACCGGAGAATGACAATGCTACTGTCTAAAGGTTTTGAAAACGCTTACCATATCCACATTGAGCAAACCTATGGCACCGATGTGGTCACCGCCAGCGTCCATACCCATAATGACAGAACATCAGGAGATGACGCTGGTGAACAGGATGATGGCGGCTTGAGCTTCTTATTATGCGATCGCAATCCTTTTCCCTTTTCGAGAAATGACCCCATCGCTCTGAAGTTGCGACAACGTTCGCGAAAACGCCTCGGGCGTCAACCCCAACTCCGCTGCAACATCCTTAAGCGGCAATGCCAGAGTCACCGTTGATTCGTTGGGGCTCATCTGTAGCCGCAGATAGTGCAAAACCCGCTCCTGGGCAGACCGAATACTGCGCAACTCCAGCAACGTTTTAATCGCTTGGTAGTGACGGGTCAGTTGAGTGTAAACAGCATCATAGAGATCAACCCGCTCATGCATTTCTTCTAGAAACAACACCTTTGGCACCTTAGCAATCCGTGACGCCGTAACCGCAATCGCCGTACAGACGTAGGTCTCTGCAAATAATGAATTCTCCGCAAAACTTTCACCTGCCCGGACAAAAAGATGATTAATAAGCTGCTGCTCAGAAAAAGTCACCAGCTTCAGCCGCCCTGACTCTACAAAGAACAGCGAGTCTGCAGCCTCGCCTTGCTGATAGAGGATTTGGCCCGGTGCCAAATCTTGATACTTAACCGCCTCTCGGAGGCGAGGGGAGAGTTGAGATAGGGTAAAAGTGCTCATTTTAAGCCCCCAAGACAAAGGTATACACAGCCTGGATATTAGGAATTGATGTTGACCTATGATTATTTACCGAACGTTTGGTACAGTCAGTATAACTGAAACTCCAAAACCTGGCAATTTTTTCGCCCCCACTCTGCGAGAAAGACGTCGTAAAGCCGCTGCAAGATAAGTCAGAAACCCTTTATGTGATTCCTGGCTCTGATGCTGAGGCCCATGCCACCTGTCGGTTTCCCCACGCGCAATTTCATAGGTGAATTCCCAGCATCGCTCGGGGGGATAGGTCACCTCCTGGGTAGTCAGCATTGGTGGTAGCGCCCTCACCTACCCTCATATCCTAAAGATTTCCGGAACCTGAACAGGTCGATTTGTAGCGTATTCAGGGGTGCTTCTTGAGCAGTAGCCATTCCATGGAGGGATGCTGTCGTGCACAGTGCTATCAAAAGCGATTTGAAATTATCCCCTGAAGCTGACCTATGAAAAATTTCTTTTCTGGTATCAACTTTATAGTTTCTCTGTCCGCACTAGCCCTCAGCGGCCTGACATTCTTTAAGGTGACAACCATAGAGAACCAGCTGCCTGAGACAATCGCAGCAGCCTTGCCTGAGCAACCATCGGTTAAGAGTCGTCCAGATAGTGATGCAGCCAGTGATGTCGGCAATAGTACCGTTGAGCAGACACCCGCCGTAGATGTCTCCCCTGCAACAGCTAATGAGGGCACCACCGAAGCGGCTAATTCGGATGAAACTGTTGCTGCCCCCAGCGTAGATATCCAGCTCGGCCAGTTTTCTCAGTCTGGCTATGACAATCAGATAATGGTAGAGCTGGTATCTGTTAAACGGCTGCCCCCAGACGAGGAGGGCGCACGCGACAGGGTAAATGTTAATCTGCGGGTGCGTCGTACCGTCGAAGAAATCACACCAAATTATCCTCTCAGTTTACCCATATCTAAGGGGCGTAACCCTGAAACTAATGAGGTTTATAAAGTCAAAGACAATCAGGCAACTCGAGTTCACGCCATGAGAGTCCCTTCCGATGCCTGGGCAGATGCTTACTTTTGGCTATCGGTGCCAGACAACGTCAGTGTCATAGACATTGTTGTTCCTGAAACAGCAATCTTTGAGGGGGTTCCCATTGCAGAATAGGGACGCTTTTGACAACCTGCCTGCGCTGCTCAGCGATTGGCAGCGCAGGTTCCAGGAGAGGTGTCCTGAGAACTGAAACGGGGAACCTCAAATGAGTTAGCGATCAGCACCACCTGGCCATTTCCAGTTATCTGTACGCGGCTGGCCTCATGGATAGGTGGTGTATTTGAGATCGCGCCCCGGTCAGCCCCAGGGAGACTGTCAGGCGTTATCGTAGCAACAACGGGTTCGACCCCGTTCAAAAATCGCAGATCTTGCCAACCTCCAGACGAGGCATCAAGCCGCTGGGCGGGGTTAGGCGGTAGCCCCCCCTGTCCGCCGATGACAAAGCGATTGTTGCGATCGGCCGGGCAGCCAGTAGCAATTTGATCGTCAGGGTCACTGATAACAACCGGTAGCGCCACCAACCCTCGATCCGGATCAAGGTCGGGGGTATTCAGCTCGACCTCGCCGTTAAACTCAGGCCCCAGGGCAGACGTCGCCGTAATATCACTCTCCGGGGTGAGCACTTCTCGAAAATCGGTGCCGAGGATGCTCTGGGCGGTGACACTGACCCGACCACCGCGCCCCTGGAGGGCATTGGCGGTGATATCGCTGTTGTCGAGGGCAATCAAAAAGGTGGTGTCGAGGGTAATGTTGCCACCATCCGCGTTACCGGCATCGGTGTTGATATTGCTACCCTGCGTCAGCAACAGAATCGGGGTTTGTAACATAACGTTGCCCCCCGCACCAGACGCAGTTGCCGCGTTGATGGTACCGCCGTTGTCTAGGCGAATCCGGTCGGCGGTGGCATTCAGGGTACCTGCATTCCCCGCGCCGAGACTGTCAATTGCGATCTCAGCCCCATCCCGAATAATTAACTCCCCGGCAGTCACCTGTAACTCTCCAGCCGCACCACTCCCCACCAACCCTGGAAAATCATTGCGGCCAGAAGAGGAGACCAGGCTACTGGGAAGCTCCACGGCCACCCCCAATGGATTTCTGGTTCCAGTGCCGCTGAGTTCTAACACATCGCTCACATTGACCGTGAGGGTACCCCCCGGCCCATCACTAAAGGTCGTGGTCGAGATATTGGCCCCGTCTCGGATGAAGAGATTACCCGTGTTGAGCAACACATTGCCCGCCGGGGCACCGCTAAAGCTAGAGGTACCAGGACCGCTGCCAAATCGTCCATCGGGTGACAAGCCAACGATTTCAGTGGTACCCCCCACGTTGAGAATCACATCCCCCGCTGGCCCGCCCAATGGGATGAGGCCAGTGCCCAGTAGCGCGCCAGTTTGGTTACCAATCTGTGCCCCTCCCTCAATGGTGAGTTGTTGGGCATTGACCTTGATGTCGCCCCCCGAGCCGGTCCCAAAAATGCTGTTGGCAAAAATACCCGTGGGCGCAATGGCACCCACGGGCGTATCCCGCAATTCGACCGACTCGCTGGCGTTAATCACCAGATCGCCCCCATCCCCCGCCCCAAAGGTAAAGGTTTGCAATAGCCCGCCGTTGCGGATGACCAGACGCTGGGTATCAAGGCTTAAATCACCGGCATCCTGGGGGGTGCCCTGCAGGGTGCCGGTTAAGAAAATCGAACCGATAATCTCGACTGACTCAGTTGCATTGACAACAGCGTTACCCCCAGCACCGCTACCGCTGGTGGTAGTCGAGATCAGTGCCCCATCCTGCAGCCGCAGGCGGGCCGTGTCGATGAACAGTTGACCCGCTGCCCCCGATCCGCCGCTGCCAGCTAACAGACCGCTCTCAGCGTCAGAAATGTCCAGGTTACCTTGAATAGCTCCAAGCAACAGATTCTGGAATGTCTCAAACCCAGATCCACTCAGGTCAACCAGGTCGGTGACCTGCAGGATCAAGTCACCCCCAGCTCCACTACCTGCCGTCGAGGCTGAGAGCAGGGCGCGATCTCGAACTTGAAGTTGCCCAGTCTCCACAATTAAATTGCCGCCTGCCCCATCCGCCAGGGTATCTGTACTCAACCGACTGATCACCTGACCATCTACTGAGGCCCCCTGCACCGTCAACGAGTCGGTGGCATTGACCCGTAAGTCGCCTCCGGGCAGCGGCCCCAGGGTAACGCTCAGCACCTGAGAGCCCTCCTCAACTAAGATGGTTTGCCCTTGCAAATCAATGTCGCCGCCCCCCGGTCCACTGGCGTTGAGCAGCGCCCCCTGCCTGAGCTGAATCGCCCCAAAATCTTGAACCGCTTCATAGTCCAGGTCAAAGCCATTGGCGACGGGAGTAAGGCTGACCGTGCCCTGGGTGGCACTGCCCAGCTCTAACCGACCCGAGGGAGCCGACACCGCGCCCCCCTCGATGTCAATCGTGCCCCCGAGCAACGCCAGCGTGTGGCCGGGGGTTACAAACAAACCCGGTAGCGTGGGGGGAAAGGTGCCGGGGCCTTCTACCCGAATAGCCCTCGGCGTTGCACCGAGTTGCAAACCCACGGGGGTACTCACCGTTAGCAAGGGTGGCGCACTGGCCAGCGTGGCACTAAACTCACTGCCGTCGGCAAACACAAGCCCGTCAGCACTGCTGGCAATAAAGGAGCCAGGCACCTGCAGGACTGCATTGGGGCCAAAGATAATGCCGTTGGGGTTGAGTAAAAATAAATCAACGCTGCCCTGGGCTGCGATCGCACCGTCAATCTCAGAGGGCAGATCTCCGGTTACGCGCGTGACGACTGTCGCCAACGCAGGATCATTCTGAAAAAGGGCAGCCCCCCCGGTCGGCACTGAAAACTGTTGGAAACTATGGAACAAGGTTTGGCCATCGGTAGATGAGGTGCCCCCTGTAATCGGACAAACCGTGCAACCATCGAGCACCACAGAGTTAGTCGGCAGGGTAGTATCTGGCCTGATCTGAGCCTGAGCCGTCGAGGACAGTCCAAGCAAGGCTCCCAGCAGCGTTGGGGTTACCCCCCAGCCATAAGACCACAGCCTGGACCGATCAGATGCGTCATCTGGCCTTATTCCCATAGCGTCTATCAGAGTTAAAAACCTCTGCCCAAAGGTAAACTTTTCTGTCTTAGTCAAGGTAAACAGACGGTCATACAGTCATACGAATCGCACCTAGGCTAACCGGGAGAATTTTATAGATCAAAATTTATGGGATTGATTCAATTCAATCCACTGAAAACTTTATGGATGAGACCGATTTCCCCTCCAGGTTTTCTCGAAGTGACGTCCCGATTCTAAAAGATGTCTGTTGAATAAAACAGCTAGCTACGGTTCCAGGCAAGATACCTTGGTAGGTGAAAGGGGGGTAGATGGCAGGGCAAAGACACCTGGGAAACAGGGGATGAGGTGATGCAAAGGATCAAGCCGTTTAACGGGCATGCTTTAAAGCGAGGCTGGCTGATTATCTTAGCCGGGGTGAGCTGTTGGCTAGCGGTTTGGGTCACCCCGGTTACCGCCCGAGAGGTCGCCCCGATTCACCTCGCCCAGGCCCACAAATCGCTCATTGATCAAGGCTCTGCCTTGTTTGCCTCGGGGCAGCTAGCGGCGGCGGCTGAGGCATGGCAACAGGCCGCGACAAATTATGCTGAGCAGAACAATCGCCTGGCCCAGGCCAGAGCATTGCACTATTTGGCCCTGGCCTATTTTAATCTGGGTCAGTGGGCCCAGGCTCGGCAGGCCAATCGCGACAGTCAAACCCAGTTGACAGCCCTCCCAGAAGCCGACGCAGTCCTCCTGGGGGCTGTCTTAAACCTGCAAGGCCAGCTGCAGCTGGCCTTGGGGCAACCTGAGCACGGCATTGAAACCTGGAAACAGGCGGCAGCTGCCTATGCATCCGCAGCTGATCCCATGGGTCAACTCGGGGCTCAGCTCAACCAGGCCAGGGCGCTGCAAAGCCTGGGGCACTATCAACAATCTCGGCAGTTGCTGGAGCAGGCCCTCTCTGAGACCCAGGCCCAGTCTGATCCAGCAGTTAGAGCCACTGGCCTACAGCTTCTGGGGACGGCGCTGCAGGCAGTTGGTGATTTGGCGCGATCGCAAACCCTCTTAACGGACAGTCTTGCGATCGCTCAGACGCTGGCAGAGCGCCAGCCGATCTTTGCCGAGCAGGCCAGCGCCACGCAAATCAGTCTGGGCAATACCCTGGCGGCGCTTCGGGAAACCGATGCGGCGCTGGCCCAGTACCAGCAAGCGGCTGAAAGGGCGACCCAGCCCCTTACCCGAATTGAAGCCTGGCTCGATCAGCTACAGCTCCTGGTCAAAACTGAGCAAGGGGCACAGGCCGAGTCGCTGATCTCCACCCTGCCAGCTCACCTGGCAAGCCTGCCCCCCAGCCGCGATACCGTCTATGCCAAGGTCAATTTTGCCGCCAGCTGGATGCAGGTTGCCAGGACAGCCTCGCTGGCCCCTGCCCAAACCGCTGCCCAAACTGCTGACATTGCCCGGCTCCTAGCAACCGCCGTGCAAACGGCCCGTGACCTATCCGATACCCGCGCCGAAGCCTTTGCCCTGGGGCAGCTCGGCCATCTGTACGAAATTGCGCAGCAGTGGCCAGCGGCCCAGCGACTGACGCAGCAAGCGATGCGCCTGGCGGAGGGATTGGATGCCCCCGATTTAAGGGCGACCTGGCAGTGGCAGTTGGGACGCATTCTTAAACAGCAGGGAGCGCGCAGCGGTGCGATCTCAGCCTACAGCGATGCCGTTGAAGCGCTCCAGTCCCTGCGACAGGAGCTGGTGGCCCTCAACCCGGATCTGCAATTTTCCTTTCTTGAAACAGTTGAACCTGTCTACCGTGAGCTGGTCTCACTCCTGTTAGAGGCCGACCCTGATCAGGGTAAGCTGCAGCAAGCACGGCAGCTGATCGAATCCTTACAGCTCGCCGAACTCGATAACTTTTTTCGACACGCGTGTTTGCAGGCACAACCTCAGCTGATTGACACGGTGGATGCCACCGCCGCAGTGTTCTATCCCATTATCTTGCCCGATCGGCTAGCGGTGATCGTCTCTCGCCCCGGACAGCCCCTGTTGCACTACGAAACTGTCCTGCCCCAGGCTGACATCGAAGCCACCATTGCCCAACTCCAGCTTTACCTCAATCCTCACTTTTTTGACGAAGATCGACTCAGGCTCTCTCAACAACTCTATGATTGGCTGATTCGTCCCGCCGAGGCTGTTTTGACCGATACCCAAACCCTGGTGTTTGTCTTAGACGGTGCCCTCCGCAGCCTGCCCATGGCGACCTTGTCTGATGGTGAGCATTACCTGATCGAACGCTATGGCATTGCCCTGAGCCCTGGTCTGCAGCTGCTCGAGCCAGCAGCGCTCGACATCGGTGAGCTGAAAGTGTTGACGGGGGGGCTGAGCGAGGCCCAACAGGGCTACGTTGCCTTACCCGCCGTCGATACCGAAGTCAACCAAATCGCCCAGACGCTCCCCACCACCACGCTTCTCAATCAAACATTCACCACCGATCAGCTCAAGCGCACCCTCGACGATGTGCCTTTTCCGGTCATTCACCTCGCCACCCACGGTCAGTTTAGCTCCAGGGCAGAGGAGACCTTTTTAGTCACCTGGGATGGCCGCATCAATGTCACAGAGCTGGATGCGCTGCTACAGCCCAGAAGGCGTGACCCAACTCAGCCTTTGGAGCTGCTGGTGCTCAGTGCCTGTCAAACCGCAGCTGGGGATAAACGGGCAGCCCTGGGGTTAGCTGGCATCGCCCTACGATCTGGGGCCCGTAGCACCCTGGCCACGCTCTGGCAGGTCAACGATGAATCCACCGCAACCTTGATGGGGCAGTTTTACCAACAGCTCGCCAAGACCCCAGGCATCACCAAAGCAGAAGCCCTCCGAGCAGCGCAGCTGAGGTTGCTCAAGCAGCCCCAATATCAGCACCCTTTCTACTGGGCACCATTTGTGTTGGTGGGCAACTGGTTGTAGGGAGATGCGGAGACCGGTTACTCATCAGCTAAAAATCCGTAAATACCGATCCATTTTTCCCAAGTCCCTTTTATTTGGGCACCTCCAGGCTTTTCTATATAAAGCGATGCTAAACCCCAGGGAATCAAACAAGAAAATTAAATAAGGAAAGATCCTGGTTGCACACGGGGGGCATCGTAGCGAGATATAACAAACAACATCAGCCCCCACAAACGCTTTTTGTAATCGCCTCCTGCAAGGGCCTCTTTCACGGCTTCGCTTCACATATCAAGCATTATGATGAAATTCCACGCCTATAATTGCCTGCGTTTGACGCTGATAAATTCCTTGTTGTTAGGACTGGCCCTGGGGACAGCGAGCCAGGCCGATACCCCATCCCCAAAAATTCCGTCTCCTAGCCCCCTACCGCCTTTCACAGACGGTCCATCGGGCACCTCAGCCCCAACCCCTATCGTCCGCTTTGAACCGCCCAACGATCAAGATGTTGATGATTCCCGTGGCGGCGCGTCTCGCCCCACTGAGGTAAAGTGCGCTCAGGATGAACCCTATCCGGCCCCTCTGACGGCGTTGATTCCCCGTTCTGGCGTGGGGTTAACCGTGGCAGCCCGCCTTAATCTGCTGATTTATGTGCCCCCCACAACGGCCACCCAGGCTCATTTCACCTTGAGGGATGCTAACCATCGTGGGCTCTACCAAACCCAGGTTCCCATTCCCCAAACCGATGGTATTCTCAGGATCCCCCTCCCCTCAGACAGCCCCGAACTGAGGGTGGGAGAAGCCTACCAATGGTCACTTGCCCTGCTCTGCCAACCAGCCCAAACCGATCTGCCGATTATCAGCGGTCAGATCCAGCGCATTGAGCTGCCTGACCCCTCCATACTGAGCGCTCAGTCCCTGTTGATACAAGCCGCTACGTATGGACAGGCCGGTGTTTGGCATGATATGCTCACTCGCCTGGTTATCTTAAAACAGGCTCAACCGGAGGATAGTGACCTCAGCGCCAATTGGACTGAGCTGCTTCAGGCAGAAAATTTGGGCGCGATCGCAAATGCTCCACTGCTCAACTAGGAGGGCCTGCCCTAGATTCGTTAGATGCGATGGATCGCTGCACTCGTAACAACGCCGATCGTGGCAGGTATCGTGATCGCCCTCAGATCTACGGGGGCATTACAGCTATTAGAATGGGCTGCCTACGATCAGTACTTTCAGCTGCGCCCTCAAGAACGCATTGACGAGCGCATTGTCCTGGTTACGATTGAGGAATCTGACATTAACAAACTTGGTCAGTGGCCCCTCTCTGATGCGACCCTGGCCCAGCTGATTCAAAATCTGAATCAGCATCAGCCCACCGTGATTGGCTTAGACCTCTACCGAGATCTGCCGGTAGAGCCCGGCCACCAAGATTGGGTCGAGGTGATGACATCTGTCCCCCATCTAATTGGGGTTGAGAAAGCGATTGGGCGGACGGTAAGCCCGCCGGCCGAGTTAGCTCAGCAGGGTCAGGTGGCCTTAACGGATTTACTCGTCGATGCGGATGGCAAGGTGCGGCGAGGGTTGTTGTCCCATCACAATTCGGCAGATCAGTTGCGCCTGGGGTTGGGAGCCGAGCTGGCCCTACGCTATCTCGCCGAGCGCGGGATAGCGCTAGAAGTGTTGGATTCGGAGCAAAAAATTTATCGTCTGGGGCAAGCTGGCTTTATCCCCTTTCGCAGCCACGATGGTGGCTATATTCGCACCAATGCAGGGGGGTACCAAACCCTGATTAACTTTCGAGGCCATGGGCACCGTTTCCCCCAGGTGTCTGTCACAGAGGTTTTAAGCAAGCAGTTAGATCCAGACCTGGTGCGCGATCGGATTGTCATCATTGGCAGTATCGCCCCCAGCCTTAACGATCTGTTTTATACCCCCTACAGCGGCCAACGGATCAACACACCGGAAGCCACGTCGGGTATGGTGATTCACGCCAACCTGGCGAGCACCCTCTTGGGTGCAGCCCTGGATGGGCGCGCTGTTATCCAAGTATGGACTGAGCCAGTCGAATGGATCTGGATACTGGTTTGGGCTGGAGTCGGTGCCTTTGGATACTGGCGGCTGATCGAGGTCAAGCGCCACAGCCAGCGTATATTCACCCGTCTAGCAATATGGATCGCTTCGGTGGTGTTTGCGGGGGGTATCCTATTGGCCAGTGGTTTCCTAGCGTTTGGGGTAGGCTGGTGGATTCCAGTGGTGCCTCCATTTTTGGCGTTGTTCGGCTCTGCCAGTGCGATCGCAGGTTACGAGATTCTTAAACTGCAGCAATCCCGAGCCGAGATTGCCCAACAAAATCTTAAACTTGAGCAAGACAAAATTCGAGCTGAAGTTGCCTCCCAGGCCAAGAGCCAGTTTTTAGCCAAGATGAGCCATGAACTGCGGACCCCCCTCAACACAATCCTGGGGTATACCCAGCTGATGAGTCAGGATATTTCCCTGAATGTGCAACAAAAAGAGTCGCTAAATATCATTACCCTCAGCGGTGAACACCTGCTGAATTTGATCAACGATGTGCTGGAGATCTCCAAGATAGAAGCGGGTCGAGTGGTTCTCCATAAGGCCAGCTTTGATTTGCACAATTTGTTAGAGACCCTACAGGCAATGCTGGTCTCAAAAGCCATCGAAAAGGGTCTGAAACTTAGGATTGAGTACGATTCTGATGTGCCCAAGTTTGTCATTACCGATGGGGGCAAGCTGCGCCAGGTGCTCATTAACCTCTTAAACAATGCCATTAAGTTTACCTCAGCCGGAGAAGTGACGCTGCGGGTAAGTCAGCGTCCACCTCCTTCCCCCTCCTCCCCACCGCTCTCACCAGAGATAGTCTCCCTCCACTTTGAGGTGAAAGATACGGGCCCTGGTATCTCCGCTGATGAAGTTTCGACACTGTTTGATATTTTTTCCCAGGGTAAAGCGGGTCAGAGCGCTTTTGAAGGGGTCGGCCTGGGGTTGCCGATCAGTCAACAACTGGTCAACCTGATGGGAGGAGAGATCACGGTCGATACGGGGCCACACCAGGGGGCCACCTTTCAGTTTGATATTCAAACTCGATCCTCCGATGTCCCCCAAACCAGTGCTCCCCCTCCCCGACAGCGGGTTAGCCTCGCCCCTGACCAACCTAGCTTTCGGATCTTAATCGCCGAAGACGAACCCATCAGCCGTAAATTATTGACCAAATTGCTAACCAGTTTAGGGTTTGAGGTGTCTACGGCGACCAACGGCCAGGAAGCGGTTGAGCTTTGGGAAAGTTGGCAGCCCCACTTGATTTGGATGGATATGCAAATGCCGGTGATGGACGGCTGCGAAGCAACCCGGCAGATTAGGGCGATGATGATGGGCGAGAAGCTAAGCTTCTCGCCCATCATCATCGCCTTAACCGCCAGTGCATTTGAGGCAGATCGAGCACGTAGTCTCGCCGCTGGCTGTGATGATTTTGTCAGCAAACCGTTTCGACGGGACGAGATCCTGACCAAAATGTCTCAATATTTGGGGGTTCGGTATCAGTGATGGGCTATCAGTATCCGCTATAAGTCAAAGCAAACCGTCTATCTGAGCCAACCCTTCTGGGTCAGTTCAAAAACAGCCTGAATCCGTGTCTTAACCGCCAACTTCTCCAACATATTCTTAACGTGAAATTTAACAGTTCTCTCACTGATGTAGAGCTGTTCTGCAATGTCCCGGTCTCTCAGGCCCTGCGCCAGTAGCTTGATCACCTCCTGTTCTCTCTCTGACAAAGGAGAGTCTGTCATCACCGATGGGCTGGGAGAGAAGGTCGAGTCAATGTGTTGGGGCAGCTGCAGGCGAATTTGAACTACTTTTTGTTCAGCACCGATCTGACTCTGAAATGCGCCGCCTAATTCATGGGCGGCGGCGATAATATCCTGAAAGATCCGGGTTTGAACCTCCTCAGACAGGGTCTCCCCCGAAGGAGTCTCATCGGCGGCGAGCATCGCTTCTAAAATCACCGTGTCTGTTTCATACACCAGGCGACAGTAGTGGCAAGATAACTCCACTAGCCGCTTAGCGGTCTGGAGCAGCAGGTGGTTGACGGTGGGGGATAGGGCTTGCTCTGTGCCCAGGAGGCTGAGTTTCTGTCGGCCCAGCAGGGTGGCCAATTGCTCAGACAGGCTATCTGCCAGGGAGATCGGGGTCTGGTGAGCCAATGCCTGATGATTGAGGGCACTGGCCAATGCGCTGGTCACCGACAGGCTTAGGATCTGTAAAACTTCTAAAAACTCGGGGGCCATCTGATGGTGACTAAAGACGGCCAAAACCCCTATAGCCTGGTCTTTGACCATCAGCGGCAGCCCGGCAAATCCTTGAATTTCGTTGGCAATGGCCCAGTCTCGGTCTTTGACCCAGTCTTCGTCCGGAAGGCAGTTGCTTAAAAAGGGGATGCAGTGCTGGGCAATTTTGCCCACCTTAAAAGCCCCCATGGGCACACGGGCAAAAGATCCGTCCAGTCGAGTGTAGAGCCCAGAGGAGGCCACTAGCCGCAAGGTTGTGCGATCGCGATCGACCAGCCAGATTCGGGCAAAGGCACAGCCAAACTTTTCGATCAGACCGTCTGTAAAGCAGGCTGCGATCGCATCGGGATCTAACCACCCCGTAAATCGATTAACCAGCTCACCGCCCAGCTTCAGATCAAACAAAAGCCGTGAAACATCTAAATCATGGGAGGCAAGATTGGGCATTGATGCCACAAATTAACGATGGGCCAACACCTTATCGAACCCTAAATCAGCCCGAGGGACTGTAGCTGTGGCTACGGGGATTGGCTTACATCGCAGAATTACCCACCAGCCTGCCGGTGTTAGCAACCGCCCCGTTACCGCCCACCACCAGGCGACTGATCACCGCATTTTGCTGCTCAATCACGGCGGTTTGCTGCTGTGATAGCGCAATCAAAGACGTAATCGACTCCTGCTGGCGCTCTTGCAAAGCGCGCATCGCCGCTAGCTCTTGCCTAAAGGCATCCATCGCCGCCATTTGATCCTGATTCTCTTCCATCGTTAGACAATCCTCGCTTTAGCACGTTCAACATATTTTGAAAAAACATCCCAGCCGTGGTAGCCGCCATTGACCAGTTTACGAACTCGTCGCCAATCCCCCGCCCGAGCCGCAGTTGCCACCCCTCGTTCCTTAAAGTAAGAAGCCAGTACCTGGGCAGATACCTTCGGATCGACTGCTAGATCAGGATTGTTTTCCAGGTCCACGTTAAGCTTTTTGCCATAGGTTCGGTAGTTGGCCCGCCCGGTCAGCTGAATGTAACCTCGTCCGTGATACTTAATCCCATCTCCGGTATTCACATTACCCAAATCCTTGCGTCCCTCATAGCGACTCCAGTAGCTTTCGCCCCCCCACTCGTGGACTGGCTTGAGCCCCCCCGTCTCGACCCGCACGGTCGCCAAAATACCCACCAGGACCTGCTTGTCTAAAATAGCGTACTCATCTAAAGCTGAGAGGATGCCTGGTAAATAGGTTTTACAGTCTGACAGGGGACATTCTAAAATCTCAGCCACCTCGTCGGAGGAAACCAGTTGAGAACCCGCAGCCTTGGTCGGGGTCGATAGCTGGGAAGCCAGACCAGAGACCACAGCCGTCACGCCACTAACGCGTGTAGCGGTCGGGACAAAGGGCTCTATCTTGCCATCTGTCTGACCAGCGCGCTTCCCCTCTGTACGACTAACATTTGTCCGATTGGCCCCTATCCCATTAGAGGAAGCCGAGCGCTTTTGATTGACACTCTCGCCTGTGACAGTCCCTTTATGCAGGTCATCTAACTCATCCGTCCAGGGCAAAGCGGACGCCCCCAGAGGCGGCAAGCCTGCATTATCCTGGGTAACCGGAGCAGCCCCCAAGGCCTGAGCCTCCCCTGCCCCCTCGGCCCCCTCTGCCCCCTCTGCCCCCTCTGCTTCCTCTCCGCCTGCCCCCCCCGGGACAACACCCCCTGCTGCCCAT
>JBCBQD010000113.1:0-17399 GCA_039820425.1 Cyanobacteria bacterium J06635_1
TCAAAAGGCTCGACCGTTTTGATTTAAATCAAAAAAAATGGACTGCCTTTTTCTTTGGCAAGCAATACTATCGGATTAGATCTTCAAAATCAGAGTTGAAATTTGCCCTTGCCAGAGAGCCTCAAGCATTGGGGCAACGCTTGTCATGGCTGCTTTCAGTTACCTGTCTTTGAAGCTTCATCACGACAAGTTTTTAGCTGCCTGAGGGTTTATGACCGTAAACAAAATCATTTGGACCCTTCCCAACATTTTGTCAATTTATCGATTGCTCGTGTTTCCGGTGCTCATATTTTTGATTTTGGGCAGATATACCCAACTCTTTGCCCTGCTTTTCTCCGTGAGTTTAATCACCGATATTCTAGATGGCTGGATCGCACGAACCTTTCACCTGGAAAGTGAGCTGGGTGCAAGATTAGATTCCTGGGCAGATACAGCCACTTATATTGCAGGGTTCTGGGCGATTTGCAGCTTAAGATGGCAGGCCATTGCACCCCATAGTCTTTGGGTCGGGGTGTTTGCGATCGCATGGCTCGCCCTCTACCTGACCATGTTGATAAAATTTCGCCACATTGTTGGGCTACATACCTACAGTTTTAAAATCACCGCCTATCTCCAGGGAGCTTGCATGATGGGTTTGCTCTGGTTTGGCTTTTGGGGCCGGCTATACTATCTCGCGATCGGATGGGGGATCGTCTCTTGTCTAGAAGAGATCCTGATTGTCTGCCTGCTGCGTGAGCCTCAGACAGATGTCAAAGGCTTGATTTGGGTCCTCCGGGAAGGTCAGCTGTAATGTCTCCCATCATCATATCTCCCACCATCATGCATCCCATTTTGACCGATATCACCCTCTTTCTTTGCCTGGGCAGCGTCGGCTTATATTTTGCCAACCGCAAAGTCGATGCCACTACCCGTCAGCAACGTTGGCTAAAGTTTTTGACATACATCGTCATTGTTAGCAGCATCACTGCGAGTATCTTTCTCAATTACTTTTACCTCCTCGCCAGCTTAATTGCGACAATCGGCCTGGGGGAGATATTCAGTCACTTAGCAACGATGCAGAGGCGCTCATTTAAATGCCTGACCCTGGGGATTTATATTGTCACAGCCTTTGGTTTTATTGCCTTCTCGATTTTATTTAGCCCCTTTTTCCTGGGGTTTATCTATTTTCAAGTTGTCCTATTTGACGGGTTTTGTCAGGTTGTCGGACAGCTATTGGGCAAACACAAGTTAGTACCCCAAATCAGCCCTGGCAAAACGGTAGAAGGTCTCATAGGAGGAACCCTTTTTTGTCTGGTCGCAGCGGTCTTAGCACGGGGTTGGGTTGGGTTTTCCATACCCCAGGCGTTGCGAATGGGCATGGCAACAGCCCCGTTGGCGCTTATGGGCGATATCCTGGCCTCCTATCTCAAGCGAATCCTCCAGGTCAAAGATTACAGCCGTTTGTTACCGGGCCATGGTGGGGTTCTAGATCGGTTCGACAGTTTCATGATGGTAGGACTTGGCTATACGTTGCTGGCTCAGATTCATCTCTTGCCGTTTCAACCCTTTTCGTGAAATACAGCTATGGTGCGTGCTTGGCGTTATCACAGGTCTTTAAAGCGATGATTGAACTATTAAGCGCGCTTGATCCGATTCGCTGCATTGGCTTTCTAGCCGGGCTTGCTGTTTTATGGACAATGACAGGCATCTTGACCGAACAACAGAAACTCCACGAAGCAGACAGTCGAAAAATCAATCATATGGCTGTATTTGTAGGGGGCTCCCTCTTGTTCGGGTGGCTGCCAGAAGCCAGCGCCAGGGTTAATCTGTATGCGGTTTGCTCAGCCATCTTGATCATGGTGGTGATCGTTTGCTGTTTTCGCAACGCCGTTCCCTTTCGGTATGCCTACGCGGCTAACACCCGACAGTCTGACGCCCCTCACGTAACTTTCTTTTTCTGGGTCTCATGGGTTGTCAGTATCGCTGCGTTGGCGATGGTAGATGTGCTCTTTGCCCAGATGGCTGTGACCCGCATTGCCGTTTTGATTGTGGGCATTGCAGATGGCGTTGCCGAGCCCATCGGTCGTCGCTATGGTCGGCATCGTTATCGCGTTTTATCACTATGGGGTCCCTCATCGTTTCGGTCTTTAGAAGGGAGTTTGGCGGTTTGGGGCACGACCCTGGCAGTCATCTTATGTTGCTCAGCCCATATTGGAACGGGGCAGAGCACTTGGCTGGTGGCGGCCTTGACGACAGCATCCGTCGTGGCAGTGGTTGAGGCGATTTCACCTCGGGGCTGTGATAATTTCACCCTACTGCTGTCTGCCGCTAGCCTAACCAATATATTCTTACTCACACAGTGACTCTCCTAAGCAAGGGCAACATTCCAAACAGGTACGATACTCTTACTCATTGAACTGAGTCATCGCTACCCTTGATCTATCAAAAGTAGGCTATGAAAGTAATAGGCAGTAAACCATCCGGCCTTGAAATTGGCAATGCATGGGCACTCCGTTCCCCTGATTTACCGCACACGAATTGGATTGTGGGTGATTTTTCAACGATTCCGGCTGACTCACTGCGATTTATGCAACAAACCAACGCTGCCAAAGGCATCGCAGGCGATACGGCTAAGGACCTTGCCATCAAATGGTTTTTACACACCCCGGACGACCCTCGCGAATGGGGTCTCAACAAACCCACCAGTCAAGGGCGGACGATGTCTCTTCTCGCGGGTGAGGGCGAGTTCGAACTCACATTTACCCAGGGCAATCAGCAGTATATTCTAACGCTGGATACCCCCGGTGACTTTGCCATTTGGGGACCTGACCTTGAACATGCCTGGCGACCCTTGAAACCATCCCCCATGCTCACAGTAAGATGGAACCCTGACTAGGTCTCAACAACTCAGGCTAACGCGATATTTATGTCGCCGGGACCCTGATTGACTGACAAAAGTTCTGAAATCTACGATTTAGGGTGTTTCGGCTAGCGGTTGGAAACCGCCCAGCTAGGCAATTTATGCTTCCAGAAATAGATAAAAACATCCCAACCTATTCAGCCCTGCGTGTGATCTCAGCGAAGAAGCGTGGAAGTTCACGTCCAGTCGTGATTGAAATAACAGAGACGACAGGCCTATGCAGCGTTTTTGTGGAAGCGATTGAAGTCTCCCAGACCATTTATGGAGATGTGGTTGACCCGCCAATCGTTTTAAGTCTCTTAACGGTAGATTTTGCGATTAGACAACTTCAGACGATAATGAAACCGCATCGCCAATACTCCATCATCAAAACTAAACCGTAGAGGGAGCCAAGCCAGTGAACCCCGAAAATCCAGACTCTGCAAATGCAGGATCTATAGAGCATCAGAATGTACCTCAAGCGCATCGAGGGCTCCACGACTTTTTGTATAGCTCTGATGATGAACATTCAGCCGAGGTGACCACGGCCTCTGTATCAACAGAGCCCAGTGTTGATACCCCTTTGGCCGTTGAAGCCTGGTGCAATCAAGCTCAGAATAAAAAGGTGGCGGGCGTTTATGCGGTGCTCAACGGCGATCGCGAGACTCAGTTTATTGGCTACTCACGAAACGTAGCGCTCTCATTGCGCAGTCACCTAACTCAGAAAGGGGCTGATATGTGCGCCCTGGTAAGGGTGCACCCGTTCAATTTTCCGAAACGGGATGTCATGGAACAGCTTCGAGACGAATGGATTGAGGCCCTGCCTGGCCCGCCGCCTGGCAATTTGGATGGAACTTGGGCTGGCACGATTAGAGAAGCAGCGACCCAGGCCATGTCTGCAGCGGAGCGGGCAGCCTATGAAGAGAAAAAACTAAAACTTCGTCGGGCTATGGCAGACAATACGCTACAGCAAGACGAGGCCAAGACAAAGAGCGCCGCAGCCCAAAGTGCTGATCTATCAGCGGCGATGAATGATGATAACTGGAGTGCGGTGATTAGAGAGCAAACCCAGGAAACGCAAACATAGGCAGCAAACCTATGATTCCTCGCAAACGTCTCGACCTGGGTTGGTCAGATTTGCTCGCTGGCCTGGGTTATTGTCTACAGCTCTCCAACTGCCGGACAATTGAGCTGAGGCTGGAACAGGCATGGGCGAGTGGCAAAGACAGTCTCATCTGTCTGTCGGTGCGGAGCGGCTTTGATGCCCTTTTGAAAGCTCTTGACTTTGAGCCTGGTGATGAGATTTTGGTCTCGGCTGTGACGATTCGGGGCATGACGCACATTATCGAGGCGCACGGATTGGTCCCTGTCCCGATTGATTTAGATTTCACGCAGCTGGCAGTACAGCCTGAGTCGATGGCTCAAGCCGTGACTATGCGAACCAGGGCGATTCTCGTGGCGCACTTGTTTGGCAGCCGTATGCCCATGGACCCCATTGTGAGTTTTGCCCAATCGCACAACCTTCTGGTCATCGAAGATTGTGCCCAGGCGTACGTGGGTGAACCATATCGGGGGCATCCTGAGAGTGATGTGAGCTTGTTTAGCTTTGGGCCAATCAAAACTGCCACAGCCCTTGCAGGCGGGATTCTACAATTTCGAGAAACTTCGCTCTGTGATGCAGTGCGTGAATGCCAAGCTCGATGGCCGATACAGAGTCGGCTACGTTTTCTCAGTCGCATCTTGAAATATTCTCTGCTAATGGTGCTTTCTTACCGGGCGACCTACAGTTTCTTCATCGGCCTATGTTCTGTCTTTAAGCTCAATCATGATCACATCATTAGCAAGAGCGTCCGAGGATTTGCGGGCAAAGACTTCTTTGTACGAATTCGGCAAAGGCCTTCTGCTGTGCTGTTAGCCCTGTTAGAACGTCGGCTTAAAAGGTTTGAACCTGACCGCATTGCGGAGCGGGTGAGACTCGCAGAGCAGCTGATCCAGCTGACCCCTGACCTAAAACGACCGGGCAGCAAAGCCTCCGAGCATACTCACTGGGTTTTTCCGATTTTGTGCGATTGTCCGGAAGGGTTGATGCATTATCTGTGGCATAAAGGCTTTGACGCCACCCAAGGGGGCTCAAGTCTATACGTGGTTGAGCCCCCTGCTAATCGCCTCGAGTTGGACCCGATAGAGGCCAAACAAGCTTTTTCTCAACTGCTTTACCTCCCGCTTTATCCTGGAATGTCATCGAAGGATATTAAGCGCCTGGCCTGCGCTTTACATGAATATGGTCAGGATTGTGACATGGCCGACCGGAGTTGTTGCTCAAGGTAAGCCAGATCTATGCCAAACCCTTCCTTGAGAGCATAGGTCGCCACACCACCCCCTTGCTCAGCTTCTTTAAGAATGCCAAGGAGTAAATGTTCTGGGGTGATGAGAGATTGGCCGGATTGCTCCGCCAGCCCAAGCGCTATCTCAATCACAAGTTTGACCCTCGGGGCCACAGGCAGTCGTATTGGGCTATCCGCATCCGCAGGCGAGGCAGGCTGAGCCCCCAACAGAGTCACAATCTGCTCCTGGGCTGTGTCGAAAGTAACCCCCGCTGCCATCAAGACTTGTGCGGCAATGCTTGTGCCCTCTGCTAAAAATCCGAGCAGTAAGCCTTCTGTCCCCAACGCCTCAAGGTTGAGCTGTCGAATGGCTGCTTCGCCTAGACGAAACACCTGCTGCGTATCTGGCGTGAAAATCTTGGCCGTTGGAATGAGCAAATCTGTAAAATCAGCCAGGGTCAGAAATGAAACCGCCTTCAAAATATATTCAAAGGTGGCGGTATCCAGAGTGCCCCAGCTGGCTGCTGCCGGTCCTGCTTGCTGGTACATTCGGGTGAGCGACTCGTAAATTTCTTCATCGCCCTGCACAAACGATTTCATGCTCCACAGCCAGCGTCTAGCGAGTTTACGCACCACAGGGTTATTGAGATCGGTGCCTTTATCCATCTCCGCCCGCACTTCGCTCAGCAGGGCTTGCCATTCTGTTTCCCCTGCTTGAAATCGGGCGTCGAGAACGGCTTGTTGTTCGGGAGTGAAATATTGAGTGGTCATTGTAATTACCTCCATGGCTTGAATCAGGTTTTCAACCGCGACGGATTGGGTGGTTTGTAGGTCGGCTGCGATCGCATCCAGTCGATCAATCAACGTATGCGACAGCGCCATCTGCTCTCGCAATCGGGCTCGATGCAAATCGATTACCTGAGGTAGAGAGAATTCAGGGTTTTCTAAACACTCACGGATCTCCTTGAGAGAAAACCCCAGCTGCCGCAGCGAGACAATTTGCTGTAGTCGAGTAATGTCTTGAGCGTCATAGAGCCGGTGGCCAATCTCAGTTCGGTGAGAGGGCGAGAGCAACCCAATCTCGTCGTAATAGTGCAACGTCCGAACGGAAAGCCCGGTTTGTTTTGCCAGTTCACCAATTTTCATAAATCCGTTCCCCCGGCGCTATCCATAGCGTTGACCCACACCTGCGCAGAGCGCTTGTGGCTGATGGGTTGATCCTAGACCCTGACGTGGCGTGAGGCGCAAGGGGGCGGTTGGTCAGGCCGTTATTCCTTAAACGAGCACTCCACCGTGATCTTCAAATTCGCCTCAGCGGTGCCCTCAGTAATGTAGGGAATACCTGCTGTCCCACCCACCTTGACGCCAAACTCCAGCGTGACTTTATCCACATTGCCGCTACCCATCGCCCTAAATGCATCTAGCGTGTAGCGCGTGTAGCCGGTGATGGTGCCTTTGATCGACGTCGCGTGGTGTTGAATTTGTTCGACTGGGCCTTTGGGGGTGCGGGTACGCTCACCGCCGCGAGTCACCTCCTCGTCTGAGATAGCCTCTAGTGGGGCATTGTCGGCGGCTTCGATGTAGATAACGGTGCCGTCGTCGAGGGTAATCGGAACAGGTTGAGACATAGGAATCCGAAAAAATTGATGATTTTTTGTCAGGGTACCTGACACAGCCCAGAAACTGAGACTATGCTGACAATAACTTAAGCATCAGCCACCCCTATGAGTCGAGACGCCCTGATTGTCGGGATTAATAATTACCAGCATCTAAACTCACTCACAGCCCCTGCCCACGATGCCGAAGCCGTGGCCCAGCGACTCAGCCAGGGCGAAAATTTCCGAATCTGGCGTCTGCCTGAAAAGGTAACCGATGGAAATCAGCTGGCGATGAGTACCACCCAGCACGTCGCTGTAGAAGAGCTGGAAGATGCCCTGATTCGACTCTTTAAGCCCGAGGGTAAAAACTACCCTGAAACGGCCTTATTTTATTTTTCAGGTCATGGCCTGCGTAGAACCAAAGGTGTGCCCGAAGGGTTTTTGGCGACCAGCGACGTTAACCCAACGACCCGAAACCAGGGCATCAGCCTGAAATGGCTACGGGAGCTACTGCAAGAAAGCCCGGTACGTCATCAGATTCTCTGGATTGACTGTTGCTATGGCAGTGAGCTGTTTAACTGTCACGACGCAGACCCCGGTGACAGCGACGGTAAAAGTCGGTGCTTTATTGCCGCCGCCAGGGAGTTTGAACCTGCCTTTGAGGATCTGGAGAATCCTCAGCGGAGCGTCATGACCAAAGCCCTGTTAGAAGGGCTCGATTGCAGTGGACCGGGCAGCAGTCAGATCTACAACAATCTGCTCACTGAACACGTCACCCAGGCTATGAAAGGCACTAATCAGGTGCCGATCTGTCGAAATTCAGGTCAGCCAATTTTGTTGACCTACACTGAACGCCCCGTAGCTCGCCCTAAGCTAGATTTCAGAAACCACGCCATCCCGCTGCAAATGCCGCCGCTGCCGGATCACTTTGTCGAGCGGCCCGAGTATCAGCAACAGGTCAAAGATCAGCTCTTATCTGACGACCCCAAGGTATTTGGCACCCTCGTCGTCAGTGCCATCTATGGCCTGGGCGGCATCGGCAAGTCAGTGCTGGCCTCCAAGCTCGCCCATGAGGACGACGTGCAAGCCCGCTTTGCCGATGGCATTTTGTGGGCCACCCTGGGCCAAAACCCGGACGTGCTGCCGCTGTTGAGCGGCTGGATACAGGCCCTGGGCGATAACGACTATAAACCCACCGCGATTGAGTCCGCCTCAAACCATTTGCGAACGCTACTGTACGACAAGCACGCCCTGCTGGTGGTGGATGACGTATGGAACCCCGAGCATCTAGAACCCTTTCGGGTGGGGGGAGATGGCTGTTGTGTGCTGGTCACCACCCGCGAAGCCAGAATCCCGGAGGCGCATAAGTACAACCTGGATGTGATGAGCCCGGATCAGTCCCTGGAGCTGATGACCCAAAAGCTCTCAGAACCTCTGAGTGACGCCGACCGACAGCAGGCTCTGGCCTTTGCCGACCGGGTGGGCTATCTGCCCCTGGCCCTGGAGCTAGCTGCCTCCCAAATTGAGGAAGGCGTCACCTGGACGGAGCTATTTGAAGACTTTCAGGATGAGGTGGTACGGCTAGAGTCGTTGGACCTCTATGGTCGGGAGGATATCCCCGACGATGCCAAGCGGCGCAAGTATAGCCTGATGGCCTGCTTTAACCTGAGCCTGAAACAGCTCTCGGTGGAGCAGCTTCGCCAGTTTGCCTGGTTGGGCATCGTGCCAGAGGATGTGAGCCTGACTCAGGAGATGGCCGTGACCCTGTGGCAGGTGCCCCGCCGGGTGGCCGGGTCGATTTTGCGCACGTTTCGATCTAAGGCGCTGCTTTTGCAAGGGGCCAAGCAACCAGGGGAGCGATTTACTTATCGCATGCATGACCTGATGCACGATCTGGCTCGACGATTGTTGATCAGCCCACCGCAGCCTGTCGAGGAAGGTGATTTGCCAGGACTGGGAATGACGAGGGCAGAGGCCCATAGTGAATTTCTGAATCGCTATCGGGCGAAAACGCAGAATGGGCAGTGGTATACGCTCAAAGATGATGGCTATATCTATGCCCATCTGACCTGGCACATGGAGCAGGCCAGGCAGCCGCAGGAGATCCATAAACTGTTGCAGGTGAGTAATGAGCAGGGGCGGAATGGGTGGTATGAGGCATGCGATGCGATTGGGAAGCCAGCGGGGTTTGTGAATGATGTGGGGCGGGCGTGGCAGTTAGCGGTGGAGAATTATGAGCAGGCTCCGGGTGAGGCGATGGCGCTGTTGTTTCGCTATGCGTTGATACGGACTTCGATTAATAGCTTGGCAAGTAATGTGCCTGCTGAGCTGGTGGGGGCACTGGTTGAGAAGGGGGTTTGGCAACCTGCTCAGGGACTGGCTTACGCACAGCAGACACAAAATCCCTGGCATAGAGCAGAGTGCATTACATCGTTAGTATCTTATCTGCCCAAAGCTCTGTTACCGGAGACATTAAAAACTGTTGCACAAATCAGAGACGAACCTTATCGGGCCTACGTGCTTAGCAAACTAGCCGAGCGATTTCTAGAACTTTGGCCGGATGTCTTGAAAACTATTAGCCAGATTCAAGACCGATATGGACATCATCGAACCCAAACCAAAGGCTTTTCTTATCGAGCCCTAGCACTAAGTAAGTTGATCAAGCAGTTGCCACAAAAGCATCTTTCAGAAGCAATTGAAATTGCCTATCAAATTAAAGATAAATCCGACCTAGCAATTGCACTAAATGCACTCGTCAAAAGACAGCCCCAATTACTATTGGAAGCTCTAGAAGTAAATCGTCACATCGAAGATGAATCTGACCGAGCACATGCCCTGTGTCAACTGACCGAGTACTTGCCAGAACTAATGTTCGAAGTCCTAGAAATTACTCGTCAAATCAAACATGAATATCATCGGGCAACTGCGCTGAGTTCACTGGCTAAGCATCTTCCCCCAAAACTCTTGACCGAACCCCTGGAAATCATTAGTTCAATCAAAGATGAATCTGACCGAACACATGCCCTGAGTAAACTGGCTGAACACCTATCTCCAAAGTTACTGTCGGAAGCCCTGGAAATCACGCGCCAAATCAAACATGAATATCATCGGGCAACTGTGCTGAGTTCACTGGCCAAGCATCTTCCCCGAGAGCTCCTAACCGAAGCTCTGGAAATCACTCATCAAATTGAAGATAACTACGACCGAGCACGCGTCCTGAGTGCGCTGGCTGAGCATCTGCCAGCGCTATTGCCCGAAGCTCTGGAAATCACTCATCAAATTGAAGATGAATCTGACCGAGCCCGTATCCTGAGTAAGCTGGCTAAGTATCTACCCCCAGAACTCCTAACTGAAGCGCTGGAAATCGCTCGTCAAATTGAAGATAATTACCACCGAGCAAGCGTCCTGAGTGTGCTGACTGAGTACCTGCCAGAGCTAGTGCCCGAAGCCCTAGAAATCATACGCCAAATTAAAGATGCATCTGAGAGAATAAGAGTTCTGAGTAAGTTTGCTAAGTATCTGCCGCCAGAACTCCTAACTGAAGCACTGGAAATTACACGTCAAATTGAAGATGAATCCGGCCGAATACTTGCCCTGAGTGCCCTTACTGAACATCTGCCAGAGCTATTGTCCGAAGCCCTAGAAATCACGCGTCAAATCAAACATGAATCTGACCTAGCATATGCCCTGAGTGTGCTGACCGAGCACCTGCCGGAGCTACTGACCGAAACCCTAGAAATCACGCGTCAAATCAAACATGAATATCAAAAGATAAGTGTCCTACGTGTGCTGTCTAAACATCTTTCTCCGAAACTACTACCCGAAGCCCTGGAAATTACTCGTCAAATTGGAGATAACTACTACCGAGCAAATGCACTGAATGTGCTGGCTAAATTCCTCTCACCTAGGCTACTACCGAAAGCGTTGGAAATCACACGCCAAATTAAGGATGAATCTGATAGGGCAACTGCCCTATGCGCCCTGGCTGAGCACCTACCGCCCAAGTTACTGACTGAAGCACTGAAAATTACTCGTAAAATCAAGCATGAATCTTCTCGGGCAAAGACCCTGAGTACGATAGCCAAATATCTACCTGAGCTGATGCCCGAAGCACTAGAAGCTACACGACGGGTAAAAGATGAATCTGATAAGGCACATAGTCTGATTACACTTACTGAGCATACACCTAAGCTACTACCCGAAGCACTAGAAGCTACTCAAAAAATCGAAGATGAATCTGATAAGGCAATTGCACTGAGTAGGCTAGCTGAGCACGTACCCAAGCTACTGCCTGAAGCATTAGAATTAACGCGACAAGTCAAAGATGAATTTTTTCGAGCACTCATCATAAGTGGGCTGGCTAAGCACCTGCCGCTACAATTACTCGCTGAAGCAATGGAAGCCACATGCCAAATCAAAGATGGCTCTGCTCGAGCAATTGCCCTTCGTGCATTAGTTAAGTATTTATCTTGTGACTCGCTACCCAAAGCCCTGAAAATAATGTGGTTTATTCAGGATAAGTATTATTGTGCCAACGCTTTACAAGGATTGCTACCCCGCCTAAAAGAGCTTTCCATTCCTTTTGCTGACTGGTCCAAGATATTAGATGTTCTGGCTTACCAAAATCGTAGCCATTTGCTTAAAGCCCTTCCAGACATTAGACCCATCATCATTACCCTTGGTGACGAGCAAGCCTTCTTGGATACGTTGCAGGCGATGCGGGATGTGTGTGGGCAGTGGCCGTAGGGGAAATGGCGAAGGGGGAAAGGGGAAAGGCGAAGGGAATGGAGAAAGATGGGGAGGGTGGGGGAGATGAGGAAGGAAGAAGACGCGGGGATAGGGGGACGCGGGGACGCGGGGAAAAGAAGGGTTCGGGATAGCGTATAAAATATTACAAGAAGCTCACATTTAGGAGGACATCATCACCATGCATATTGCTACCGAGTTTGACGAAGACCACGCAGGCAAACTCACCTATATTCAACAACAAACTAATCAAGACATCACTGACATTCTTAATCAGGCGATTGACCTTTACTACCAGCAATTTCAACCCCCTGAGCAGTCGCCCTTAGAAATCTTTCAAGAGGCAGGGCTAGTCGGCTGCATCGATGCTGACCCGGATCTTTCAAGCAACTACAAAACCATCTTACGTGACCAGATGAAAGAAAAACATGAACAAGAACAGCAACAACAACAATGATTATTGCCGATACAGGTGTGTTTGTAGCCCTTTTCAACAAACGCGATAAATATCACGCCCTTGCCAGACAAGCCCTCAGCAATGTTTCAGAGCCCCTGATTACCACCTATCCAGTGATCACAGAAACCTGCTATCTGCTTGCCCAACTGGCCAACCAAACTGCTGAGCGTAACTTTTTAACAGCTATCACCAGAAGCGCTGCTGAAGTCTTCCACCTACAGCCAATCCATCTAAAACGCATGATCATCCTCATGCAAAAATACGAAGACTTGCCCATGGATCTTGCTGATACCTCCCTCGTGGTTCTAGCAGAACAGCTTGGTCAGGGTCGTATTCTGACTGTAGATCGCAAAGATTTCAGTGTTTATCGCTGGAAAGACACCCAAACTTTTCAAAACCTGCTTTTAGCGCCCTAGCCTTGTTAAGTTAGCCTGTTGCTTGGCTTTGCTCACTGAACGAAGTTTACTAAAGGAACTGATGCCGAATCCGAATTCAGTAACCCCGATTCAAAATGGATATCCTGGTAAGGGCGATGCGGCTGCAAAGCCTTTCAGGCATGGCTTCGCTTACCGCCCTTCGGTATCGGGGGCAGCTAACCAGGATTTTGTATGAAGCGGGATGAAACTATCGTTAAATAAGCTTTTCAATGACTTCAACCCCTTTAGTGGGTTTGACTCAGTGAGCCCTGTCACTTTCAGTGCAGGGTGGAGTGTAGCGGGGTTCTGGTTAGCCGCAAGCTCTGAGGAGATGAAAAGACGATATGTTCTGGCTGGGTGCAGAAACCCGGTTTCTGGGTCTGGGTAGACCGATACCTCCTGGTTTGAGGCGAGAAACCGGGTTTCTGAGGCGACAACTTCACTCAAGTAAGCGAGGCTCCGATGCGTCAACAAACGCAGGGGCCTCAGCGCTGCAAACGCTGCCGTCTGGCAAGATCGTAGCGTCAAGGTTTGCGCCTGCTAACTGTTCTCGGTGCAGCTCAGCCCAGCGCAGCTCGGCATAGGCCAGGTCTGCATCCCACAGCTGCGCTTTCCATAGGACGGCTCCGCGCAGGTTGGCCTCGCGCAGATCGGCGGCGGTTAAGTTGCTGCCCACCAGGTTGGCATGGCTCAAATTTGCGCCGGTCAGGTCTGCACCTTGCAAGTTTGCCCCGCGCAGATTGGCGTTTTGTAGGTTGGCCCCTTGCAAGTGGCACTCGCGCAGATCTGCCTTGGGTAAGACAATGTTAGACAGGTTAGCATTGGGGGCCTCTAGCCATTGCAGCGATACGCCATCCTGGTGGAGATCAAGCAGCGCCTGATAGCGGGCATAGCTGGTGGTGACGTTGGCAGCGGCGGCGGTGTCCACCACGCGCCAGGCTTCGTAGTGTTTTTGGGCTTTGCGATCGGGTGCGCCCTTGACATACAAAATCACCGCCACCACCAGGGCAATGGCTTCGGCGTCTTCGATTAACAGTTTGATGACTTGTTTGGGGGCCATCAGGGTGGCTTCCCAGGAGAGCAGGTTGGCCTCCTCGGCGCGAATAAACACGATCAAAACAGACAGCAGCAAAAAAGCCACCAGCGCCACCAGCCAGGTGGGAATTGTTTGAAGGCGTTTTTCGAGGCGGTGGATAGACAGGTGTGGATAAACGGGTAGTTGGGCCATTACATAAATCAGTCCTTGAGGTGCAAAAACTTGGTGCAAGCGGGATGAATCCTGAACTGTTGAATGTTTTCAAGGTTGATGGTGGGTAGCTCGTAATGGCCCAGGTAAGTGCCTTTGACTTTGAGGGTAGTGTGGCTATCTCTCGGGGTGAGTACCTTGAGAAAGCCAATTTTCCAGAGGATGCGCTTGAGCTCCAGGTAGTCCATATCGAGGACCCAATCGGCGGCGTTTTCGACATCGATCTCACCGCAAACCATCGCCAGCAAAAGATAGTCCAGCTCTTCTTTGCTGTAGTAGGTCTTTTTACCGCGAAACACTTCAAAGACATCGAGCAGATAGGGATACTGAAAGCGATATTCAGAGGCTAAATCGCGGGTCTTTTGTTCTGAATAAGATTCTTCGGCGGCGGTGATGGCGCAGGCGTCGATGCGCTTGCCGGCGGCGGAGTAGTCAATGCATTCGACGCACAGTTTGCAAAATTGCAGCAGCTCGCGGGGGCGCAGCTGGGTTCTATCGATGATGTAGTCCAAAGATTCAATTGACGAAGGCGCGAACTTAGAGACAAATACAGAGGTCCAACGTTTGTGGGCGTCTAATTTTTCGGCCTCTGGGAAAGAATGGGCAATGCGTCTGGCGATCAGCTCCAGCAGCTCATTCCTGCCCCAGCGGATGACTTCGACATCTTCTCTGATCTTTTGGGCGTCTTCGTAAATCTGGGGAATGTTGTCAAAAAGCTCTTGTCGGATAGAGGTGTAAATTTTTAGATTGGGGGCGATGCGGTTGAGCTTTTGAGTCGCTTGAAATAGCCCGGCAATAAAGTATTTGGCGTCTTCTGAATTGTCCCAGCCTTTGTCCAGTTCATCGATCAGGACTTTGATTTTAGTGTTTTGTAAAACGTTTTTGAGGCTGGGTAGCAGGGAGTTAATGTCTTCTAAATCGTAGAGAGATTGTAAATCTCTAGATCGGATAATGCCTTCGTGGGATTCGACTTTGACGCGCTCAATCCGCTTGAGGTAGTTGACTAAAATGCCGATGGAGCTGGTCTCATGGGCAATGCCGTTACCGTGGACATAGTTGTAAATATTCTTTTGTGCGCCTAAGAGCAGTCCACGCTTATTGGCGGCGATTTTTTTAAAGATCAGGTTGTATAAGAGGTATTGCCAGGCCACAGAGTAGGCGCTTTGTTTGCCCCAGGCTCCTTCCTGCTCACTGCGCAGGTATTCCGATAGCAGCTCATAGGAGTATTCTTCGGGGGAGAGTTCTAAGACTAAATTGCCTTTTTTGGATTCCGTGATGGCAATGTATTTGAAAATGGCACTTTTGCCCGCCCCCCGGTTGCCCACCAGGATCGTTTTTCGGCCATTTAGAAATTTATGATAGGTGGAGTTTTGATAAAAGTAATCTGCTAAGCCGATGTCGATATCGCGTTCCGCTGAATCTGAGCCTAGATCAAGGCGTCTGATGTCTAATCGCATAGGCACGGTAGATGGGCACCCCAATATTTTTGATCAAGTCTTTTAGATTAAGATTCTAGTCGTCTGAGAAGTCGTTTGAAAGTACCCCACAAGATACTTTACTGATCGGAAGCGGCATGGTTGCACCGCGGGAAGGTCTCGGGAAAGGGGATAAAACTCTAGAAAACGTAAAATAAATCCTTAAAAATGTGCTTTAAGCAACAGCTAGTGACCCATCAGACGCCTATGCTCAAAGTTATGAGAGCTCTGTCGATGGCGTATCTCTAACGCCGTGTCTCCAAGGCCAGTATTTATGACTGGCTGTTTAGGGTACTCAGTAACATCCACTCCCAAAGTTCAATCTCTTTATAAACTCTGCCTTAAATCAAAAATATAAATGACATATGGAACCCTCAAGCCTGCCGTTTTGGTCGGGCTTTTTTTTTATGGGAAATGAGGAAAAGGCGAAAGGCGAAAGGAAAAAGGCGAAGGGGAAATTCTTGCACCCACTCACCCACTCACCCTATTTCGGGGTGTCCTCTCGTGCCTCAGCTTCGGCCAATCCTAAGAGCACATCAAACTGCACATACTCCGACGTACTCGATGAAGTCATGCTGAGGCTATGAAAGCTGCCGAGGAAGCTGGTGATGGTTTGGGCAAAGGGATCGCTGGGCTCGAAGGGCAGCAGGCCGTAAATCAAGGAGAGGGTTGAGCCTGCATTGGCATAAAAGTAGCCGTTGTTGGGCTGGGGTAAGGACTCGGTGGCGTTGATAAAGGTGCTGTGCTCGGTGAGGGGCTCAAAGGTGTTGGGGTCGAGCAGATTGCCCATGGCACCACTGCCGGTGGTCAGCACCAGGGTGTCATCGGCGACCCAGCTGTGGCTGAAGACGCTGGCGGCACCGCTACCATTATCAACATTCCAGCTGATGGCGGGTTGCTGGTTGATCTTGATCGGGGTGGCGACGGTTGGCCCGACGAAGTCGTCAAAGGCGGTGAGGGCTTTTTCGGCGGTGGTGCGATCGCTAGTCTCCAACATCAGCGCCGGTTCAATATTCAAGCCAGGAAAAAAACTATTAAAAAGCCCACTGCGGCTGGGGAAGAAAAACAGTGTGTATTCACCATCCATCCATCCCAAAATTTCGGTATCGAGGTCGAGGCCCAGGGTAAAGGACACCAGGCTGCGGGCGCTCTCAATGATGTTGTAAGTAAACTCGTTGAGCGAGAGGGCGGTGGCGGCATCGCGCCACAGGCTGGCAATGTCTTGACCGCTGCCCAAAAAGTAAGTGGGGGCGGGCACTAGGGACAAAATGGTATCGTCATCGTCATCGGCAGGGGTAGCCGGAAAGCCTGGTAAAAAATCATTGCGGTTCAGACGGGCTTGCAGGCGCAGGCCCTTTGTCTGGGGATAAATCAGGGTTTCAACGGTGACACCCTTGAGAAATCGGGCAGCGGTGGCCTGGTCCCTGAGGTTGGGTTGGGGCAGGGGCAGGGGGGAGGGGACGTTAGTCAGAGTATCGCCCAGTTCAAATTTGCTGAGTTCGCCAATGTCGCCATAAAGGGTTGCTATGGCCCCCACCGCCTCAGGGTGGGCCCTCAAATTAATAAACGCCTCATGCTCTGCCAGGGTTGGCCCCCCCGGATATTGATATTCAATCCAGAGTTTGAGGGTTTCGATATCGTTGGCAAAGATCAGATAGTTATCAACGCGGGCAATGGCAAGTCCTGGAATGGTGTAGGCAAAGTCGTCTGACGGATTGGGGCGGGTTTGAAAAATCTCGGGCTCGGGGAGGAGGGGAGACGGGGAGAAGGGGGGACGGGGAGAAGGGGGAAAGGGGGAGGCTTCGGGCCAGTTGTCTTCGGGCCAGTTGTCTTCGGGCCAGCCAAAGGACACTTCGGATTCGGGCCAGAGCCAGAGGTCGGTGCCTTTATAGGTGGTCTGTTCCGGGTCTTCGCCGCGATAGAGGGCGACCTCGTCGATGAACCCCGTCGCGGGTTCAGGGTTGGCAACCGGCGCAATTAAGATCGCCCGTTCAGAGAAGGTAACACTGCCGGGGCTAGGGGCTCTTAGCAGAGCAAAGATGGCGGCCTCTCCAATCCAGGGTTGTACCGTTTCGCGATAGTTGAGCCCAGTGGGTAAAAGGGGCAGTGTGTTGGGGTTGGGGGGAGCCCCCGTGAAGTCAGAGATTTTGGCAAATAGCTCAAACTGGCTGAGGGTGGCCCAGGTTGCCTCGGTGGTGTCGATCATCAAGGCAAAGGCAACGCTGGCGGGGAGTTGGGTGGCGGGGTCGAGGATGGGGG
>JBCBQD010000114.1:0-17203 GCA_039820425.1 Cyanobacteria bacterium J06635_1
GATATCGATGTATATGGTACGACCGATACCGAAGCCGCAGATGCCGTTACCCTACTAAAACAGGCCGGATATCGAAATGTGGCTCAGTTGCGCGGCGGGGTTGCGGCATGGCGGGCGGTGGGTTTCCCGGTTGAGCGCAGCGGGCAACGATAGGCTATTACATCCCAGGCTACCGGTCTCAACCCAAATTTTAATCTTGACGCAGTATCCGGCACCCGTCTACTGCCAATCTTGCTGATAGTCTGCCTGTTTGATTAACCGAAAAGGCCCCATCAGGGCTCCCCAGATACCTCGTTTGGTGGCTGGGTCAAGGCCTTTGTCATAGGCCAGCAGCTCGATTTGGGCCCCTGTGTCAGTCGGCCCAATGTCAAAACCCAGCTGCACGTATTTTTTTTGCCCCTGATATTCAAAGCTGCAAAGAGTATCAGCGGGAGGCATTGCTTTAAACCGATACTGCCCAGCGGTCATGGGTTGGGTTTGAATCTTGACCCAGCAGTCGGGCAGATAGACCAAATCGTCTGGGGCTAGGGTTTGCAGCCGAGCCGGGGTTTGACCGCCCCCTTGAAACGCGAGGGGCTGCTTGAGGGCATAGTATTGCCCACACAGTCCATCCGCCGTCTGCTGAAGCCGTAAAATCCGCTGACGATAGGGGGCCTGTTGGGCAATAACGTTTGCTTGTTCTAAGAAAAGCGTTAAACTATCGCTTGCAAACAGCCGGGTGGGTCGCTGCCAAACGCGCAGGCGAACATACCAGGTGGGCTCTGCGGCTGCTTGGGCCTGATTTTCAAATTCTCCTGCCAGATAGTTGCCTAAAGTCGTTAAGCTTAAAAGGTTGGGCATATGCGCTGGGTAACTTTCACGCAGCCATCATAAACCCTGACCCCATTCACCCCAAGGGCTTGCCCTGTTTGGGGAAGGTTCAGATCTAAACTGATTTAGCGTCTTCCCCCGACTAATTGGGCCCCCCGCCCTGGTTGCCAGTTCTTGGCAAAGCACCCCAACGGTTAGAAAATGAATTTAGACCTCCTATCAGCACCGCCAGTGAATAACGTTCGTACGGTATCCGACACAAAGCGCAGTTTCTACGCCCATCACACTCGCCCAATCAATGCGATCTATCGTCGAGTCGTTGAGGAGCTGATGGTAGAGATGCACCTGCTATCCGTTAATCTTGATTTTGCTTACGATCCGCTCTATGCGCTGGGGGTGGTCACCAGCTTTGATCGGTTTATGGCAGGCTACCAGCCTGAAACCGATAAGGACTCGATTTTTGCGGCGATTTGCAATGCGGTCGAGAGCAGTGCTGACCAATATCGGAGCAGCGCTGAGGCGATTAAATCCGCCATTAATGGCCTGTCCCTTGATGAGCTCAAGCGCCAGGTCGCCGAGGCTAAAACCGGGGGCGGCGCGATGCTGCAAGATGCACTGCGTGCGATCGCAACCAACGAAAAATTCAAATATAGTCGCCTGTTAGCCATCGGCCTTTACACCCTGGTCGAAACCATCGACGCCTCGGTGCTCGACGCTAAAGAAACCCGCGATGCCCTACTTACCGAAATGGCTGAGGGGTTGGGGTTATCTAACGATAAACTCCCCAAAGACCTAGAACTCTATCGCGGCAACCTCGATAAGATGGCCCAGGCCCAAGAGGTGATGAAAGACATCATCGAAGCCGGGCGCAAAAAGAGAGAGCAGCGTGCCCAGGCCCAAAAAGCGGCGGAGACCCCTGACGAAGAGCCGTCTACGCCCTCTGAAACGTCGCCCTCTGAAACGTCTGAGAGTGAGGCCACTGGTTAAGTTCGGCCATCCCCCGCCATCATGATGGGCAAGCGCCGTACACGACAAAAGCCATGCCACTGCTGTCAGACCTCTGCCCCGGTGATGTATCGAGTCCGGGTAGATGAGTCTGGGCAATGGTGTTTTGTATGCCATGTCTGCTGGCCCAGCATCAACCAAGATAACCCACACTATGTTTATGGGGGCACCTGGAAAGCGCGCAAGGGCTCACCCTGAAGCTGACCCAGCCCAGTCAGAAATATGCAGCATCCAAGACTTGCCAGGGGTTAGGAAGGACGATAGCCAGTCCCATCAGAATTCCGATTTAGCCTGGCTCAGCCCAGTAAAGATAGTAGCGTTCTGAAACTTCTTGGGCGCTCTTAAACTGGGCAATCGGGGTGATTTTCAAACCCGGTGTGGGAGTTTCGCCCAGTTTTCTATGCATAATTAATAAAATTCTGTCGAGCTGCGGGTCGTTGGCTAACAACTGCTGGGTTTGTCGGAGGACTTCTGCTTTTTCGACCTCGGTGCGATCGCCCTTAAAAAATAAGGTATAGCTCCCCAGCGAGCGGGTCTGTGGGTAGTAAATCTGACGCCTGAGATAACCGCTGAGGGGGGCCATGTTGGCATCTCGATCCCCCACCATAAACTCATCCTGGAGATTTTCTTGCTGAATATATCGGGCAGTGACACGGCTGGCCGAATAGGGCTGAAACAAACTCACCGAATATCGCCCGATGCCGCCAAGTAACTGAATGCATAAAATCAACACAAAAGCGCGTTTATACCACCGCTGGGCAAACTTATTCCAGATGCCTGGCAACGGATTGCCCGCTGAGCGATAATGGCTAGCCAACCACAGGGCCAAAATCCAAATTAAGTAAAAGTGACCATAGTGGCGTAGACCGCGCCCCAAAAACTTGAAATACGTAAAAGACAACAGCAGGCCATTGGCAAGGGTGTAAAAAAATAAAGGCACGGGCTTGCGCCAAAACTTCAGCCATGTCAACCCAATCACGCTCAGCACAATGCTGTCGCAAACAATTAAGTCAAGCCATTTACGGCTGTTGGGGATGATCAAAAAATAGCCGCCAAACCATCGTCCGAGGCTGCGCATTAGGTGACGCCAATCAAACTCTAAGAACCAGTCGCCGGTCGCATTCACAGCGTCATCTGGCGGCATGATAAAAGAATAGGCAATATAGTAGCCGACCACCACAATCACCAAACTCAACACCCCGTCATAGACTTTGGCTTGAGCAAAATAAGTCTGGCGTTGCTCTGGGTCGATCAAGAGCTCAAATATCAGCGTCAAAAAGAACGCAATCGCGACCATCATCGCATATAGGTTAGTATTGGCTGCCAATGCTAGAAAAAGAGCTATCGGCCAATAGCGTCGCTCCCTGGCAGGGAAAACAGCACAGGCAGCAAAAAACAACAACATGCCAATGCCATAGTTGCGAGCTAATAACAGAAACTGGAAAAACGGCAAATAGCTAAAGATAAATAGGGTTTTGACCCAGCGTGGAAAAGGTCCATACTGCCAGAGGACGCAAACGGCTCCAACGGCAATCACCCAGTGCAGAACCTGCATTGCCACAGGGTTGTCAAAAAATAGCTCGGTACCCGCCACCAGCAAGTGCCACAGCGGTGGATGGCCCCGGTCATAGTGCAGGTTACTAAGGAGTTCTCCCCACGAATGGCTGTCTCGAGCAATCAGCCACACGTTCATCTCATCCCGCCACATGGACTGCCTTAAGACGCCGATCAGTCCCAGACAGGCAAAGAGGATGGGAATACCCCAGGCAGAGACGTAGAGAGGTTTGAGTAGGGTTTTAGGACCAGGGATGGACGGGGTCATCTTTATAGGGTAATGGGTGAGTGGGTGGTGGGTAATGGGTGAGTGGGTGGTGGGTAGTGGGTAAGGGCGAAGGGCGAAGGGCGAAGTTCTGTAAGGTGGGTTACGGATTGCCTAAACCTTTTGAGAATACCGTTCACATCAAACCCACCATTGCGATTAATCACCGGGAAGGGAGCAAATGGGTAGGGTGGGCATCGTCCACCAGTGGGGGAGATGGGGGAGCTAAAGCCACCATTGCGATCAATCATCGGGAATGCCTAGGATTTGCACAAGTTCGAGATTGTTAAAATTGCCGACAGGTCGGTGGTTGACGGTTAGCTGGGGCAAGTCTTCTGACAATAGCCAAAGGTAGCCAGGGGGAACACTCTGGGTGAGGTTGTCCAGGCGTTGTCCTTTTTTAGGGGTGTAAAACCGCAGCAGGGTGCCTGTTTTTACGCCCAGGTCGGGGGAAAAGTTAATCGGCTCTGATTGTAGAACGATTTGGATTTCTGGCTCTGAGAGAAAAGTTTTGAGGTCGGCGTTGGCGTTTCCCAACTGATAGGTGGCCCCGGCGGCGAGTAGGGCTAACCAGTTGCTCAGTAGCAACCCAGCTAACCAACGGGCTCGGGTGTGGGCAACCTGGCTGGTGACGACCCAGCCCAGTCCTAAGCTAAAGGCAATGGGGGCATAAGGGGCGATCTCACTGCGGTCAATGGGCAGTACATCAGTGACCAACACGAGCAGACTGAGCCCAACCAGCCCACTGCCCAGCCCTAATAAGAGGCCATTGATGAGCTTTAGCCCAAGCCGTAGGCGATGCTTTGGTTTCTGAGTCTGGGCGAGGGCATCCATTGCGACCCCTGCAAAGAGCGCCAAAAAGGGATAGGCCGACAAAGCATAGTGGGGCATGCGGGTGGCGGCGGCGCTGAGAATCGCTAAGAAAAAGACGGGATAGGCCAACAGCCAAAGTCGGTTGTATCTAAGGCGGTGATGCCTGAAAATGAGCAAGAGACCTGCGATCGCAAAAAACACCCAGGGAAAATCATTCACCAATAGATTTAGCGGATAAAACAGCGGGTTATCGCCACTCTGGGACTGCTCTACCCCCAACCGTCGCGGAAAAGCCACCAGCTCTTGCCAAAGCTCACCCCCAAATCGCTGCCAGCAGAGATAGAGCCACACCAGCGTAGGCAGCAACCCCGTGAGAAAACCGACATATAGGCTGGGGCTGCTGAGGTGTCGATGTCGTCGTTGCTCAAAAATCAAGTAAGGGGCCAGACAAAGCATGGGCAGGGCAGCAAGGAAGCTTCTCACGAGGAACCCGAGCCCCAGGCAAAACCCAGCTAAAAATTGGCAGCCTGAGTGGTTTTGGGAGCGGTTTTGAGAACGATTGTCTTCCGCCTTGAGCAGGCAAAACACGCTGAGCAATAGGCCGCAGGTAAAAACAATATCGGGGGTGGCAAACCGACTGTACTGGAGCCACAAAAACGTCGCGCTCAGTGACAGCCCCCCCCATAGCGCCGCCGTCTCCCCCACCAGTCGTTTACCAATTTCATAGGTTAAAAGAATGCAGCCTAGATTAGCCAAAACACTGGGCAACCGCACCGCTATTTCGTGTCGGCCCAAAATCTGCATTGAGATCGCCAATAGCCAGTAAGGTCCCGGTGTTTTGTGGTGCAAGGTAACCCAGGGGTGTACCCAGTCGCCTGTGTCTAACATGAGCCGAGCCCGACTCGCATAGAGCCCCTCGTCATAGGCAATCAAGCTCTGATGTTCTAAATTGAAAAATCCTGCTAGCAGCAGCGGCAATGACCAGACCATCAGCAACAGCCAGGGCGTCTTCCCGATGAACCGTAAGGGACGAGAGATTGCTATGGGCAATATCTGCGTTGAGGTCACTTAACTCCTAACTCCTGACTTCTGACTCCTGACTTCTAGCCTTTTGGCTGCTTTAGCACTATAGCTTCCCCCAGGACAGGCTTTACAGCGAGTTGTATGATGAGCTTTTGACGACCGACCCCCGTGCTGCCTAAGTTTCTAAACCATGAACGTCTGGATGCCGGGCTGCTTGCGATCGCATCCCTCACCCTCTATCTGTGGCGACTGGGCCAGGTGCCGCTGCGCGACTGGGATGAAGGCACCATTGCCATGGTCGCCCGAGAGATTTTGCGCTCGGGGGAATGGCTGCATCCGACGCTGTATGGGGGGCCTTATTTGAACAAGCCCCCCCTGGTGGAGTGGCTAATGGCGACCACCTTTGCCATGGGCGGGGTTGGTGAGTGGACAGCAAGAATTTTACCAGCTGCGATCAGTGCGCTCTCAATCCCCTTGTTGTACTTGGTCGGTCGCGAACTTTTTCAAAACCGTCAGACAGCAATCTTGAGTGCACTGGTCTATCTGAGCCTGTTGCCCGTGGCCCGACACGGTCGCCTGGCGATGCGAGATGGCATCGCCGTGACGTTGTTTCTGGTCTTGCTGCTGGCAGTGCTTAAAGCCCGTCGAGATCGGCGTTGGGCACTGCTGACAGGGGCTGCCTTGGGGGGACTGATCCTCACCAAAGGGATTTTGGCGCTGCTGTTGGCTGGCATTATCGGGATTTTTTTACTGGTCAACCGTCAGTGGGCGCTGCTGGGCAGTGGCTATGCCTGGGGAGGGCTGTTGTTAGGTTGTTTGCCCGCCATCGCCTGGTATGGGGCACAGTTGCAACACTATGGCAGCCTATTTTGGCAAGCCCACTTTCTCTCCCAATCCTTTGACCGGGTTTGGAGCACGGTTGAGAACAACCAGGGGCCGCCGTGGTACTACGCCCTAGAGCTATTGAAATATAGCTGGCCCTGGCTGTTGCTCTGGCCGGGGGGGCTCTGGCTGGCCTGGCAGAATCGACGACAGGCGTGGGGGCAGCTGATCTGGGTGGGGACCCTGGTGTATCTAGGGACGATCTCCATCATGGGGACCAAACTGCCGTGGTACATCATGCCGCTGTACCCGTTTGTGGCACTCGCCATCGGGGCACAGCTGGCAGCGTTTTGGCAGCGAAATCGGGCTCCTCAATGGCTGGGGTGGGTGCTGGCTGGTTTGGCGGGGGTGTTGCTGGTCGGCGGGGGATACTTTGGTTGGGCTGAGCAGGAGCCAGTGCTGATTGCGATTTCAATATCCCTTGCGCTTACCCTGGGCTGGACGGCGGTGAGGGTTTTTGTGTGCGATCGCGCGTTTGTAATCCCGCTGATCGCAGGGTTTTATCTGACCCTGCTGCTCTTTGTTAGTTCTGACCTGTGGCTGTGGGAGCTAAACGAGGCATATGCAGTGAAACCAGTAGCGGCGATGGTGCGATCGCAAACGCCAGAAGGGGCTAAAGTTTATACGACCTTTGCCTATAATCGCCCTAGCCTCGACTTTTACAGTGAGCGGCGGGTGGTAGCGATTGAGCCAGGGCAAATAGAGCAATATTGGCAGCCAGACACCTATTTTTTGGTAGAACAACCAGAGGCACTACCCCCCTTTCGAAACCTGGGTTCGTCTGGAGGATTGGCACTGGTTTCGCCTGAATAAAAAATATGCGAGAGAATTTGAACAGGCTTGTCGAGTGAAATAGTGTTGGGCGACTGGCAACCAATGGCTTGAGAGCCAGGACAAAGACTTATGGTGGATGCAATCCTGTTTTGATCCAAAATCGTCTTGTTTCCCGGATGGACTCTTCTTCTGGATAGCGGGTATCATTCAAATCTAGACGAACGCAAGTTGCGCGACCAACAGGTGTAATTCCCTCTATCAAAATGCCCCGATCTACCCAAACAAAATGTTCATCCCATTCCTGTCGGCGAGGATTAAAGATAGGCACGGTTGCTTGCGACTCTGGATCAATACTGGCAACAAAGTTATAACGTCTTTCATTGCAGCGACGACATGCCAATGCCAGATTCTCAAGTTGATCAGATCCACCCAGAGATTTCGGCGTAATGTGATCAATCGTAAAGCGGCTTGCGCTTAGGCGTTCTGAAGAATGGCAATATTCGCATAAATAATTGGCTCGTTCTCGGACTGCTCTTTTCGTTTCATCACTAACTGGCATATTGAGCAGCCAGCATTGCGTTCATATGGGTAAAAATACGATCTAGCTCTGAAATGGCATCCAGTTCTGCTATTTCCTCAAGGGTGAGTTGGTCAGATTTTTTTCTATCCAGCAGACTTTCCATACGCAGTTGAAGCGCTTCACTGAATTTAAATAGATACCAGGCACCGACTGGTTCGAGCCGAATTTCATGTATTAATGAGGATGGCTGTTTAAGCGCTGTAACCATTTTTCCTTTGGAGAATTATTATTCAAAGGTATTGAGATCGCTATATGATTATAACTTGCCCCACTCTGGCTCTAGGGACTTCTAAAGGATTGGCATGGGTTTCGCTTAAAGGGTAATTCTTTAAATAAGTGATGGTGGGCAGCCATAGACATTGCCAAGCAGTCATAGTTATTCATAAGGCCGGCCCACCCTACAACTTTTACAGCGACCGACGGGTGGTGGCGATTGAGCCAAGGCAGATAGCGCAATATTGGCAGCCAGACACCTATTTTTTGTAGGGCGGGCAGAAGGACTACCTCCTTTTCAAAATCTCGGTGCTGCTGAAGGTCTGGCTCTGATTACACCGGAATGATTGACTATTCGAGAAATATGACAATCATGAGCCATGAATTGGAATAGTCAACTGTGCAATGGCTATTTGACTTCTATCCCTCTAGCCATCCAAAACACAATACGATCCTGCTGTGCCTTCGCTATCTCAGCCTTCTTGATTTCCTCGCTATCTTTAAGCGAAGCACGAATAACTGAAATGTAGACAACAGAAAGTGTTAGACGGTTCCAGTTGGGCTGGTTGAGAGAGTAAAGGATACCGCCTGCTAAAGCTGCCCAACCGACAGGGCCAATGACAAATGAGATTGTTTGACTCATCCCCATATAGACAGCAAAAGGCAGAGTAATCCCAATAGCATTGGTCAACCCGCCTAATACCGTGCTCGCCATCAGGTACACGCCAAACCCACTCATCTGAGCAGCCGTCATGGCTCCACCGCTGGCTAACAACGCTTCGAGACGAGGATCATCACTGTTTCGCTGCATTTCCATGATGATTTTGTCACGTTGCTCTGGTGAGATTTTATCGAGCATGTCTTGAAATAATTTTGCGACGACCGCATTTTCAATATCCTGGGTGGGTAAGTTTTTCCATCTTCGTCCATTTAGAGTTGTCTCCCAATCAATATCAATCTGGTCGGCAACGTCTGTGACGACTTGCTTCCAAGGTTTATCCCAGAAAAGCTGACCTACGGCTCCTTGTCTCAGATACTTGATGTGATTAGTGAGCGTACTTGGAGAATCACCGAAAGCAGACCCCGTTAATTTAGCAAGATTGGCACGCTGTTTATTGGTAGCTAATTTTGCCAATTTACAGAATTCTTTCATAAAAGATAGCCGGTAGGGTTTAGACAAAACTATATTTCCCGCTTTATCCAACCGTCCTTGAATAAGCTCAGGAATAACTAGCCCTACCTATTTCCTCCTTTACATCTCTGACAAATTCATCAATCCGCTCAAACGTGCTGTTCCAGGAGCACATCAGCCGGGCACCGCCGACGCCGATGAAGGTGTAAAACTGCCAGCCGCGCTGGTGCAGCGCCTCGATCAGGGCGGGGGGCATTTCGACAAAGACGCCGTTGGCCTGCCGGGGCGAGATAAATGTCAGCTCAGGGAAACCAGTCAGCTGTTCTTCCAGATAAGCGGCGCAGCGGTTGGCGTGGGCAGCATTGGTCAACCACGCCCCGGTCTCTAGCAATCCCAGAAACTGGGCCGAGACGTAGCGCATCTTGGAGGCTAACTGCCCGGACTGTTTGCAGTGATACTCAAAGTCCTGGGCCAGGGCTTTGTCAAAAAAGAGAATCGCCTCCCCCAGAGCCATGCCATTTTTGGTGCCACCAAAACAGAGGACATCTACGCCGCTGCGCCAGGTGAGATCGGCTGGGCTGGCGTCCATCGCGGCGACAGCGTTAGAGAAGCGGGCACCGTCCATGTGGAGTTTGAGATTGTTGCGAACTGACAAGTCAGCGCTTACGCTATCGCACACCTCCCGAATACCCCGTAACTCGTCCAGAGAATACAGCGTCCCTAGCTCCGTTGCCTGGGTCAGGCTAACCGCTTTGGGTTTGGGATAGTGCAGATCGCTGCGCTTGGTCACCAGCGCCTCAATCGAGCCCGGTGTGAGCTTGCCCTGATCGCCATGGCCCAGCAGCAGCTTTGAACCATGGGTAAACAGCTCCGGTGCACCGCATTCATCTGTCTCCACATGAGCCATCTCATGACAGATGATGCTGTGGTACGACTGGCACAAGGTACCCAGCGCCAGCGAGTTGGCAGCAGTGCCGTTAAAAACAAAAAAGACCTCGCAGTCGGTCTCAAACATCTCCCGAAACCGATCCGCAGCCCGCCGGGTCCAATCATCTTCACCATAGGCTTGGGCATAGCCTCCATTAGCCCTGACCAGGTATTCCATCACCTCGGGGCAGATACCAGAATAATTGTCGCTAGCAAACTGTTCGAGCATATTTCCTTTCCCCACCTTTCGCCCTTTCGCCTTCAGAAAACGTTCAGTTTACGTTTTTACGCTAACAGATGCATTACCCAAATAGAGGCTCTATGATAAGGGCTCAGCCCTGCCCAGGCGTGAGCAAGCAATGTCTGATAAGTCCTCATCTAAGCCTACCTCTGACCCAAAACCTCAAGTCAAAAAGCTGCCACTGCGCGCGGTGCTGGTGATCCCGTTTATTTTGCAAATTGCAGCAGCGGTGGGGCTCACTGGCTACTTTTCGCTCCGCAATGGACAGCGGGCGGTTAACGATGTGGCCTCCCAATTACGGAGCGAAATCGCCAATCGAATCGAGGAACGCCTGGCCGATCATGCTGAGATTCCCCATTTGCTGAATCAAATCAACGCGGCGGCGGTGCGTCGGGGCGAACTGAGGACCCAAGATGCGTTGAGTGAGCTGTACTTGTGGGAACAAATCCAATATTTAGACGATATCACCTGGCTGTATCTGGGGGGGGAGCGCAGCGGATCGTTTCTCGGGGTCACCCAAACTGCTGATGATGAGTATTTGGCGGTGATCAATGATTCGTCTTCAGGGTTTAACGGTCACTATTACACCCTCGATGAATTTGGGGATCGCAATGAACTGGTGCGGGTCACGCCCGTAGACTACGATGCGCGCACGCGGCCCTGGTATCAAACGGCGGTCGAAGCTGAAAAAGGGGTCTGGAGCGATATTTACCCGGCGTTTGGGCTACCCCAGCTGATTTTGAGCGCGGTGCTGCCGGTCTACGATAGCGATGGCACACTGCTGGGGGTTACCGGCGTTGATCTATCCCTGGATGACATCAGCGAATTCTTGCAGAGCCTCAGTATTGGGGAGTCGGGCCAGGCTTTTATCATGGAGTCGTCGGGCCTGATGGTGGCGAGCTCAACCGGCGAGAAACCTTATCGAAATGGGCCAGACACGCAAAATCTAGAGCGCATTGCCGCAGCTGAGAGTCAAGATCCCCTCACCCAGGCAACGGCAGCGTTCCTCACAGAGCAACTTGATCTCGATCAGTTTGAGGGCCACCAGCAACTCAATTTTCAATTTGATCAGCAGCGCCAGTTTATTCAGCTTTCCTCTTTTGAAGATCAGCGGGGGATTCATTGGCTGACGGTGGTGGTGCTACCCGAGGCGGATTTTATGGCTCAGATTTGGGCCAATACGCGCACCACGATCTGGCTATGTTTAGCGGCCCTTGCGATCGCAGCCGGGTTCGGCTTTTTTACCACCCGATGGATTATTCGCCCCATTCTACGGCTGAGTCGCGTCAGCCAGGTGATGGCCCAGCAAGTTAGTACCCCCCGGGCCCAGACCGTCGATCAGCGCATTGGCACCCTGGGGATTCGAGAGCTCGACGTGCTGGGTCAGTCTTTTAATCAGATGGCCGATCAGCTCCGTCTCTCCTTTGGCACCCTGTCAACCAACAATGAAGCCCTAGAAGCCCGCGTGGCCCAGAGAACCGCCGACCTGCAAAAAGCCAAAGAGAGAGCCGATGCCGCCAACCACGCCAAGAGCGAATTTCTTGCCAACATGAGTCACGAGTTGCGCACCCCGCTCAATGCCATCCTTGGCTTTACTCAATTGCTACTGCGCGATCGCACCCAGCCGTCAGAAAACCGCAACAATCTGGAAATTGTGAATCGCAGCGGAGAACATCTGCTCAATCTCATCAACGACGTTTTAGAAATGTCCAAGATTGAGGCTGGCCAAATCTCTTTGAATGAGTCAACTGTTGACTTAAAGCAGTTTCTAGACACCCTGGAGGCGATGTTGAGGCCGCGGGCAACGACCAAAGACTTACCACTCACCTTTCACATCGATAAAGCCGTACCCCGAGCCATTTGTACAGATGAAGGTAAACTGCGGCAGGTATTAATCAATTTGTTGGGCAATGCCATCAAGTTCACTAAGCAAGGCAAGGTCATCCTGCGGCTAAAAGTGGGTCAATCCTTGCTCAAAGGTCGACAAAAATCCCGAAAATCTAGATCTTTGATTTTTTCAGTCACCGATACGGGTCCCGGCATTCCCACCTCAGAGTTAGACAATATTTTTGATGCCTTTGTGCAGGCCAAAACCATTAAGCGCAGTCAGCGAGGCACTGGACTGGGGTTAGCCATCAGCCGACGCTTCGTCCGGTTGCTAGGGGGCGAATTGGTGGCCACCAGCAAGTTAGGTAAGGGCAGCACGTTCTCCTTTGATATCCCCCTGGTGGTGGCCCAACCTCAACAACACCCGACCTCCCAATCCTCACCTCAGGTGGTAGGCATCGCCGCCAACCAGCCCGACTATCGCATCCTGGTGGTGGACGATCAGCCAGATAATCGGGCCGTGCTCTGTCAGCTGCTGACCCAGGTGGGCCTAACCGTGCGTGAAGCCGACAATGGGCAGGCCGCCGTGGATAGCTTCAAAGCCTGGCATCCTCATCTGATCTGGATGGATATGCGCATGCCTGTGATGGATGGATACGAAGCAACACGCCAGATTAGGGCGATGATGATGGGCGAGAAGCTAAGCTTCTCGCCCATCATCATCGCCCTCACCGCCAGTGTGTTTGAAGAAAAGCGCGAGCAGGTGCTGGCCGCAGGCTGTAATGATTTTGTGCGCAAGCCCTTTCGAGAGGTGATTATTTTCGAGAAAATGGCTGAATATCTGGGTCTGCAATATGTCTACGAAACAGCCTTGGCTTTATCTGATGCTCCGTTGTCGGCAGTTTCGCCGGTCCCCCCATCAGCCCCTTCACCGACAGCCGCAGGTTGGGCTCCCGCTATCGGTGACAGGCAGGCCACTGAGAAAACCCTGGTGCAATCACTCAAGCGCTTACCGTCTCAATGGTTAGCTGAGCTACACCGGGCTGCGATCGCAGTAGATCGAGATTTGATTTTGCACCTGGTTCAACAAGTACCCTCCTCAGAGCAGGCCCTGAGCGATCATTTGGCTAGCCAGGCCAAGCAGTTTGAATACGATGCCATCCTGAAATTGATTCAATCAGCAGCCCGCGACCCGATCTGATTTGTTCCCTAGGAAATCATAAAAATTCTGATGAATAAATATTTGTGAGGTAAATCTAAAATTACATGACTGATTTTCTAGCGGGTGTCTACAAAATTTTATGCTTATAAGACCTCCACACACCACGCGAACGAAAAACTGTGATCAAACCTAACGATTCTCACCCTTACCAAATTCAAGATCATGAGGCTTTTGCCCTCAATGATCCAAATCAGGCCTGGCAGGTTAAGTCTGGGCATATCGCCCTTTGCCGGGTTGCCCTCAAAAATGGCAAACCCACCGGCCAACGTCAATGCTTTTTTACCGTCAACCCCGGCGAGGTGGTTTTTGGCGTTTCACCTCAAGATAGTGAGCTGGTTGCAATCGCCCTGGAGCCTACGGTCGTGGTCCCTGTTTAGATAACTGCTCTCGCAGCCAAATACCTAGCATATGCGGCCTAGCCCATGCAGTCGCCACGCAATCGGGCGTATGTTGCGTCGCCGCTTGGAATAGATAGGCATGATAACTTGATGAATTTAGGAATGGTTGGTTCCTTGCGCATATCAAATGGGTTTACAGCCTAGCAAAAATGGTAGGATGCCTTGAGCTAGGGGTGCCTGCTTCGGTGGGCTGAGATTACACCCTCAGAACCTGAGTCTGGGTAATGCCAGCGGAGGGAAGCGAAGCTTTTGGAAAGAAACTCAGAGCTCCTAGCGTCCGCTGTGTTTGGATAGAGGAGTTGCATCTGTGTCAATTGGAGCCATTGCCTTATTGGTCACGCTGGTGACAGCCACAGTCTTCACATTGTTAGGGCTTTTACACGCTAGCCGTCAAACCACAAACCTCGAAGACTACATGGTTAACCGAAACCAGGTCGGAGGCGGCATGGCCCTTGCCACAATTGTGGCCTCGGCGATGGGGGCCTGGATATTGTTTAGCCCCCCTGAGGCCGGCTCTGCCTTTGGTGGTATCACCGCCATTTTGGGCTACTGCATCGGCTCAGCGGCGGCCGTTGCGTTATTTTTCTGGGTGGGACCCCGCCTGCGCCAGCTCATGCCCCAGGGCCATTCGCTGAATGAATATGTCCAATATCGCTATGGGGGGGCCATGTACTGGCTCACCGAGGCCGCGATGGTCTTTTACATGTTCATTTATCTAGCGGCTGAACTAACCGCGATCGCAAAAGCGCTGCAGCTGATCGCTAATGTACCTCTGGGAGTCACGGCTTTAGTCGTGATCACCGCTGTTTTTCTCTACACCACCTACGGCGGCTTGAGTACCACAATTCTCACCGATGCGCTGCAATTTGTTGTGATTGTGCCGCTGCTACTGATTTGTTTTGTGGCCACCTTTATGGCCTTGGGGGGGCCATCCGGGGCGTTTGGTCCCTTGGAGATGGATCATCCTGAGCTGCTTTCCCTCAGCAATATTGACGGGCTCCGCTTTGGAGCCACCTTGATCATCGCAATTGTCGCCGCTGAGGTGTTTAACCAGGGCAATTGGCAGCGCGTCTATGCCTGCAGCAACGATCAGGTGGTGCGGCGTTCATTTTTGGGCGCTGCTCTACTAATTTTGCCGATGCTGTTGATTGCCGGGTTGTTGGGCTTGATGGCCGTCCAGTTTGGGTTGCAGAGCGATACCGCCTTTTTTGAACTGTTATCACAACTGAACGTACCGGGCTGGGTGATGATGACGGTGATCGTGTTGGCCCTGGCCCTGGTGATGAGCAGCCTTGACACCCTGCTAAACGGCATCGCCAGCGTCTTTACCCTGGACCTGCTGCGGCTGATGCCAGGGCAATCGTCTGCTAAAGTTTTGCAAATCTCTCGGGGGCTAACGGTGCTGGTGGGGCTACCTGCCATTGCGATCGCAGCCCAGGGCTACAGCGTGCTCTATCTCTTTTTTATCGCCGATCTGATTTGTGCTGCGGTCTTGTTTCCGGTCCTCTATGGCCTCTACAGCCGCCATGTCAGTAGTCGCACAGCATTCTTGAGTTCTCTCCTGGGCATCGTGATCGGGTCGCTATTTTTCCCCAGGCCTGACTTCACTCCCCTGGTGCCCCTCCCCGGTGCCGCCGACCTGCTCAATAGCTTTGCCGCTGCCCTGGTGGTCTCAACCCTGACCACGCTAGTTTGGACGGCCATTGCCCAGCGAACCGGGCGAGTACCTGTTTTTAGCTATGCTCAGCTGCAACGGGCTCAGCCGTACACGAGAGCGGTCGAAGGTAAGAGGGTAGAGGGTAGAGGGTAGAACCCACCACCCACCACCCACTACCCATTACCCACTACCCATTACTACTCAACACCTTCCACCTCGCCTGCACATCCGCAATGGTATACACCGATTGAAACGTTAGCCCTTTGTCGGCATACAGTTCTGCACCGCCTTCCTGGCGATCGACCAGGGCAATGACCTGATCAACCTGGTAGCCAGCAGCCCGCAGCCGCTCGATAGCGTTAAGGGCCGACTGCCCCGTGGTCACTACATCCTCTAAGACAACCACCGGGCTGCCCTCAGGCAGTGTCGGCCCCTCAATATAAGCCTGGGTGCCATGGCCTTTTGCTGCTTTGCGCACAATCAGGGGGGTCACAGGTTGCCCTTGATAAGCACCGACGACGCTCACCGCCGTGACAATCGGATCGGCCCCCAGGGTCAGGCCGCCAACACCCACCGTGCCTGCTGGTAGCATATCCAAAAAAGCCTGGCCCACCATCAACCCGCCCTGGGGATGTAGGGTCACCTGTTTGCAATTAATGTAATACGAACTTCGCTGACCGGATGTCAGGGCAAAATCCCCCTCCTTATAAGCCTCTGCACAGATCAGATCCAGCAGAGCAGACCGGATATCAGCCACCGTCGCGGTGGTTAAATTGAGCGTCGAAATATCAACAGGCTGTGTCATTGATTTCATTAATGTTTGGGAATTCTCAAGCAACGTTTGCAAATTTTCTCGCAAAGAGTAGGATAGGGACTTATCACAATTAAAAAATTGTGGACTCGAAAAGTTTATCGATTTTTATAGGATGGGGTACTATAAACTCCAGAATGTGAGGTTTTTAAAGACTATGGGTACAAAGCTTAAGGGTTTATTGATCACAGTGCTCGCCATCTCAGCCTCCTCTGTTGCGATCGCCGACGCCAAAGCACAAGAGGTTAGCGTTGACCAGCCATCTGTATTGGAGGTCATTGATGAGATCAACTACACCCACAGTGGGGATTACTACACCAACCGTGGCCTGTTTCGTCAGCTCGACTATATGGTTGGGTTCGGCTGGATTGGCTCAGCCAATTTTCCTGAGCTAGAGATGGATCGCGACGCTCAAGCCCTAGAAGAGGCCTATGGTGAGCTGATGTTCTTACAAACGCAGAACACCGCCACCATTCGTGTGCCCGACCTGCGCAGCCCTTACAACACTTCTGTGCAGCTGCTACCCCTCTCCCAAGTAGGCAGTCGTGTCGTTGGCAGTGAGCTGAACTTTGAGCCGCTACCCCGTCGCTAGAGTATATCGACAGCCATTAGCCGTTGTGAAGTTTTTTTCACAAGGGGCATTTCTAGAGGTCAGGGCGGATGATTCGCTCTGACCTCTAATGTTTTTTGGGGCTGAAAGGGGATTTGTCGATATGCCTATCTTAAGGGCAACCCATGGCATTCAGACCCTCGCTCGCATCGTTTGCCCATTCAACTGCCCGACGAACCAGAATCTGAAAATTGGCGATCTAAAATTTTCTTAATCCAGGGTGCAGGAGTTGAACCTGCCTGAGGCGAATTATGAGTTCGCTGCCTAAACCGCTCGGCCAACCCTGGCAATGGGTAAACGTTCGCTAAAACATTTAACCTAAGTACGTTCGGTGAAATCCACCTGGCTAACCCACGGGGTAAGCCTCTTAAAATAAGATAGCAAACCCAATCAAATAGCAAGCCCGCCTTAGGCAGGTGTCCGATACGAACGTTTGTTGATTAGCTTATCAGATACGAT
>JBCBQD010000115.1:0-17129 GCA_039820425.1 Cyanobacteria bacterium J06635_1
GGTATTTGGTCTGCGGTGTCTGCATTAGCGATGGTAGCCGGACCAGGATTGGGGGGTCTGCTGGTGGATACAGTTGGCTGGCACAGCATCTTTTGGGTGAATGTCCCTCTAGGCGTGATTACCCTGTTGATGACCCTGAGCTCGGTCAAAAAAGATAAAACACCGGCTCGGCAGCCCCTGGACTGGCCCGGATTGCTCTTGAGTATCACCTCGATTGCCTTACTGGCCTATACGCTTACCCATGCCCATGACGGTCGATGGTTATCGTCCGAGCGACTGTTACTGTTGGGGTTGACCGCGTTAAGCTTCGGGCTGTTCTGGGTGTTTGAGCTTCGGAGCCCGCACCCCGTGATTCCGCTAGCGTTGCTCAAAAACCGCAGGTTTATCCCTGTCTGCATCACCCAAACCCTGGTGTTTTTCATGTCCGGCGGTTTGTTCTTCATTTTGAGTTTATTCTTGCAGCACGTCCAAGGGTATTCGGCGACGATGACGGGGCTGTGTTTTTTACCCATGAATGGCGCAATTATTGTCGCCTCATTTGCCTCAGGATGGATAGCGGCCCGGCTCGGTTGGCGCTTCCCCATCCTCAGTGGGTTAGTGATTGTCACCGTGGCGCTACTGTCCCTCACCCGCATCGGTATCAGCACCGAATATAGCGAGATTTTATGGACCCTGGTGCTGGCAGGCTTTGGCGGGGGGTTGACGATCCCAACATTAGCCGCGACTGCTATGAATTCTGTCCTCCCTAGTCAAGAGGGAATTGCCTCTGCGCTCTCAAGCATCAGCATTCAACTCGGCGGCATTTTAGGCATTGCCATTCAAGGCGCTCTTTTCTCTGGGCGACTGACCGCTGCACTCAAGCAATCACTGATCGGATGGAATTTTCCGCAAGCGCTTCAAACCCAAATCCTGGGAGATGCGCTGCAAAGTTTGACGACTGTTCCGAACAATCTGCCAGTCCCGACCGAGGTACTTCAGCAAGCCATCAGAGATGCCTTTGTGTCAGGGCTACGCTCAGTGCTACTTCTAGCTGCCCTAGCGGTGATCGTGAGCATCGTTTTCATCCTGTTTGTACCGTCTAAATATAGGGCATCCACTTAAGCAATGCTCACCTTACGCCTCCGCTCCCATCACCCATCACCCACCACCCATTACCCATCACCCATCACCCATCACCCATTACCCACCATCCATTACATCTCCAATGCCTTCAAAACTCCAATTCAAACCCCACATCATCGATACCGCACTCCCCAAACGTCGGTTTTATGCCCAAACAGTTCTCGCCGATCTAGACAACGATGGCAGACCCGAGTTTATTCTCGGGCAGCAGTACGGGAATGTCTATTGGTACAAATACAACCCCGACAAAATAGGCGACGACAGGTGGTCTCGCCATCTCTTAGGCAAAAGATCGCCCTCTGATGTCGGTGCTTGCGCCTTTGATGTTGACGGCGACGGCTGGGTCGATTTTGTCGCGGGCGGAGCCTGGTACCAAAACTCACGGGATCCCCATAAGCCCTTTAAGCGTCATGTCTTTGACCGACGGTTAACCGCTGTTCACGATCTGGCCGCCGCCGATATTGACGGGGATGGTCGGTTAGAAGTGATCACCATGTCTGATAAAAACAACCTGCGCTGGTACAAAGTCCCCGATGACCCCACCCAGCCCTGGATTCGCCATGACATTGGACAATCTGTCCATGCAGGCGTCTCAGTCGGTGACATTGACGGGGATGGTGATATTGACATTGTTCGCACCAATGTCTGGTTGGAAAATGTGAATGGAGATGGCAGCGAATGGATTGAACATCCGATTGGACCAAGCTCACCGCCGCCGCCCGATTTTCGGCCACCCTATGCGTTTAATGCGACCTGTAGCGTGGTTTGCGATATGAATGGCGATGGTAAAAACGACATTGTGTTTACCGATGCTGAGATTCCCGGCGGCAAGGTCTGGTGGATGGAAAATCTCGATGGTCAGGGGCGCGCATGGCAGCGCCACGAAATTTATACCCCTAACGACCGGGAACCCAGGCGGGGTGCATACCACAGTCTTTATGTAGGTGACCTCGATGGGGATGGCGATCTCGATGTCTTTAGCTGTGAAATGGAAGCCGTTAGGGGGGACGCGCCACCCCGCTTTTATGTTTGGGAAAACGTCGATGGCTACGGCAAAGACTGGAAAGAACACGTGATTTTGGATGTCAACCTGGGCGGTCACGCCACGGTCATTGGCGACATCACCGGCAATGGCTCCCTCGATATGCTGACCAAACCCTGGCGAGCATCTCCTAAAAACAGGCTCAATGGAAAGATGTATGTGATGTTTCTAGAAAATATCGGCAGATGCATAACTAACTGATGGTTTTCGGCATTAAAAAAAGATAAAACTTGTAGATAGTTATGTAAAATGTTATGTTTTACACGTAAAGTATGAATGATTAACCCGTAGTATATTGCCTAAGTGGGTTGACCTGAAAGTGTTGGCTAGGCCAACTGCTTGCCCTGATTGACTGACAAAAATTCTGAAGCCTACGATTTAGGTTGTTTCGGCTAGCGACTGGAAGTCGCGCCTACCCGTACACTAGCGAAGCCATGCCCCTTGGGCTTTAGTCCGCCTACGCGGACTAGGTCTTTCAGGGGTTTCCCTAATCGGCGCAGGCCGATTTTGTAAGGGTAGGGGTGGTTTACTCATAGAGAAGCCGCTTCGCGTCTACAACCGCCCAGCTAAAAGATTTGTCAGTCAACCAGCTGCTTGCTTAGCTATCGGCTATTTTAAGGTTTCGCTAGAGGCGCATGGACAGTTGGGGGATGATTGCTCTGCGCCTGACCGACATAGCTTGTGTCATAACCTGTGTTGTTAACACTTGTGTTGTTAATCGCTGCCACGGAGGTCGAAATCGTTTTTGTGGCTGGGGTCTGTAGTTTCTAAAGGCATGTGTCATGCAAACATTTAATAGCAAAACAGTGCTCTTAACCGGGGCTTCTGGGGGGATTGGCGCTTACATTGCCCGCGCCTTAGCAAAACAGGGAGCCACGGTGATTGGCGTAGCCAGAAACCAGACCGCCCTGGATCAAATTTGTGCAGAGGTAGAGACGCTGGGAGGTAAAGGGGTTAGCTTTGTTGCCGATCTCCAGAATCTGACGGCGCTGGCAGATTTGGCTGACCAAATCAGAGAAGAGGTCGGGCCAGTGGATGTGCTGATCAACAACGCTGCTATTGAAAGATTTCGTCCCTTTCAAGCGTATAGCCTGGAAGATCTACAAGCCATCACCGTGACCAACCTGCTGGCCCCGATGGAGCTGTGTCGACTGTTGTTACCCGCCATGATTGCCCGTCAATCGGGGCACATTGTCAACATTTCGTCAGGGGCGGGTAAGCACGGTGCGCCTTTTAATAGCGTGTATTCGGCCACAAAAGCGGCGTTGATCAACTGGTCAGAAGGCCTCCGTCTGGAGCTTCAAGAATATCAGGTTGGGGTCTCTGTCATCTGCCCAGGGGTGACTGATGCAGGCATGTTCCACGCGTTAGAGACCGAAGCCCCTGAGGCCATGAAGGTGACCCCTCCAGAGGTCGTTGCCGAGGTTGTCCTCAGTGCGGTTAAGCAAAATAGCCCGGAGGTTAACCTGGATGGCTTGACTTCAAAAGTATTTAGCGTGATTTCTCAACTGTCACCCCAGCTGAGTGACGCCATCTTGCGGAAAGTAGGCATTGTTGAGACCAATTATGACTGCGCCCAACGACAAATGAGAGCGCAACAGGCTAAAAGCCCTGTACTAGTCTCTAACACCTAGTATCTAACCCCTAATCCCTGGCCCCTGACGCACACTGCCAACCTTTCTACATCCTTACCGTTATCACAAGCGAGCCGCTATGAATACTCCTCACTACGACGTTATTATTATCGGTACCGGTGCGGGCGGAGGTACTCTGACCCGGGTGCTGGCCCCCAGCGGTAAACGGATTTTGGTGTTGGAACGCGGGACGTTTTTACCCAAAGAAAAGGCCAACTGGGATTCTGAAGAAGTCTACGGCAAAGATCGCTATCGCACCCGTGAACAGTGGTACGACAAAGACGGCAAGCCCTTTCGCCCCTTTACTCATTACTTTGTAGGCGGCAACACCAAATTCTATGGCAGTGCCTTGTACCGCTTTCGCGAGAGAGATTTTGAGGAAGTTGAGCATAAGGGGGGTATCTCGCCGGCCTGGCCGCTCAAATATGATGATTTTGAACCCTATTACACCCAGGCTGAGCAGCTTTATGACGTGCATGGGTTGCGGGGCACTGACCCCACTGAGCCCCCCAGTCCAACGCCCTTTCCCCATCCCCCCATTAGCCATGAGCCAGAGATTGCCAGGATTGCTGACGCTCTCAAAGAAAAGGGGTTACATCCAGCCTATCAACCCCTGGGGATTAAACTGAACGAGGCCAATCGGGCCCTCAGCGAGTGTGTGCGCTGTGACACCTGCGATGGTTTCCCCTGTATGGTCAACGCCAAGGCCGATGGGGATGTGAATGGCATTCGCCCGACGATGATGTATCCTAATGTCACCCTCAAAACCCATGCCAAGGTGATGAGATTACACACCGACGCTAGCGGTCGCCGGGTGACGGGGGTTGAGGCCGAGATCGCCGGTCACCCTCAACTGTTTTCTGCTGACATTGTGATGGTGGCGGCGGGGGCGCTCAACTCGGCGGTGCTGCTGCTGCTCTCGGCCAATGGGCAGCACCCCAACGGGTTAGCCAACAGCTCTGACCTGGTGGGGCGCAACTACATGCGCCATAAGATCTCCGCGATTGTCTCCCTGGGGCTCAAGCCCAACCCCACGGTCTATCCTAAAACCCTGGCCATTAATGACTATTACTGGGGTGAAGATGGGTTTCCTTACCCCATGGGCCACATCCAAAGCCTGGGCAACATCACCGAAGATCGGGCCGCTGCCAATAGCCCCCTGTTTATCCCCAGGGCGCTGATTCCCAGGGTGATCTTCAAAGCGGCCTCAATTCGCACAACTCCGTGGTTCTTGATGGCCGAAGACCTGCCAGATCCTGAAAACCGGATCCAGGTCAAAGCGGGCAAAATTGTATTGCAGTATAGCAACAACAATGATGAAGCCCTTAATCGGTTGATTGAGCGATGGTCCGGCATTCTAAAATCTATTGCTCCCTGGTCGATGCTGTTTACCACAGAAATGTCACTGCAAGATGTTGGTCACCAGTGCGGCACCTGTCGCTTTGGAGAAGATCCCAAGACGTCGGTGCTTGATCTCAACTGCCGTACCCACGATGTAGACAATCTCTATGTGGTAGATGGAGGTTTTTTTCCCTCCAGTGCAGCCCTAAATCCAACTCTGACCATTATCGCCAATGCGATTCGAGTGGGCGAGCATTTGCTGACGCGATGGGCTGATCAAAATACACGGGCAGAGACTATGCCATCGAAGAGTTCGACGATGGCGACGGCTCTACGATGAGAGATTTAAGCCCCGCCTTGACAGACCAGTAACGGCACCAAAAGGTTATGTCAAATGGATTTAAAAGAGATGCCGCTACAGACGGCATATGGGTATTAGGTTCCTGAAAAGTTTTATTCCTAAATTGAGGCAACTATGGAGACAGCGGCAGAGAGGATTCATCGGATGGGTCACACCCTACTCAGGTCAGGTTTAACCCAGTTGCAGATGCATCCTTTAGCTTCAAAGCCACTGACGTTTCATAGCAGCACCCTACTGCATCGATTTTCTCCACAGTCGGTTGTGAAACCCACCACAGAGTCAGAGATTATTCAGATTTTGCAAGCCGCTGCTGCCCAAGAGCAGAAGGTTAGAGCCATTGGGGCGATGCACTCCTATGCGCCTATTTTCTCGACGGCAGGGGTGTGCATCGTGTTAACGCGATACAACCGATTGGTGGAGTTGACGGGTAACCTGATTACGGTTCAAGCTGGGATGACTCTGGCAGAGCTCAATGAGATTCTGGCCAAACATCACTTGGCCCTACCGATTGTGGGGGCGATTGATCAGCAGACGGTGTCTGGTGCGATCGCAACCGCGACCCACGGCGGCTCCCTGCACCACCCCAGCATGAGTAGCTATGTAAAGCGGTTAAGGCTGGTTCGAGCCAATGGTAGTGTTCTGGAGATCGATTCATCCGAAGAGATTTTCCAGGCAGTTGGGGTTTCGATGGGGTTGTTGGGGCTTATCTCGACAGTTACCTTTCAGTGTGTGCCCACGTTTACACTCCAGGCCCGCAGCCAGTCTATGACTATGGACAAGCTGCTGGCACAGTTTGAGAAACTCCACCAAAACAATCGGTATTTGGATATCAAGTACTTGCCAATCATCGATAGTGCCCAGGTACTCACCATTAACCCCTCAGCAGAGAACATCGCGCCTGATGTGGCAGCGCTACTTTGCAAATCCGCCCTGGAGCGAAAAATTAAAACGTTTGTCCTCAAAGGGTTGCTATTTTTGTTTCAGTATCGCTACTTCAACTGGCTACAGCGTTGGCTGGTGAGCCGCCATGAAAACAAGATTTACGCACCTTACCAGACCAATCGCAGTGATCGGGTGATGACTCATCTGGATCAAACCTATTACGACCCGATTCCGCTCAGTAATATGGAGATTGCAGTGCCCTTTGACCAGGCCCCCGCCGCTCTGCAGGTTTTGAGAAATTACTTTCAGCAAACCCGTCGATATCCCAATATTTTTATCCGAATCCGGTGCTCTGCCGCTGACACCTTTTGGCTAAGCCCGGCCTATCAGCGTCCCACCTGCTGGTTAGATTTCTGTGAGTATCCCTACACGGGCAAATTCTTTCGAACTGTGGTCGAATTGCTCAGACCGTTTAATATCAGATGCCACTGGGGCAAAGAGATCCAGCTAGAGCGAACCTATTTAAGGCAGCGCTATGAAAAATGGGATGAGTTTTTACGCCTGCGCCAGGCATGGGACCCTCAACAGATGTTTTCCAATGAACGTCTGGATGCTTTTTTTGCAACTGGAATTGCCTTCGATGCTAAAGACAAATCGTCACTGTTGACCGTGGACTGCTTTTAATGCTGAATGAGGAGAGCTTTTATGATGACACAGGCCAATCTAGCCCCTGACACTATCCAAAAATTTCGAGTGAATGTTGTGACTGGCCAGGGCGGTGGGGGGCATTATGCCGCCTATCGCGCCTTAAAAGCCGTCGCAGAACAGGGCAGCTTACCCTGGGAATTTCAAGTCACAGACATGGATGACATCATCACCGATCTGACCCGGCAAAACGAAATTCAAAATGCCTACGAGATGTTTGGCATTAGTGGCCACGATCTGTATAACCTGATGCTCAAAAGTGGCTGGACCTGGCTATGGCCCCTCAAAATGCGTCTTAATAAGTTTATGGTCAAGCTCAACTACGAAGTTGGCTGCAATTTCTTTGAGCAACATTGGCGCAAGCAGCAGCCAGATCTGGTGATATCATTTATGCCGCTGTACAACAGGGGGTTAGCGGAGAGTTTGCAAAAAGCGAAGCCCGGCACCCCCTATGTGACCGCTGTGGTTGATTTTGCTGACCACCCCCCTGCGTTTTGGCTTGAGCCCGAGGCCGATAGCTACACCGTTTGCGGTACCCAAAAAGCGGTTGACCAGGCCCACCAACTCGGACTCAAAACGAATAAAATTGTGCCTGCGTCGGGCATGGTGGTTCACCCTAAGTTCTACAATCGCCCACCCCTTGATATTGCCGCCGAGCGCGTGCGCCTGGGGTTAGATCCCCATCGACTGACCGGAGTGGTGATGTTTGGCGGCAACGGCTCCAAGGCGATGCTCACCATCGCCCAGCGGCTAGAGCGCTTTCGCGATTTGCAGCTGATCTTCTTGTGTGGGCGTAACGAAGAACTGGCAGCGGCCCTCAAGCAGCAGCCATCGCGACAGCGGCGCTTTGTCACTACCTTCACCGAAGAGATTCCTGATTATATGCAGCTCTCAGATTTCTTTATCGGGAAGCCTGGCCCCGGTAGCTTAAGTGAGGCCCTGGTGATGGATTTGCCGGTCATTACTGAATGCGGAGCGGCCACCCTCATCCATGAACGTTATAACGCTGAGTGGGTCACCGAAGAGCAGGTCGGGCTGGTGGTCAAGAACTTTAAGCAGGTCCATCGGGCCGTGGAGAAATTCCTGGACCCTGATACCTTTGCCCGCTACCGTGCCAATGCAGTGGCCATTGACAATCGGGCTATTTTCGAGGTGGCTGATTTGTTACAACAGTTGCTAGCCCAGCCTGCCGCTGACTCTTCTCAATCCAAATCAGAGGCAGCCCCTGCCACCGCTTCAAGTCACTAGGCCCAGCTTACTGATTTCAATCTGAGGTTAAAAAATCACGTCATTTCATCAGTCGATGGGGAGATTTTACTCATGACAGCAATCTCTTCTAACAGTTCTAAAACGGTAACGATCAATGTTGTCACCGGCAAAGGAGGTGGTGGTCACTATGCCACTTACCATGCCCTGCGGGCAATCGCCCAGCAGCGCAACCTGCCCTGGCAGTTTCAGGTCACCGACATGGACGACATCATGGAGAGTATCACCCAGCAGGGAGAGGCATTTAACCTCTATAAACTGTTGGGGAGTTCGGTATCTGACCTGTATAACAAAATGCTTAAGCGTGGGTGGACGTGGCTATGGCCCTTGCAAATGAAGCTCAATAAGCTGCTGGTCAAGCTGAACTACAAAACCGGGGTCGAGTTTTTTGAGGGCTACTGGAGAGAACAGCAGCCCGATCTGGTGATTTCTGTGGTAACCATGTGCAACAAAGTGCTGTGGGAGGCCCTGCAACGGGCTAAACCGGGAACGCCCTATATCACCCTGCCGATTGATTTTGCTGACTATCCGCCGGGGTTTTGGTTTGAGCCCGATACTGACAGTTTTGCCCTGTGTGGCACAGCCAAGGCGCTCGAGCAGGCCCGCACGATGGGAGTGAAAGAATCGTGCATTGTGCCCACCTCGGGGATGGTGATTCACCCCCGGTTTTATCGGCCTGTCAGGTGCGATTCTCCTGAGGAGAGGCTGCGCCAACACACCGCTGAGCGTTGTCGCCTCGGCCTCGCCCCCCATAAACTCACCGGGCTGGTGATGTTTGGTGGCAACGGGTCCCAGGTGATGGTCGAGATTGCTAAACGCCTCGAAACCTACTTTGAAGATTTGCAGCTGATTTATCTCTGTGGTCACAATAAACCGCTCATGACCGCCCTCAGACGACTCCCCAACCGGCAGTCGCGGCTGATTGTGGGCTTTACCCAAGACATTCCTGACTACATGCACCTGGCGGATTTCTTTATTGGTAAACCGGGCCCTGGCAGCCTCAGCGAAGCCCTGGCGATGCAGCTGCCCGTGATTACCGTTTGCAATGCCTCTACCTTAGTTCACGAACGGTACAACGCTGAGTGGGTGCGATCGCAAGACGTCGGCATCGTGCTCAAACGATTTAGCCACATCGCCCAGGCGGTTGACCAGTTTTTACAACCTGACATCCTGCACCGGTATCAGACCAACGTAGCCGCCATCAACAATCGCGCCGTGTTTGAGGTGGCTGATTTTATTCAACAAGTTCTCACAACGCCCTCCCCAGTTCGGGCCGTGGTGCCCCTCCAATTATGAAGTCTATTTCCAATCCCCATGTTTCACGCCAAGGAGATAAGTCTCTTAATCACAGCAAGGCAATCGCACTAGCAGCCATGTGTTTGGCCCTATTTATGGCCACCCTTGACGATACGGTGATGAATGTGGCCCTGCCCCAGATCCAGAGTAGCTTTGCAGCCCCTGTCTCTGGCCTGCAGTGGATCTTAAATGCTTATATCCTCCCCATTGCTTGTCTGGTGCTCCCCAGCGGCAGGCTGGGCGATATCTACGGACGCAAGCGTGTCTTTTTAGTGGGCTTGATCCTGTTCACCGTGGCCTCTCTACTGTCTGGGTTAGCCATTAATCTGCCCATGTTGATCGGCGGGCGTATTTTGCAAGGCATCGGAGCAGCGGCCCTGATCCCAGGATCACTGGCGATTGTGGCAGAGATGTTTCCCGAGCCTAAAGAACAGGCCAAAGCCATCGGGTTTTGGACCGCCGTTTCAGGGCTGGCCCTGCTGGCTGGCCCTGTATTGGGTGGGGTGTTGGTCGATACCCTGGGGTGGCAAAGCGTATTTTTACTCAATCTGCCCCTGGGTATGGTGACCTTTGGGCTGACGTTGCGATTTGTTCGCTTGAGCACCCAACCCACCCGGCAACGGTTAGATCTGTTGGGGATGGCTTTGAGCATTGTGTTATTGGCCTCCCTGGCCTCTGCCCTGACTGAAGGCGGTGAGCAATCCGTCTGGCTAATGGCAATTGCCGGGCTGAGTTTAGTGGCTTTTTTGGGGGTAGAGTCGCGCGTTCGTCATCCCATGCTGCCCCTCAATCTCTTTAGAGATGTCACCTTCTCAGTGGTCAGCATTGTCAACACGCTGCTGTTTTTTACCCTGGTCAGCTCCCTGTTTATCTTCAGCTTATTTTTGCAGCAGGTCCAAGGCTACTCAGCGTCCGAAGCCGGGATGCGCTTTTTACCCTTAAACGCGGCCTTTGTGTTGGCTTCTCTTTTATCGGGATGGTTAGCGGCCCGATTAGGGCTGCGCTTTACCATCGCGGCAGGGTTGATCTTGGCTGGGGCTGCCACCTTGTCTTTTGTCCATATTCGCCCTGACGCTGAGTATAGTCAGATCGCCTGGAAGCTTATGCTATCAGGGTTTGGTGGGGGCTTGACCCTGTCTCCCCTGGCATCTGCGGCAATGGCCGTAACCCCAGCCTCACAAGCGGGTATTACCGCTGCCATTCTCAACACCACAACTCGGCTAGGCGGTGTTCTGGGGATAGCGCTTCAGGGCACCCTGCTCACCCAGCAGTTAGCATCCATGCTGAGTCAAAAACTATCTGCTTGGGAGTTGTCGCCAGAGCTGCAAGATAAAATTGTTGCCAAGGCTCTCCACAATATGACTGAGGTTGACCTGGCCGAGGTAACCCAATCACTCCCTACGAATATTCCTGCAGAGGCACTTCAACACGCGATTCAAATCTCATTTGTGTCAGGGTTACACCTGGCTGCGATGGTGGGGGGCCTGGTCTTACTGGTCGGGGCAGCTCTGATTCTCTGGGTTGCGTCGCCCACTGCACTCAAGGCATCGCGCTAGAGCACCCTTAGCCCATATCCTGATTGCCTTTCTCACTTACCCTTTTCTCTGCTCCATGGGGCAGAGAAAATTTTTGTATTTTAAAAATCCTTATACTTGCATTTTAAAATGCATTTGAGGAACAATCTTTGTATTTTAAAAGTCATTTCACGTATTCACTTTTCTAAGTATGAGATTGTTCGGGGATAGCTAACCAGAGAATCCCCCTAAAAACCGTCATTAGTGTCCTGCCGCGATAGAGATTGATTGTCCCTTGTCGTGAATTCTCAGCACCATTTTTTACAAAAGCAAGACTTGTCTTTACGAAGAAGTGAATCCATATTGTTTCAACTCGTATTTCACCATGTCTACTTTTATTGCTGACCATGGCTATCTGGTGTACTGTTTTGTTTTCGGGCTAGATCTGCTGCTGCTGTATCCCATCTTTGCTGTCTTTAAGTGGCGAATGCTGCAACGACTCGGCATGACTAGCGACGAAAGACAATTGATCTTTTCAAATCGAAAACGAAATTTTGATTTAGACTACTTTATCTATCAATATGGAGATCGCAACCTGAGAGTGGTGGATGGCCTTTCTCGAAAGCTGTTGCACATCACGGCGGGGGTTTGGCAGCTTTTAATCTTAAATCTGCTCATCAAAGATACCCACATCGCTTTGCAAGCCACCCTGATTTATCAAATTTCAATGGTGATTTTGAGCGGCATCAGCTACTCCTCAAACAAACTGTTTGGCTTGGCAGGTCTCCTCTACGGGGCCTCAAGCCGCATCCGCGATGGCCATCTAGGTCGCAAAAATCTTTTTGTGGCCCGCCTGTCTTTTTTAAACCTGCTGCCGCTGGCGCTGATTGATGTCTTTGCTCGACAACACGTGATCGATCAAGATGGCCTGGTGATCTTTTCATTTTTTGTATTTTTACCGCTGACCATTGGCGATGCCCTGGGCGAAATGATTGGCACTATCTGGGGCAAGCAAAAACTCAGGGTTTGGGGGATTGGCCAAATCAACCGTAAGTCACTACTGGGGACCGCCTCGGTTTTCCTCGGGAGCTTGTTACCGCTGCTGCTGATTGTAGCGATACAGGGGTTGCCCCCGGCGTGGTGGGGGCTGTGCTTTGCGATCGCAACCGTCACCATGATCATTGAGCTAGCCGCCCCTCGTGGCACCGATAATTTCTTCATCCCTGTGGGCAACGCGCTAATTTGTCTGACCTTTATCCTCCTGATCTCACCTATGTAAGGGACCACTCAAGGCTTGGAAAAACTGGCAGCCAGCTTCTTCATAAAGATTCTTCACAGAGCGCTTAACATACTTTATGTATATTTTATGCATAAAGTATTGCTCTAATTTATGTGAGGTGAGACACTGATCTTGGTTGGGACATAAATAGCTAGTTGGGGGTGCTCAACTATGGCTTTCTGGCATCAACTTTTCGCCAGTTAGTAAGATTTGAAACCTTAAGCAACACAATCTTGTGTCAAGGAATCAGGAATTGGTTTGAATGACAGCAGATCGCGAAGGGCGCTGGGCCTTAGTTCATATCCCCAGCGCTTTTTGAGTATGCGATCGCACTCTATTGAACTGCTTTTTACAGACTAGGAGACCTGAAAATGGACGAGTTCGAAGTTTCCTTATTGACCCCGGCCAGTGACTTGGTTGGCGGGTCCTCCAGCGCAGAACTTGAGGGGATTTTTGCCCGCGCAGGAAATGATCTGATCTATGGATTTGACCCAGGCATTGACTACCCAGAAATTAATGTCGATTTTTTGATCGGTGATCTATTTGACAACTCGGCGGACGAGTTTGAAGTCATTACCGGCATCATCCAGGGTGATCCCCTGGGTATTTTAGATAGAAACATTCCGTCAGTGGGCCGCGATCGCTTTGTCCTGGGAGATGAGAGTCGGCCCTATTACACGGCAGCTAACCCCTTCAGTCTACTCACCACTAACTTTCTGGGGTTCAATGAGTTTGCCGTTATCTATGATTTTGACTTCGCTACCAAGCAAGATACCATTCAGCTGTTCGGTGACAAAAAAGATTACGTCATTATCGAGGTCAACGATTTAGAGGTTGAGGGCTCAAGCCGCCCCTTCTCTGGTGAGGCTGTTTTCTACGTGGGCAATGGGGTTCCCGATTTAGTGACCTACATTGTTTCGACCCCCAACCAGGATATTGAGTCTAAGGACTTTGAAATCAAAGATAAAGCCTTTGAGTTTGTGGGCGATAAGGTTAAAGACAAGGCCCAAGAAAAAGAAATTCTGCAGTTGGGCACCCCTGGGATTGACGTGAGCCAGGACACTGCCATCGACAGGTTTGGCAATATCTATGTGACAGGTACCACAAGTGGTGCTTTGGGTGGGCAGAATAAGGGCCTGATTGATGTTTGGGTAGCCAAGTACAACGCCAACGGCAATCAACAATGGATTAAGCAGTTTGGTTCCGCCGCCAGTGACACCGCCAACGAAATTACCACCGATGAGGCTGGCAATTTCTACATTGCGGGCTCGACTGGCGGGAGTTTTGTGGGGCCTAAGCAGGCTAGCTCGCAAGATGCCTGGGTCGCCAAATTTGATCCCAACGGAAATCGAATTTGGGGTACCCAGTTTAATGCAGGGGCACAGGTCGGGCGAGCCACCTTCTCAAACACCGCCTTTGGTTTAGAAGTCCAGGGTGATAGTGTCTATGTCTCGGGTTTGGCCATCAATGACAATGTCAAGCTAAACCCGGCCACCGGGCAACCTATTCTAGATTTCCCAGTTGAGGACGATGCTTGGGTCACCAAGATCAACGCCTTCAGTGGTAACCAAAACTGGATTACCCAAATTCGCGATCCTCAAGCAGGGGCTCCCTTTATCATCACCCCCTTCTTTGATGAAAACTATGACCTGGCAGTGGATGCGGCGGGCAACACTTACCAGGTGGGTTGGACCCAGGGGCTGGTTAAAGAAGCTGACCCCTCTCGATTGCTGCTGAAGTATGACGCCTGGCTTTCTAAGGTCGATCCAAATGGGCAGATCCAGTGGGTACAGCAGTTTGGTAGTCGTGATGAAGGGTTAGAGTTTGGTTGGGCGGTTGAAACCGACAGTCAGGGCAATATTTACGCCACCGGCTGGACTAACGGCGAACTGGGCGAAAAAACCAACCCTGATTCTGACTCCTACGATGTTTGGGTCAGCAAATTTACCCCCGACGGCACTCAGCTGTTTACCAAGCAAATTGGCTCAGAAGGAGACGATGGCACCTATCTATCGGATATCGCCATCGACGATCAGGACAACGTCTATTTGATTGGTTACACCAACGACAAACTGGGCAAAGGTAAATCCGACGAAGAAGGTTTCAACGCCTGGGTCGCCAAACTTGACAGCAATGGTAACGAACAGTGGATTCAACAGTTTGGCACTAAGGAGCAAACCGATTACCCCACAGGAATTGCCGTTGAGAATGGCCAGGTGATTGTCACTGGTTTTACTGAAGGCTCTCTGGGGAATGGCAATGGGGCTACCAACAATGGAGATGCCATTGACTCTTGGATTGCTCGATTCAGCGCAGAGAAAGGCAAACTGGAGAAGTTTATCGGTGACGATAAAGATGGATTTATTACTGCAGAGGGCGTTGATATTGACGTCACAGATATCTCCAACCAGTTTGTAACAGACGAGTTCTTGCCCAGCGGTGATAACAAAATTATTACCGGCTTTAACTTTGCCGACTATGGTGACATTGTCTCTGGCCTGGCTGAGTATTTTGACCCCAGAGAGTCTGGCACCTTTACAGATGCCTTAGGCAAGGCGATTACCAATGGCTCAGTGACAGGGCTCGAGGACTATCTCGGAGGTGGCGCAGACACTAAGGGCAAAGACTACAAAGGCACTGACGGTAACGATACCTACTTTGGCGGAGCCGGTGAAGACAAAATCAAAGGTGAAAAGGGTAATGACGAACTCTATGGCATGGGCGGTGATGACAAGGTAGAGGGCAAAGATGGGGACGATATCCTTCACGGTGGCGCAGGCAATGACGAGGTCAAGGGTGGCAAAGGCTTTGACACTCTGATCGGCGTTGATGAAGGCAGCCCCCTCGCAGGCCTGGGCGAGATTGACAAGATGAAAGGGGAAGATCAAGCTGACCTGTTTGTCTTGGGTAATAAATCCTCTGCTTTCTACAAAGGCAATGGTGCTGACGACTATGGCCTGATAGACGATTTTGAGTTTAAGGAAGGAGACAAGATTCAGCTCCACGGTCAGGCAGGGGATTACACTCTGGGGAGCAATGTCTCTGATGTGCCCAAAGGCACTGCCATCTTCCTAAAAGACGGCAACGATTTGATCGGGGTTGTCAAGGATATTAAGTCAGGGCTCAACCTTACCAATAGCAATGTCTTTAGCTACGTTGCTTAGCGAGTTGCTTGGAGATGTGACTTAAGTTTATCGACTCATCAGGGTGCTCTACATTTTTAGGTTGTCAAATCATCAGGGGTTCAATCAGTGAAGTCTAATATCGGTTTATTTCAATGAGTCCTACGTTCTCGATAGATTTTGCACGATTTACAGGTTCCACAGGGGGCGAAATCATGACACCCGAAGACTTTCTACAACGCTGTCGTTTATTAGAAGATCGTCTTGGGAACAATCTGCAATCCTTAGTGCTTATGCAAGAACTGGTGGCGCAGATTAATCAGGACTATCAGGCACTGGTCGAGTTGATTGATGTATTTGCGACTCAGCAAATGCACCCTCCGAACAATCATCTCTAAAGGGGTTTCCCATCGCCTGGGTGCGTATGATAAAACTACGTTGCTGTCGTTTAAAGCGCTGCTTAAACAGGACAGCAGCGATGGGGGCTGCTGATTATCTATTATTTATCTATGATAAATATTTTATAGATAGCCCACTCTGCGGAGATAGGTGCTAATGGTAAGGGCAGAGTACTTACGTTTTAGGCAAGTTTCCGGCATTACAAATCGGTAACCTTTTGAAAAAACCGAGCGGAACGTTTATTTAAGGTCACACTCTAAAGTCACATATTCTTGAAGGTCACACGCTGTGGATTTTGGCGAAGCGCTTAAGCTGGTAGATGGGATAGTCACATCCAATATGGGACGGTCACTGAGAAATCCTGAGATTGCCATTCTGGAAGGCACTTGGAATGGGTTTACCTATGAGCAAATTGCCCATGTCTCCGAATATAGTACTAATTACTTAATGAGGGATGTTGCCCCAAAACTCTGGAAATTTCTATCAGATGCATTGGGAACCTCCGTGGGTAAAACCAACTTTCGGATTGTGTTGGATGAGGTGGCTGGTAAAAATGCTGTGGGGACAACGCTGGATACCCCTGACGCCGCCTCACTATTGTCAACCTCAGGATTATCTACCCCCAATTTGCAGGTCGCCTGGGAATCAGAGGGGTTTCCCGAAAGTCTCGCAACCTTGAGGCAGTGGATTTTAGAGGACCGATGCCAATTGCTAAGCATTTATGGTCTGAGCGGAGCAGGCAAAACGGTATTGGCGCGTCGCTTGATCGAGAGCATCGGCGATCAGTTTGAGCAGGTGATTTGGCAGTCTAGCATCTCTCCCCTAAGCCAGCTGGCTGAGAGCATTGCAGGCCATGAGGCCCAGGGTGTTATAGCTGACTACTCTGATCCCGTCTCTGCTTTGATAGAGGTTCTAAGTCGGCGCGCCTGCCTGATTGTGATTGATGCCGTTGAATCGATCTTACAGCCAGGGGAGCTGGCAGGGCGCTATCGGTCAGGCTATGAAAATTATGGTCACCTGTTGCGACGGGTGGGCGAGCTGCCCCATCGGAGTTGTCTTGTCATCACAGGGTTAGAAAATCCACCCGAGATTGCCAGGCTTAGCGGACAGAGTTCGTCCGTGAGGGCTCTCCATCTAAAGGAGTTTTCGGAGACCGCCGCCGTCGC
>JBCBQD010000116.1:0-17113 GCA_039820425.1 Cyanobacteria bacterium J06635_1
ATCTTGGTAAGCTCTTAGTAAAGGGTTAGAAGCTATCGGATAACATCTAATTTTGGCTATCTAACAAGTTTTTTTTAGTCTATATCAGGGAGTTCTCATCCAATACTGATGTTATATTCACCCAGCAGGTGGATAGTCTAAGGGTACAAATTTTTCATTTAAGGGGTGTATCGATCATGGCTGGAGTTAAGGTGACGTTATTTCGCTGGGCTGGTGCTTGGGGGGCCTTTCAAAGTCAAAATCCCGTGCGGAGAGTGTGCCTTAACTAAGGATGTCATTCGAGATACGCTAGAAACAGAGCTGGCCGGTATTCCGGTCAATCTGGATATTCGAGAGTGGCTAACTGAGTGGTGGAAGCCCTTGATCAAAACTCTCCTAACTAGACAACACCATGGAAAGCGGTTTATTGGCGCTAACAACGCTCGCAGTCGTTATTTGGGTGGGGCTGCTGGTATTTTGGGGGCAGTTTTGGCGAGCCGACCAGCGGCTCGACGGGCAAGACAGCCTGCCCCCAGAGGTCTGGCCTGCTGTTGCAGTTGTGATCCCGGCCAGAGATGAGGCTGAGTTAATTGGGACGGCGTTGCGATCGCACCTTACCCAGCCCTACCCAGGCATATTCTCTGTGGTGCTTGTGGATGATCAGAGCAGGGATGATACGGTTGCGATCGCGACTCAGCTCGCGAAAGACTTAGGAAAATCTGCCAGCCTGACAGCTCTCTCCGGCAGCCCCCTCCCCGCAGGCTGGACCGGTAAGCTCTGGGCGATGGAGCAGGGATTTCGCCACCTGCAGCAGCAGCCATCACCGCCGGACTATGTTCTCTTTACCGATGCTGACATTGAGCATGATCCCACCAGCGTGCGGCAGCTGGTGACAAAAGCAGAGGCCGACAGGTTAGATCTGGTGTCATTGATGGTGCGGCTCCGCTGCCAGAGTTTTTGGGAAAGGCTGTTGATCCCCGCCTTTGTCTTCTTCTTTCAGATGCTCTATCCCTTTGCCTGGGTCAATAATCCCCACAAAAAGACGGCTGCTGCTGCGGGGGGGTGTGCCTTGATCCGCGTCAGTGCCCTGGAGCGTATCGGTGGGCTCCAGGCTATCCGCCATGCCCTCATTGACGATTGTGAGCTGGGGGCAGCCATCAAGGCGGGTGGGCCCATCTGGTTGGGGTTGAGCACAACTACCCGCAGCCTGCGTCCCTATTCTGATTTGCAGAGTATCTGGGCGATGGTGACCCGCAGCGCTTACACCCAACTTAACCATTCTCCCTGGTTGCTGATGGGGACCGTCCTGGGGATGCTGTTGGTTTATCTGGTATCGCCACTGGGGGTTGTCATGGGTTTGATCTGGGGGCAGTCTATGCTGGGGCTAATCGGACTAGTGGGCTGGCTGCTGATGGCGCTGGCCTATTGGCCGACCCTGCGATTGTACGACGGTCCACCTTTGCTGGCTTTGGCGCTGCCTATGATTGCGTTGCTGTACACGCTGATCACCCTGGATTCGGCTCGACGTCACTGGGTCGGCAAAGGAGGAGCCTGGAAAGGTCGCATTTATGGCGATATCGATTGAAGGGGCATGGCAAACCAGGACTGTGTCAATTGCGCAACCCGAAATATAACCTTGCCAGATCATTCATCTCTGTCACACCCCCCCTCGACGATCGGCTGACCTTGAGTTAGGTTCAAAAAAATTCGGGGCAATCAGTGGGCTGAGTTAACTTAATCCCAGAAACATGCGCCATGGCACCCCGCTGAAGTAGTCTACCCCCTTACCTCTGAGCACCCTTTCTAAAACTAAAGAAGCCAGGCAGGAGTAAGGGTTTTGTCGAAATACTCTGATTGTTCATTCGACCTGACTACTGATTTGCTATGAATACGCAACCTCTCTTGCAGAAAACATTTTTTGACTATGATGGAGATGGGAAGCCTGACAGCATCAGCGAGTTCGCCTACGATGCCGACGGCAACCAAATCCTGGCAACTTTTGACAACAATGCAAACGGGATACCCGAAGATATCTCAACCTCTACCTACGATGCTGATGGTCGCCGTACCAGGTTGTTTTCTAGTGACTATGACGAAGATGGCACCTTTGATGTAACCACCCTCTCTACCTACGATGCAGATGGAAATATCACCAGCCAGAGCATTGATAATCTCACAGATGGCACTTTCGAAAGTGTCACAACATACACCTACGATGACCAGGGCAACCAGACCAGCTTCTCTATAGATGGTGTTGCTGTTGATGATATTGCCGATGGGATACCCGATTATGTGGTCATTACTGCCTATACTTACGATGCCAATGAAAATATAACTAGCATAACCCTTGATGACGGCGGGGATGGCTCACCTGATCGGATCACCACATTCACCTACAATGCTGACGGCAATAAAACCAGTGCCTCCTTTGACTATAATGCCGATGGTATGCCTGATGATGTCTATACCTTCCTCTATGACGCAAATGGCAGACTGATCAAGCGACCTTTTTACTTTTCGGAAGGTGGGCTTCTAAAAATTGATACGTACACATACGATTCAGAAGGCAATATCATCCGCACGTCCACCGATGAAAATCTAGATGGGCTACCCGATTTCATTATTACGTCTACCTACGATGACAATGGCAATCGGATTAGCGCGTCCACTGACAATGATTTAGATGGCAAGCCTGACCGTATCGTAACCACTACTTACGATGCCAATGACAACCGAACCAGCGTCTCCTTTGACGACGATGCCGATGGTACCCCCGACAGTACTACAACGTATACTTACGATGCCGATGGCAACCTCACTATCTGGTCTGATGACTTTGATGGGGATGGTTCATCTGACTCCATTGTGACCTATATTTACACTGATAATGGTGTCGATGTGCCCATCAACCTGACCGGCAGCAATCGCAACGACACGCTTATCGGGGCAAACAACGATGACACCCTCAAGGGCCTCAAGGGTAAAGACACGCTGTTTGGGCTCGCAGGTGACGATCTCTTGAGTGGCGGGCTAGGAGCCGACAGAATCTTTGGCGGCGACGGGAATGATATACTGCGGGGCGATCTCAACAGCCGTAGCGCCCAAGATAATATCGGAGGAGATGACACGATCTTCGGTGGGGCAGGCAACGATCGCATCGGGGGTAAAGGCGGCAACGATCAGTTGTTTGGTGACGAAGGAGATGACCAGCTCTGGGGGGATGATGGTGACGATTTGCTACGTGGTGGCCTCGGTAACGACGTCTTGACTGGAGATAACAACTCCAGAGGGCAGGGTCGTGATACCTTCGTTCTTGCTGCTGGCGAAGGCACTGATACGATTGTCGATTTTGAAGCGGGGCTTGATCTTATCGGTCTAGCCGATGGCCTTACCTTTGGCGCACTGACTTTAGACAACGACAAGGAGGATACTTTCATCCGCCTTGGAAATAGCATTCTGGCCAAAGTTCAAGATGTTGCCGCTTTGAACGAGAGCAACTTTGTAGTCATCTGATTTTCAGCGGAGCTGTCACATTCTGTCACATGATTTCTAAAATGTTCTCAGGAATCATGTGGCGGCTGATGACACGGCTGTTAGCTTAACTGGAACAAACCATTTTGCCACCGATTTACTTCTACATTCCCGAAACTTTGTGGCCAGCTGAGATGCCTGCTCATAGTGGCGAGAACTGGCCGGGCTTTGGGCTCGGGATTTACGCCTGGACACTACAAACCTATCTAAGACTCAAGGAAGCTGGTTTTCCCTGTAACCTAACCAATCAAATACCTGAGCAAGGGATTGTCTTATTTCACAAAAATGTAACCGAAAGTGCTAATCTTCAATCAGGTCCATCGCGGTTACTCATTTGCTTTAAAGCCGATGTATCGTCGTATCCTGCGGCTCATCTGCACGTAGTCCAAAATCCTTGCGACGCCTCACTGCAGAAGAGAGCTTATTTTATACCTCACTGGCCTCAGCCAGGGCTATTGCCGCGTGAACCGAGTCGGGGCAATAGTTTTGAGACAGTGGCTTTCTTTGGCCATGAACTGAATTTGGATCCAGTCTTTAGGACTCCAGACTGGCAGCAACAACTGACTCGGCTGGGGCTGCGTTGGATACCTATTATTAACAATAATCACTGGAATGATTACTCAACATTGAATAACGGCTGGAATGACTATCGTCAAATCGATGCAATTGTAGCAATTCGTCGATTTCAAGACACTCCCTTCTCTTATCTCAATAAACCTGCCACAAAGTTATACAATGCTTGGTTGGCTGGAGTTCCCGCTGTTTTAGGGCAAGAGTCTGCTTACCAAGCCACTGGCCAGGTTGGGGTAAATTACTTGGAAGCGACTTCTTTAGAGGCTGTGCTCATTGCTCTGGAGCAGTTGAAGCAATCGGTGACTTGGCGACAGTCATTAGTTGATAGGGGTCGCCTTCAGGCGCTTGCCTATCAGCCAGATGCCATCACTCAACGGTGGCAACAGTTTTTGGAAACCGTCGCAGTTCCTTTCTATGAAAACTGGTGTAAGCTCGACCACGTTCAACGTCAGGCCAGCCGCGCAAAGTCTTTGCTTGTTAGCTTTAGTAACCGCGCGGTGAAGGGGTCGCTGCTCCGATAATCTCTATCCGAAAATCATGAAGATTTACTATTATCAGCGTGAAGACCACCAGCCAAACTTTGGCGATGAGTTGAACGCCTGGCTATGGCCCAAATTTCTAACCAATACCTTTGATCAGGATTCTGATTTCCTGTTCGTTGGGATTGGCACATTGTTGAACAATCGATTGCCAAAACGGATTAAGTCAGCCAAAAGCGTCGTAATCATGGGGACTGGCGCTGGGTATGAACAACCACTCAGGCAAATCCCTGGTCATTGGCAGATTTATTGTGTGCGTGGTCCTTTATCGGCTAAACAATTAAGGCTCCCGCCTTCCAAGGCAATCGCAGATGGTGGGCTTTTAATTAATCGTGTTTTCTCAAAAAGTCAAAGTTGCTCCTTCGCGGTTAGCTTCATTCCTCATATTCATCATGCCAGCTATGCAACTAAGCCCTGGCAAGCTATTTGCCAAGCTGCTGGTATTCACTACATTGATCCTCGTTGGTCAGTAGAACAGGTGCTAACAGAAATCAGTCAAAGTCAATTGCTATTAGCTGAGGCCATGCACGGTGCGATCGCAGCAGATGCCCTGCGTGTTCCCTGGATTCCGATTGTCACGAGTTCTCGGATTCTGCATTTCAAATGGCAAGATTGGTGCCAGTCCATGCACTTGACCTATAAGCCTCAATTTGTGCCGCCTTTGAGTCATTATCCACAGATATCCCTTCTGAGTCACTACCCGCGTCGGGGGCGAAAATTGCGCACACGCCTGAGTGCAGGCCATCACTGGTGGCGTAGCTTCGCTCAAAATACTTTGAAGACTGCTCGTTATGGACTCACTACAGACTCAGCCTTGATCTCACAATGCTTTATCCAAATTATCAAAAATGCTGCCCCTAGCCTGAGTAAGCGGGGTGTCTTATCAATGCGTTTAGCACAACTTGAAGAGCAGCTTTATAGTATCCAAAGTTAGCGATATAACAAAAGATGGGTACGGAGTTACCGACCAAGATTTTGAGTCGATTGGAAAGGATGCAGGGGTAGTGGGCTTCGACGTGAGCGCTCAGCCGAACGGTAGCAGGTAGAGGGTAATGGGCTTCGGCGTGAGCTCAGCCGAATGGTGGTGGGTAGTGGGCAAAGGATACTGAGTTAGGCCAAACTCTGTGGGCAATACCCTAATCCTTGGACAAACTGATCCCGAAAAGCACCCAGCTCTTCGAGGTTAGGTTCGCCGTGGGAGACGATCACAACCTGATAACGATTCATAACTGAGACGGGAGCATAGCCTGCATCAAGGTCTCTAAAAGCCTTAGACATCTCGGTGGCGGGTTGATAGGGAAACCCATTTTCGTTGAGCATGGCCCAGCAGTCTTTGCAGTAATCGGTATCTAGGGAGGCATCTAACTGGATGCGCACAACCCAGCGATCGTTTAAGAACAAAACTGTGATGCACTTAACGTGCGATCTTAATTGTTTCAGCAGATAGCTTAGTATCCTTTCAGTCAGACTGGTGTTTGCAAAGCAGTAGACAAATTCCATCGTGTTTACCCCAATTTGCTCCAGTCTCAGCTTAGGGAAACAATATGAGAGACCTGTGAAGAAAACTTTTCGGTTTTGAGCGGCTAAACCCCATCCGGTTTGAAAACTTGAGTTGGGCCAATCATCAGCTCCAGGCAAAAGTCGCTGAACACCAGTGGTTAGAGGCAGTTTTATATCCTGGGGGCTTTGAGTTCATGACTTCTCAGTATTTGATGCGCTGAGTCTCACCTCTCTACCTCCCCCACCCCTTTACCCCTATGGATTGGACTATCATGACCCACTTAGCCATCGCCCTGGCCCTGGGGCTGATCATTGGCGCTGAGCACGGCTGGCAAGTTCGGAAGAGTTCGGAAGAGATGCTGGCCTTGGAGTCTGTGCAGGCCCATCCGCCTACCCAGGCGGCGGGTTTGGTGTATGCGAGCATGCTCTACGGATTTTGCCGAGATGCCGATCGCTGCCAGCAGCAGGCGACCACGGCATTACGCTTTTCTGAACAGATGGAAGTACCCCAATATGCCAATTTAGGAGTGTTTTATCTGGGCTATGCCCTGAGTTTGGCGGGGCAAGGGGCAGGCGGTCTGCCGTTGATGCAACAGGCATTCCATGATCGACGGGCGTCGGGGATAGAGCTGTCTGTTTCGTTAATGTTGATTTTGATGGCCGATGCCCACCATAGAATGGGCCAATGGGAGGCTGGGCTGGCGTTGCTCTCAGAGGCAAAATCTGCGATCGCACAAAACAGCGAACGGTTTCTAGAGGCGGAGCACGATCGGCTGATGGGTGAGCTGTTGTTATTGTCCTCGGCTAAAAACCATGAGACGGCGGCAGAAGACTGGTTTCAACGCTCCCTTAAGGTTGCCCAACAACAGCAGGCCAGGTCTTTTGAGCTGCGAACGGCCACCAGCCTGGCTCGATTATGGATTGCCCAGGGCAAGACTCAGGCTGCCCACGACTTGCTTACGCCCATCTATAGCAGCTTTGATGATGGGGGTGGCCTCCCGGACTTGCAAGCGGCCCAGCATTTATTAGAGCGGTCGGGTCTATCGTCATAGTCCCCAATCTTTTTATTCTCCTTTGCGTCGAATACTCAGATATCGATCTTGCCGGATCGCCGTCATGATTTTCTGGATGCGATCGCGATCTTCCTCTAGCGTTACCAATAGATGAACCCCCAGTTCCAGGGCGGCCTCAAACTCAGGCTGTACAACTTCCCGCGCGCCGAGTTGGTTCAGGCTATCCACTTCTCGGGTTGTATGGGCCCGGGCAATGACATCAAGGTGGGGCGAAATTCTCAAAGCCCGCTGGAGCAGTAGTCGGGTGCTGATCGGGTCGGGCAGGGCGATGGCCAGGGCTTTGGCGGCGGCAAGTCGGGCTTTGTCTAAAATTTGCTCTGAATCGGCATCGCCGAGAATATAGGGAATCTTTTGATGGCGCAGGGGTTGAATGGCCGCTTCACTGTTTTCAATCACCAGGACGGGGTAGCCTTGCTGCTGCAAAATACTGACGATCACTTGACCGACTCGACCATAGCCTGCGACGACGACGTGATTTTCTAACTCATTTTCGATCCAAACCTGCTGGGGTGACTCCCAACGTTCTAATATTTGCTTGAGTTTGGGAAACTTGAGTAGCCATTCTCCCAATGGGGTGGCGCAGTTAAACAAAATGGGCGTAAACGCGAGGGTGATGGCCGTCGTGCCCAGCAGTAACAGATAAATCTTTTCTGAAATCAGATTGCTCTCCAGACCCACCAGGGCCAGTACAAACGAAAATTCTCCGATTTGATTGATGCCCAGGCTGCTGCGCAAGGCCGTCTTAAAGGAGTAGCCAAACGACAGCACAATGGGTAATACAATCAGCGCTTTGCCCAGCATCACCAGGGTCACCAACTCCAAAATAATCACCACGTTTTGGACTAAAACCTGCGGGTCGATCAGCATGCCGATGGAGGCAAAAAATAAACAGGCGAAGGTGTCTCGCAGGGGCAGCAGTCGCACTAGCGCATGGTCAGCATAGTCAATCTCAGCGATCATCAAGCCCGCCACAAACGCTCCGATCTCAATCGACAGCCCGAGTTGGGCCGTAATCAATGCAATCCCCAAGCAAAGGGCAATGATGGTGACTAGAAATAGTTCGTTACTCTCGGTGCGGGCCACGGCCCGGAGCAGTCGAGGAATAATCCAATAGCCGAGTGCGATCGCAAATCCAATAAATCCGGCGACCTTTAGCAGCGAACTGCCGATGGCCAGGAGCAATCCCCCTTCCTGATTAAGCACCGGTACGATGGCAAGCATAATCCCCAGGGCCAGATCCTGAGCGATCAGGATCGCCAGCATAATCTGACCGTGGCGAGTGTTGGTCTCCCCCCGTTCGGTCAGGGTTTTGAGCACCACCGCCGTCGAGGATAGCGATAGGACTGCCCCCAAAAAGATCCCCTGGGGAACGGTTTGCGCCCAGCCAAAGACCCCCGTCACCAGGGCGACAATCGCAGTGGTCAAGCCAATTTGCAGCAGACTTCCCTGTATAGCCATGTTTCTCACCCGGTTTAGCTCCGCCAGCGAGAACTGGACCCCCAGGGAAAACAGTAAAAATGCTACCCCTAACTCCGCCAGGGCCCGAATTTGCTCAGCATCTTCGACCAGTCGAAACCCCAGCGGCCCAATTGCCAAACCCACCAGCAGGTAGCCTAGCAGTACTGGCTGCCGCAGTTTGTTGGCAAGAAAGCCGCCCACGGCTGACGCCCCAAGGACGACGGTGAGATCGAGGAGAAAGTGGTGGTTTTCGGTCATGGGGAAGGGGGGAAGGGAAAGGGGGAAAGGGGAAGGGAAAGGGGGAAAAGGAAAGGGAGAAAGGGGAAGGGAGGTCGTCGGGGCAAAGGTCTCTTTGCCCAATGCAAGAACCCTAAGGTCCCCGCAGCATCCATATTGGGATCAATCAACCAACCCGTGGGAGCGTTACAGCGTACACTAAACTACAAACAACGAACAACCAATCTCCCTTGGAATTTTCATCTTTAGGGGCTCTCTCCCCCTTAAGGATATTCATAATCTCTAAAAATCGGCTGACGCCATCGGTCGCCAGTCGTCGGAAAGGAATAAAGGCTGCCCAATAGTCAGGATAGGAATTGCCATCTACCCATCAGAGGGTCAGCACCTGGGTCTGGGCACCGGCCATCACAAAGGCGCAGGCCGTTAACCGCGGCGACCTCCCGCTCCGCTTCGCTGGCAGGTCTCACTGTCAGGGTATATTGCCCCATTTCCCCAGCTTGCGCCGTATTAACCACGATTTGGTATGTGCCAGTTTCGGTCAAGATGCTTGTCAGCCGAGCGTGGGTGCCCTCGCCACTGTCATCGTCCTGACCCAAGAGGGTTTCATTGGGGCCGACCAACAACACAAAGGCATCAAAGTCATCGCTGATTAAATCAATAGTCACCTGCTGACCAGCGATCCCCTCAAAAGGATGCAGCCTGGCATAGCTGCCATCGGGGAGGGTCTTATCGTTGGCGGTCAGCTCCCCCGTGAGGGTAAAGGTCTCGATGGGCGTAGGTTGAGCAATTAAGGCGGGTGGGTAGCCGTTGCTTGTGGGCAATGGGCTGATGGCGATCGCAGAGGCTGGGCTTGTCAGCATCGCTAGCTGACAAGTCAACATCGGGGTCATTTTGCCGATGATCCAATTCATTCAGGTGACTCCAGGGCTGTCGATTTGAGAGGGCTCGGGGATGCATCCTTGAGCTTCAACAAATGTGAAGAAATTTTGAAAGTTCTAATGCAAAATCCGCAAATAGAACCGTCGTTGTGTGTAGTTTCTCATTATTTAATGAATGAGAACAAGTACCTAGAAGATAGCTTGAACCCCTGAAAATAAAAGGACTGAAGCTGAACTCCATGGTTAAGATACATTGCAATTGGATGAGTTACATTGCAATTGCATGAGTGCTCACCCAGTCAGGATTTATCTCCACTATTCTGAGGTTTGGATATGTCTAAGCTATCCATTTGAGCCATCAGTGCTTGCTGGTCTCAGGAGTCAGGAGTCAGAAATCAGGAGTCAGGAGTCAGCCATAAGCTGGGTACTGGGTTCTGAAGTCTGAATTCTGGGTTCTATCTTTAATTGATAACCCCAAGGGAGATAATTACGGTATGAAATTGGCTTATTGGATGTACGCTGGCCCTGCCCACATTGGCACCCTCCGCATTGCCAGCTCCTTTAAGAATGTTCATGCGATTATGCATGCGCCCCTGGGCGACGATTACTTTAACGTGATGCGCTCGATGCTCTCCCGTGAGCGTGACTTTACCCCCGTGACTGCCAGCGTCGTCGATCGCAATGTGCTGGCGCGGGGCTCCCAAGAAAAAGTGGTCAATAATATTACCCGCAAAGACCGCGAAGAGCACCCCGATCTGATTGTGCTCACCCCCACCTGCACCTCCAGCATTTTGCAAGAAGATCTAGAAAACTTTGTTGAACGCGCCCAGTTGGATGCTGAGGGTGACGTGATGCTGGCGGATGTCAATCACTATCGGGTGAATGAGTTGCAGGCTGCCGATCGCACGCTGCAACAAATCGTCGAGTATTACCTCACCAAAGCTGAAAAAAGAGGTGAACTACCCACCAACAAGACTGAAAAGCCCTCGGTCAACATTATTGGCATGACCACCCTGGGGTTTCACAACAACCACGATGCCACTGAGTTAAAGCGACTGATGCTAGAGCTGGGCATCGAGGTCAACACCTTGATCCCGGAGGGGGCTTCGGTCAACGACATCAAGAAATTACCCCAGGCCTGGTTCAATCTGGTGCCCTACCGCGAGATCGGCCCCGGCACCGCCAGCTACTTACAAGAGAAGTTTGGCATGCCCTGTGTAGATATTACCCCCATGGGGATTGTCGAAACGGCTCGCTGTATTCGGGCAATTCAAAAGATTCTGAATGAGAACGGGGTCGCGGCCGACTACGCGCAGTTCATCGACGACAAGACCCGGTTTGCCTCCCAGGCGGCTTGGTTCTCTCGATCGATCGATTGCCAAAACCTCACTGGCAAGCGCTGCGTCGTCTTTGGGGACAGCACCCACGCGGCGGCGATCACTAAGATTTTGTCTCGGGAGATGGGCATTCGGGTTGTGCTAGCGGGCACCTATTGCAAATATGACGCTGACTGGTTTACCGAACAGGTGGGCGATTTTTGCGACGAGGTGTTAATCAGTGAAGATAACGGTGCGATCGCAGACAAGATCGCCAAACTCGAGCCCGCCGCCATTTTCGGCACTCAGATGGAACGCCACGTCGGCAAGCGCTTAGAGATCCCCTGCGGCGTGATTGCTGCCCCTATCCACGTGCAAAACTTCCCCGTGGGCTATCGACCGTTCCTCGGGTACGAAGGGGCCAACCAAATCGTGGATTTGATCTACAACTCCTTTACCCTGGGCATGGAAGACCACCTACTGGAGATCTTCGGTGGCCACGACACCAAGGAAGTGATCACCAAGACCATGTCAGCCGACTCCGATTTGGGCTGGAGCAAAGATGGCTTAACCGAGCTTAACCGCATCCCCGGCTTTGTGCGCGGTAAGGTCAAGCGCAACACCGAGAAATTTGCCCGCGAACGTGGTATCTCTGAGATCACAGCAGAGGTGCTGTATGCGGCGAAGGAGGCGGTGGGAGCTTAGATACGGTGAGATAGCAAGGTAGTGAGATGGTGAGGTAGTGAGATGGTGAGATGGTGAGGAAAGCTATTCATCCACTGACTGGCACAGCGCACTCAAAAAGGCCACCCTTTAAATCATCGGCAATATAACTCCCCCGAAATCACTCACAAAGCCACTGTATCCCCCCTTGGGTGCTCTGGATTAACCCAGGGCCAACTTTATTGGTTCGGCATTTCTTGTCCTATCAGGTTGGCTCTGCTATTTGTCATTTAGCTTGCTTTACAATAGGAGTACGACTCAGCTTTTTATGGGGTTGGATTAACTTCCTATGGTCGCTGCCAAAGGTCTTAAATCATCGCAAACCCCCACATCAGCGGATGTGATACTGCCGCAATGAACGATAAAATTAGTTTTCGTCAGTCAATTAAATCCGATCTCCCCGTATTGGAAGAAATCCGGCAGAAGGCATTCGCACCAGTCTTTGAGTCTTTTCGAAGCATTCTCGGTGATCAAATATATTCTTTAGCTCAAGAACCCGAAGATAATCAACAGGGCCAACTATTAAACGATATGTTTTTGCCTGAGACAGTGTGGCAGACATATGTTGTTGAATTGTCAGGTGAGGTGGTAGGGTTTGTATCGATTCGGATGGACTCTGATTCGAAGGTAGGTGAAATTGGGCTGAATGCAGTACATCCAGATCATTCTGGACAGGGTATAGGCACTGAAATGTACAAATTCGCCACGGATAAAATGAAGTTAAGTGGAATGCAGGTAGCAACTGTCGCAACTGGAGGAGATCCTAGCCACGAACCTGCTCGACGAGCTTATGAAAAATCAGGGTTCAATGTGCAAATTCCAAGCGTCTGGATGTGCCAAATACTATGAAAAGCCTAACGATGGTCGAAGCGCATGAGAAAACCTGATTTAGGTATCCGTCAGCAAAAATAAAGTAAAGCTTTCTGGGATATCTAGCGGATTAGGCGTATTATCCAGAAAGTTTTTAGAATATCTGCTTTATCTAGGCAATCATCTAGAAAAAGTCTGAATAACTGTGATTTCAGGGTGGTTATGCAGACGGTTTCTGTATGAATTTATAGATGGATTTGATTAACGTCAGAAGTGTAGGAAAACCTTATGGTGAGTAAAGTAGGATTTGATTTTGATGAATTCGGCGGCAATGTCGATGTTGTCATCGTTAAAGGGGATAAAGATCAGCTAACCAATTCCAGTTATCTAAAGTCTTTTCAAGGCGACTGGCGTTTTGATCAACAACAGAGTCAATCGTGGAGTTTTTATAATGGGACAACTTACCCAGCAGAGGGTATCGAAGCATTAGCGCAAGCATTATCGAAAGAGTTTATGACTAAAGCAATTTATTTTTACTTTGGAGATGCCTCAGGCTGGATGGGGTATAAGTTATTTGAAAATGGAGAGAAAAGAGAAGACTATAGTTTTGGTGAAAGTTATGACGAAGAAATGGCTGTAATGGGGGTGGATTTGACTGAGTCGAGAAAAGACGGAACGGTTGTGGCGAACGACGACGGTATGCAGTTTCTGTTCTGGAGTTTGCTTCGCACGAAAGCCAAAGATGAAGTCATGGGTGGAGAAAAATTTATTGATGAGTTTCTCCGAGAAGAAAGCGCTTATATTGGTTGGGATCTTATGCCGAGTAGCTAAGTGTCTGTTAAGAAATAACCTCATGATGGTTCAAAGCCCCCCTTTTCAAGAGGGAGGCAAATGCAACAGAGTGCGAGGTTATTACTTTACAGGTGCTAACTATAGAGGAAGATCGTAATTACAAGCCTGTAGTCTCAGCAGTCGTTGGGCATCAAGGCAATGGGGTTGTTACCCAGGAATTTCAATATAGGGTTTTGCATCCCGAAATTCCGGATCTCGGTATAGCTCTGGGATGAACGAATTGAGCACCTCTTCGATCGGAATCGGGTTAGTATCTCCCGGATTCCAGGTACAAATGCCGTCTCGATGAATTTCGTACTTATAGCACTGGTAGTTTCGGATATCAAACGGCAACGAATCGTTATCTTCTCTATGTCGAAATAAAAGGAATTTCTTGCCTAAAATCATCATCATGCCTAACTCTAGCATCACGTTAGAGTTACAGCTCGTAATATCAACAATGCCAAAATGAGCATCCCTAATTTGATTCATGATTTCAGAAATAATGTATTCCTTTCCAGGGGGATGAACATAACGCTTTGCCTGAATTTGATGATGCAACAAAAAATCTCTAACGCAGTCCTCCAATTCTAAAAATTTAGGTTCATCAGTTCTAAAAGGTCTCGCAATAAATCCAGTACGATAAGGATTAAGATGCCATTTTGACTGGCGCACTATCTCCTTGAATTGAGCAATTGCTTTCGTCGTTTGAAAATCGTTTAACTCATGGGCATCTGCTTTCCAGATGAGATTGGCTATGGGCTTAGAAAGCCGTTTCAACACTTCGAGTGTTTCTACGGTCAAAATGCCAGACATCGGCAACTCAACGGAGTAAATCCCCCAGAGGGCATCCCTGAAAAATAAAGGAACAGCCATAATCGAATCAGTATCCCTGAAAAAATCCAGCACTCCTGGGTCAAGCAAGCCGTCAGTTGCTAAATTCTGAACCGGTTGAGATAGATCCTGATTGCAAATATCTTCTATCCAGATCGGCTCACGGTGGTTATAAATCCAGGGCCAAACCCCTTTAGATTGCTCACTAACTTCAAAGGGTTTTAGGTCGTCTCGGCGACTAATATTCATACTGGCAAAAGGTTGAAGAATGTCGTGAAATCTACCTTCTTGTTTCCATAAGATATCGACGATATGAGCATTAAGGTTCTCTTTGATCCGAAGGTTGACAATATCTAAAACCTGACGCGCCTCATCTCGCGTAAGAAAGTCAATCGTCAAACTCAGTTTGTCTAGCTCACGGAACATTTCTATCACGACAAGGGCCTCTATCAAATTTCTCAGTTACATCTCCTCTACAAACGGCGAAAAGCAACCAGGTAAGCTATCAAAATCGCTACTCAACCATAAATCTCATCTCGTCAACAGGAGCAATCATTTGAGAATTCACACAATGATAGCGGCGAGCCTTTGTGCCAGTTCAATTGAGCTATGAAGCTATTTAAAGGGACACAGTGCCAGTTTTATTTTTCTATAATCCAGGGAAAACACTTGGCTAGGGATCGACTTAAGGCTTAATTGAATTTTGGCGAAGCTTATTTGTTTCAAATCAGTAACGGCAACATTTTTTGTTTTTTGTAACATAGCGAAATGACGCTTAGCATTATTGGAGGATTTAGTGATAGGGTTGCAGATACCATATTACGAGCTCTCATAGGGCGTTTTGGGGGTGACTCTGAGGCAGATGATACTTTAAATATTGGAGAGATACCTGCATCTAATATCAATTTGTCATTGCAGTCACTCGTCGATAACTTTAAAGTGCCTAATGGACTGATTCCTGGCAAAAATTCAGGTGTCTATTAAATCTATTCAAGATGATAATATGCAGTTTAGTAACGGAGAGTTGCAGCAAAAGATAGGTTTAGAGCAGGAAAGTATTGATACCGAAGATTCTCATCAGTCAGAGGAAAAGTAGAGCGGTTTTCTGGAACCCAGCCTACCCCCCTTTGGCCTACTACCGACTGAATCTCAACCAACCATCTCCTTAGCCAACTGATTACAAGTCTCCAAAACCTTTTCGATCTCCACAGTTACCAACTGCCCCTGATCAATCACTTTCTTACCATTGATGAAGCTGTAATCCACTGATGGAGGCTGACAAAAGATCAGCGCAGCCACCACATCATGGTGACTGCCCACCAGCGCGGGGGTATCAATATTAAACGCAATAAAATCCGCCGACATGCCCGGTGCTAAATAACCGATGTCGTCTCGACCCAGCACCCTAGCACCCCCGCGAGTGGCTAGCTCCAACACTTCGCGGGCTGTCATCGCTGCCGCACTCTGTTCTCGCACCCGAGCCGCCAGGAAAGCGGTGCGGGCCTCTTGCAATAGATTAGAAGCATCATTCGACGCGGCCCCGTCTACGCCGATGCTAACGGGCACGTCGTGATCGAGCATTTTCCGGATGGGGGCGATGCCACTAGCGAGACGCATATTGCTGCAAGGGCAGTGGGCAACGCCCGTCCCGGTCTGGGCAAACTTTTGGATGGCGTCATCGCTGAGCTGCACACAGTGAGCATGCCACACGTCTTCGCCAAGCCAGCCCACTGATTTGGCATAGTCACCGGGTCGCAGGCCAAACTTTGACAAACTATACTCGACATCGCTTTTGTTCTCAGCCAGGTGAGTATGCAGTCGCACGCCAGGGTAGGCCCGTGCCAGGGCAGCTGACTCACGCATCAGATCTGGCGAAACTGAAAAGGGTGAGCAGGGAGCCAGCACCATCCGCACCATGGCATGGCGGCTGTTGTCGTGGTATTGCTCAATCAACCGCTGGGAGTCTTTGAGAATATCGGCTTCTTGCTCTATCAAATTGTCGGGCGGGAGTCCTCCCTGGCTTTTGCCCACACTCATGCTGCCTCGACTGGCGTGGAACCGCAGGCCCATGTCTTTGACCGCGCGAATCTCATCATCCAGGGTACAGTCGTTAGGGAAAATGTAGAGATGATCGCTGGAGGTGGTACAACCGGACAACATTAGCTCAGCGGAAGCCATCTGGGCACTGGCATAGACGCCATCACTGGTGAGCTTTCCCCAGATGGGGTAGAGGGTTTGAAGCCAGTGGAAGAGATCGCAGTTTTGAGCAGCCGGTATCGCACGGGTAAGGGTTTGAAAGAAGTGGTGGTGGGTATTAACCAGACCAGGGAGGACAACCTGTCGTCCCTGGAGATCCAGAACGTCATCGGCGGTGGAGGGCAAGGTATTGGTAGTACCGACTTGTGCGATGATGTTGTCTCGGACAAAGAGCGCCCCATTGCGGATCTCTTGTCGCTCGTCATTCATGGTGACGAGGGTGTGGATGTTTTTGACGAGAAGGGTGGGCATAGGGGTAGTGGGTAGTGGGTGATGGGCTTCGGCGTGAGCTCAGCCGAACGGTAGTGGGTGATGAAGTTTTGAGTTTTGAGTTTGTGTTGCTCGGCCTTCTTTCAAAATTGAGAACTGCGAACGCTCCACCCTCCATCCTCCACTCTCTACCCTCTACCCTCCACTCTCTACCCTCTACCTCCTAAGCAGTGTACACCTTACTCAGCCCTAACTTAGCTAACCCCTTGCGGTAAAAAATTGAGGATTGATCGGCTTCGATGTGAGATTCGGCGCGCAGGTCGAGGGGGAGGTCTTCGGGGTACTGGGCCTCGACCACTTCTTTG
>JBCBQD010000117.1:0-17006 GCA_039820425.1 Cyanobacteria bacterium J06635_1
ACGCCAAACTAGTCAACGTTTGGTTAACCGACTCGAGTGGGTTGACCGACACTCAAGATCTGACCGTGAGCGTCACGGATGTGGCAGAGAATACCGCGCCGACGATTACCAGCGATGGCGGCGGTGACACGGCAGCGGTCAATGTGGCCGAGAACACCACCGCAGTGACCAACGTAGAGACCAGCGATGACAATGACTCAGAAGGCTCAGGCCTGACCTACAGCCTCAGCGGCGGAGCAGACCAGGTGTTGTTCGACATCGATGCTGATACTGGCGCACTGAGCTTTGCGGCAGCCCCTGACTTTGAGCTTCCTGGGGATGCCAACAGCGACAACGATTATCAAGTGCAGGTGAGCGTCACCGACTCGAGCGGCTTGACCGATGCCCAAGACCTGACCGTGAGCGTCACCGATGTGGCAGAAAATGCAGCCCCGACGATTACCAGCGATGGCGGTGGTGACACGGCGACAGTGAATGTGGCAGAGAATACCACCGCAGTGACTGACGTTGAGACCAACGATGACAATGACTCAGAAGGTTCAGGCTTGACCTACAGCCTCAGCGGCGGTGCAGACCAGGCGTTGTTCAACATCGATGCCAATACTGGCGTGCTGAACTTCAATAACGCACCTGACTTTGAGGTCCCTGGCGATGCCAACGGCGATAACAATTATCAGGTCCAGGTCACCGTCACCGACTCGAGCGGCTTGACCGATGCCCAAGACCTGACCGTGAGCGTCACTGATGTAGTGGAAGTATCGGTACCAGATGCGGTAGATGATGCCTTTAACGTGACCGGTAATGTGGGCATTAACGTCACCAGTACCGGGTCCATCTTTAGCAATGACCTGGGGGGCACACCGACTGCTCTCTTCTTTGGCGCAACGGCAGGCACTTCCGGGGATAATGCAGCCAACGGTACAAACACTATCACCACCAGCAATGGCGGTACGGTGTTGCTAAACGACGATGGCACCTTCACCTACAACCCTGCTGCAGGCTTTGATGGCACTGACTCATTCTTCTACTCCAGCTCCAACGCTGGCGGTAGTGACACAGCCGAAGTTGTCTTTACTGTAGCCGATACCATCTGGTTCATTGACAGCAGCGCCAATGGTTCGACGAATGCAGGCACCCTGGCTAATCCGTTCACGACATTGGCTGCATTCAATGCTGTCAATAATGGAACAGGCAACAACCCTGAGGCGAGTGACAATATCTTCTTGCACACAGGCTCTGGTAACTATACCGGTGGTGTCAACCTGCTCAATAATCAAACCTTGATCGGTCAAGGTGCAACCGGGTCTTCGCTAGATACCCTGCTGGGCATTACCCTATCTCCCTTTGGCGGGTTACTGCCCTCCATTGGTGGTACTGACCCAACGATTGTCAACAGCGGTGGCAGTGGCATTACCCTGGCCTCTGGCAATACCATTCGCGGTCTTAATATCGGCAGTGCATCGGTTGATGGCATCAGCGGCACCAATGTCAGTAACATCGCCATCAGTGAGGTGAACATCAGCAATACCGGTGTCCACGGCATTGATCTCAATAGCGTGACCAACTTCACCTATGAGGACAGCGTCATCACCGGGGCAGGTAACGGCGATGATGAACATAACATCAACATCGTCAACCTGTTTGGCACCAACCTCATCGAAGATGTGCGTATGGATGACATTAGTGACACGGGTGTGGAAATTGTCAACAGCACCACTGATGATAATATTACCGACACCCTCACCATCCGCCGTTTGGATGTAGAGGACCATGCGTTCCAAGCCTTTGGTGAAGATGGCGTCTTTGCTCAAGCAACTGGAACGGCTAATCTGACCCTGCTGGTGGATAATAGTCAGTTCGACATCAATGCCAATGGCAGTGAGGGCGTATTTGCTATCTCCGATCAGACAGCCACGCTGAATCTTACCATCCAAAATAGTTTATTTGATGCGAATGATGCGTTTGGCAGTGGTAGCTTCTCGGTTGTGAATGCGGGGAACAGTAACGCCACTGTTGCGCTAACGGGTAACACGATTACGGATACCGGCGGTAATGCGATTATTGTCAACAATGATGACAGTGCCACCTCGGCGGTCACCATCAGTAACAATAATATCGGTGCTAGCGGTGGCTTTGGCATGCAATTACGTCAGGATGGCAATGGCACCCAAACCGTATTGATTGACAACAATACGATTGGGGCAAGTGCGTTCGGCACTGTCTTCTTGAATGCTCGCGATGGCAATGGTACGCTGAATGCGACGGTTACTAACAATACCAACCTAGCAGCTCCGACATCTGGGTTTGCGCCTGGCCTGGCATTGACCTCAGAGAACAGTAACACGTTGAATGCCAGCATTTCTGGCAACAACTTTACGGGTAATAATGGCTTCCCAGGTACTGAGGATATTGCTTTGACTGAGAACAATGCTTCTGCCTTGAATATTACCCAAACCAGTGCTGCTAACTTGAGTGCAGTGAATAATGGCGATGCCGTTGGTGTCACCGGAACACCTCAGTTTGGTCAGTCTGCACCACCGACTCCTTAGGGAGATTGTTGCGATGAATCGTTGATTAAACGGTGAGGTTAAGAAAAAGTGGGTCGCTGCTAACAACAGCGACCCACTTTTTTTATCCCCGAATTACCACAATTTCTCGATGACCAGGCGTTATGGCTAGTTCCGTTGTTGTCCGACCGATGTGAAAAGGCGAATCATGGGCAAGCTATCCTGGGTCCCACTGGCTAAAACCCTCGGCAAGACTTCTCAATAAATTGGATTGGCGGAGGTCAACCCCCCCCCGCTGGATGCCGCACCACTCATCCCAAATCAACTCAGAACTGTCGATCATCATTGGGAAGATCCCCCATTCCTGCCTAACCAGCATCGGCTCAATCACCGCCCGCACCTGATCTTCGGTTCCCTGACCTCAGGCATTCCTTCTAGTTCATGCTGGCCTTATCCAACCTTTCCCCTCCACCGCAGGGCGGGGTGGGTTTCGGTCACCAGCGTAACAGGCCGAAACCCACCCCTGCGACCCTCCCCGGAGCTATCCATTACACACAAGTCGCTGAAAGACCGATTTCTAAGTAGTGACTGTCCGCTGAAAACCCCACCGCCTGCGGCACCTCCCCTTGACTCTAGTGAAGCGGTGTGCAAAGCACGCGGGAGGTTGGGAGGGGTCGGCAGCGAGCAAGTGAAACGGCTATTCTGCATATGTTGTAGCAAGTTTTGCCTAATGGATAGCTCCTCGGAGGGGATAGGTTGGGTAAGGCCATCTTAGTGAGGGGAATCAAGCCATGAGTTTAATTTTTGACAAGCCCTAACCAGAGCTGCCCCTGGGTCATGGGGAAAGGCAGCACCCACTTCTACAGATACTATCGCAGCCGTATAGTGGCCACTGGCGGTTAGCTGCTGGGCCAGGGCCGACATGGTTGTGGTTTTGCCCGTTTGCCAGGGTGTATGGACAACAAAAAAATGGGTCGCTGTTGTCAACAGCGACCCATACTAGACATTCCTGGTAGTGGGGTATGATGACAACTCCGCTATCCCCTTGATGGATAAGTCCCTTCCAGAGCAATGATGAAATTGATTGTCAGGTAGGGCTGCATATTATCGCGACTCTGTCCGCCGCCTGTAGATGCCAAAGAGGAAGAATCCATGGCCACCAAATTGGCTGGCTCACCATAGACCTGTGCTCCCACCGCTAGCCCCAGGGCATGATTGGCTGGATCTTCGCTACCGCCACCCTGGGTAGGTAGAAGTGGCACTGCGATCTCTGCATGGTTATGGCTGGGCATTTGTGACTCTGTAAAGGTTTCTGTTTCAGAGCCGCCATGTTGCCCGAGTCTGTAGGTGGGGAGGCCAGAGCCAGTGCCCTCATGGATGGGGACACGGCCTTGCAGATCGGGCAATTCAAAGTTGGTACGGCCATTGCCGCCGTAGGTTGTCCCTAAAATAGAAAAGAGGGCTGTATTTTGAGAAACACTCATGGATGTGCCATTGCAGAATGCCCAACCACGTGGGGCAAAATTGCCTGCAAAGAGTCTGATTTCACCGATAAAGGGGTCTGCCATAATAGTCTCCTAATGACGAGTTGGGTAAAGGCCAAAAAGGCAAATGATAAAGTTGATGGTCAGATACGGCATCATGTTTGGTTGGGAATTCCCGCTGCCGCTGTGGGCGGCAATTGCTAGATCTGACATTTGTGCGGTGGGGGTGGTATTTTCGTTATAAACGTCTACCTTGGTATTCCCCCCGAGAACATGACCACTCACGGTATTTTCGTTAGCTGTGTTTTCCGAGGCATACCAAACATGGGAATGGGCAGGGACTTGATCGGCAGTGAGGGTGACTGTTGCTGCACCTCCCTTTGAACCCATATTACGAGTTGTCAGCCCTGGCCCCGAACCATAGTGCATGGGGGCTCGACCGCGAAGATCGGGAAGGCCAAAGGTAGTGCGGCCATCACCCCCGTAAATGGTGCCCAAGAGAGAGAACAGGGCATCATATTGTGAGACTGATAAGAGATCACCATCGCACAGTGCCCAGTTTTTGGGGGCAAAGTTGCCGGCGAACATGCGAATTTCACCAATATAAGGTGTTGCCATGATTAAACTCCTTAATTACGAGGGGGAAATGTACCGGTAAGGGCGATGCAAAATTCGACCGCTAGGTACGGTTGCATATTGCTAAACGGCTGATCGCCGGAATTTTTGCCGATGGATACCGTGTTCATGGCCGTCAAGTTGGCCGCATCTGTATAGACAGAAATATTAGATTTAGCGAGAACATGATTTGTGGGGGTAGCCCCTTGCACCGGGTCAGTCAGGGCATTATCGCTTGTTCCTCTCATAGTATGGGTGTGAGCTGGTATTTGGGCTTCGGTCAATGTAATTTCTTCGACGCCACTTTTGCTCCCCGCTGAATAGGAAGAACTGGCATGCATGGGCAGTCGACCGCGGAGGTCCGGAAGCGCAAACGTGGTGCGGCCATCGCCACCAAAGGTAGTCCCCAATATTGAATACAACGATTGATATTGGCTAATGGACAACAGCTCGCCATCACACTTGGCCCACCCTCGGGGGGCAAAGTTAAAGCCAAACAACCTAATTTCGCCTAAATACGGTTCGGTCATCGTTAATCTCCTAAGTTGATGTTTTGGTTTGATGGCGTCCATGCCATCAAGTGGTAGACACTTTCTTCTCCTTTTTGTACAAATCCGAGACGGCGATAGAGATTCAATGCACGGTTGTTGCGCTCTACATGAATCGTGATGGGCTGACTATTAGCCTGCGCTGCCGCCAAAACTGTGTTTAACAGTGCTGTGCCGAGGCCGCGATCGCAATAAGTTGGCATCAAAGCAATGTCAATAATATGAATTTCATCGGGGCGTCGATCGATATATAGACGCCCAATGTCTGTCCCGGCTTGTTCAATCACCCAAAAGTCAGCAGACTTGAACTGATCCTGATAAAACGTGTGTTGTGCCATGAATTGAAACTGCAAAAATGCCTGTTTTTGCTCCTCTGACCAGGGCACAATCGCCAGCTCTTCTTCACGGGTACTGGCGTAGACTTGAAAGAGAAATGGGTGATCATCCTCTGTGATCGGACGAAACGTCAGGCCGTGATGCACTAACGCCTCTCCTACCAACCACGGTCGTATTGAGAGAGAAACCATACGAGTTTTATTCCTTAGTTAAAAATGGCCTCATATTGCATCCCGTCTGCATGATGGGCGATGGGCACCAAAAAGATACCCAGCTCTCCCAGTTGAGAATGGTGCAAACGGTAAAGCCTTTGGGCAAGTGCCAGGTCACTGGGGCCTTTGAACAATAGTGAAAATGCCTCAGGGCAGTTGGCTGTATGAGTCGTCCGGCCTCCTAACTTTACAGCTTCCATAAGTTCTAGCTGTAGGTTAGCTCCTGGCATATCCTGCACCTGAAAAAGATTGCCAATCAGGGACGAAAAATCAGAGAGTGTGAGAGTTTTCAACATCGAGTGTCTCCTCGTTTGTTGTCCTCAGTATCGCAAATAAACCTGGCAGAAAAAATCCCTAAAAGTTCAGGTTTATACAGCTAAAAGTTCAGGTTTATTCAGGTTTATTCAGGCTATGTCGTACGTGCTACAGGTACTCCAACAACGGCTCAAGTCACCTAGTATTTTGACAAAATACAATTCTAGTGCCAACCATATTTTCTAAAGGTCAGATTCAATCGAGCCTGGTGACAATGTTTATCTGGAGGTAGGGCATGTTCGTAGTTTTCTTGACAACCTGTTCCCATCAATAACAGGCTACCTGGGGCCAGGTTAAGGGTAAAACGTTGGGCAAGATCAGAGGTCCTGCGGAAGACAAATGCTCGTTCGACACCGAGACTTAGGGATGCGATCGCATCTGTATTCCCATAGGCAGGCAGATCTCGATGGAAGCCCATACTCTCAGTGCCATCTGCATAGTACACACATCGAGCCACCTGAAACCGGATCCCCGTCTCCGCCTCGATGTGGTCTCGAACCCTGGCCAATGAATCAGTCCAGGCTGATCGTCCACCCCAGACCTCAGGAAAGGCCTCGAACGATGTCAGGTCTGGATCGGTAAACATAAAGGTGCCTAACTCACCCAGTTGCTTGCTGCCATCTGCCATTGGGATTACTTTATCAGTGACATCAAAACCAGAGACAATCTCATTAAAGAGTCTTTCTGCTGCGGTAACCCCCAGAAAATCGGCACGATAAAATGCTTTACAGTCTAGGGGTAGGAGTTTCATCCGTTGAGAAGATAACATAATGAGTCATTGTTACTGACGAGGTACTTATGCGCCCTTTTTCCTTTTCTCTTTTCCCAACCTCAACCTGTTAATGTAAGTCTGATGCAGAACTAGACTAAACAAATTGAACCTGAGCGGCTGATAAATTGAAGTCTTGAACGAAGCCAATCAGATCAGATGAGTTATCCGACCCAACAACACTGATTTGGGTCCCTGCCCCCAGGCTGTTAAAGTCATCGACAAAGGTAAAGTCGTAGCTCCGAGGTGCGTTAGGAGCCAGCTCCCGCAATTGAATCTGGTCTGGGCCACGGCCAAAATCAGTGATCACGGCCAGATCAGCGTCGCCCTGCCCCAGATAGAAAATCTGATCTGGGTTTCCTAACACGAAGGTATCTTTGCCATTACCTCCGGTTAAAATGTCAAACTCACCCCGTCCTGGACGGGGTATAGACTGATCGATACCTGAGAGCCTGTCCTTGCCATTGCCCCCGTTAAGAATGTCGTCCCCAGCAGTCCCGTTCAGTTTATCTTTCCCATTACCCCCATTTTTAGTCATGCCAACTCGAACCTTGACCGTCCCAGTGTCGACAAGCTCGCCATCACTGACCGTGTATTCAAACGTTACGGCACCGTTGAACTTGTCATTGGTTGAGGTGTAAACAAGGTTGCCGTCATCATTCAAGCCCACCGTGCCAACCGTCTTTCCTTTCTTATTGGTCGCATTGGCTGTCACCCCAGTAATCATCAGGGCATCCCCATTGAGATCGGTATCGTTCGCTAAGAGGTCGGCGGCCAGGAGGGTCTTAGGATTGTTGAGGCTTTGGTTGGCTGTTGCAATATCGTCAACGGTGACGGGGGCCTCGTTGGCAGGACCACTTAGGGCAATATTTAGCTCAACGGTGGCGGTATCGACTGCACCTGTTTTATCTGCGATCGCATAGGTAAAGCTATCTTGCGCCTCGCCAGTTCCCAATGAGCTGTCGGGAGTGTAGATGAAGCTGCCATCACCATTGAGGGTCAAATTGCCAAAGTCTAGCTGTATTTGTTCTCCGATGAGGGTTGCGTCATCATTGGCCGCAATCACTTCAAGGGCAGTGCCTTCAAAGTCAAAATCGGCACCCTGGCCGTTATCCGATAGCACGTTGCCCATAAACGCGTCGAGACTGATCAGGCTAAAGCTATCATCGATTGCCGTGGGGATGAGATTAGTCGCAATTGACTCAATTTGGGTATTGAGGTTGGTGCCGGTATTGTTCGTGACCACCTCATCAAAGGTTTTGGTGCCCGCAACGGCGGCTTCCAGGTCATTGGCGACCTGATTTTGGGTAGCCTGCTGAGCCTGGAAGATTTCGGCCACCGCATCCTGGGGAGAGCTATTGTCCGCTGCGGTCAAAATTGCTTCGGTGCTGGCGGCGATCACCTCACTCACAGCGGTGCTATTGTCGCTGACAGCGGTTAAATCGAGCGAGGGATTCTGGGTTTGAATGTTGTTGACCGCCGTATCGAGAATCGTCTCCACGGTGTCAGCATCGCCCAAATCAACAGCATTTCCGGCGTCTGCCTGAGTTTGGATAACCTCTAGCGTTGCCCCGCCAGCCGCGAGTTGCAGCATTGCGGGTGATTCATCGGGTAAGGCCCCTCCCAGGGCCTCACCAGTCTGCACAATCAGGGTTTGCAAAGCGACCAGATCGGCCAGTACCTCAGCCCCCAAAGCGTCGCCATTGGCGGCGGCTGAGATCGGGTTAAAGGTGGTTAGATCGAGAGAATCGGGTAGGCCAAATGCCGTCTTTGCCTGGGTCTGAAATTCGGCTGAGAGCTGACTAACACTGCTAAAGCCATCCCCCAGGGTGAGGCTGCGAAAATCAAAGCCGGTGTCGTTAACACTGAGGTTAAAGTCTACACTGGCATCTGGCGTGTTACCCACAGTGGGGTCATCGACAAAAACGTTAATGGTGTAATCAGACTGGGCGTCAAAATCCAGGTTGGTGCCAGCGGCTAGAAATAATTCGGTACCTTCGATTTCAAAGGCGGCGGCGTCTGCCCCTGTAATCCCTAGGGTGTTGGTGCCTGCATCATCATCGGTCACATTAATGTCAGCCACCTTGATGCGAGCAGTCGTGTCGGCGTCTGCCCTCAGGGCAGCGGTGCGATTGGTCAGCGTCACGGCACTGGGGGCTTGATTGTCAATGCTATCAATGACTAAATCGTTATTGGCTCCCAAAGACCCTGCTTCTCCTGGGGCAGGCAACGTCAAGTCTACCTCTTCAGGAGATTCAATGATGCTAATGTCCCCACCATTGAGATCAAAAGCCGTTGCAGATACATAATCCAAATCAGAGCTGATATCCCCGTCCTGAACGGTATAGGTGAATTCTAAAGTATTGTTTCTACTGATGTCGCTGAAGGTGGCGAATCGATCAATTGTCCCGGTCTCCAGTAAAAGTCGTGGACTGCCTTCTACAAATAGGCCGGGGGTATCAAATCTAACGTTAATAGTAATGACATCGCCTGCTGTATAGGCTTGATTGGCATTGGGCGAGCTGACGTTAGTGATTTGAGCCATTTTCAAAAGTCTCCCTGAAAGAACAACATGGGTAGCGTGCATAGTGCTCACTATTGCTGAAAGCTCCGGCAGGAGAAATCCTGAAAAGTTCAGGTTTATTCAGGAAAAAGTTCAGGTTTTTTAGGTTTTGCCTAAATCGAGACTGTCTGTCTTGATGACCCTTTTAGTGAGGCGAAAGGGGTATGATGGGACGGTATACCCTGAATTAACTTGAATGCTCCTCGCATATTGGCGCTAAGGCTTTATTCTTAATAACGAATCAGCGCTGGGTTAGAAGAATGAAACGCTTGTTCAGTCAATTTCCGGGTGATGTCCACTTTCCTATCCGCCGGATATTGGTGGTGCCTTTTGTCCTCCAGATTTGTGCCACGGTGGGTCTGGTGGGCTATCTTTCGTTTCGCAATAGCCAGCGGGCGGTGCAAAATCTAACCTCCCAGCTGCGAACAGAGGTTTCGGCTCGCATTCAACGTGAACTACAGGGGTACTTTGAAACCCCCCATGAGATCAACCGCCTGAATGCGACGGCTTTGATCCATGGTGTTTTAGATGTGGAGAGTGCTACAACGGGCGAGGCTCCGCTGTTTCAACAAATGAGAATTTCGCCCAACGTAGCGTTTGTATATTGTGGCAACGACCGGGGGGATTTTTTTGGTGTCCTGAGATTGCCGGAAGATGGCTCTTTGCAATTATCCTACAGTAATGCTGCAACCCAGGGGCAACGTCAATATTACACGCTGGATGTACGGGGTGAGCGGACCTTTTTTCTACGCCAGTTGGAGGCGACGTTTGACTCGAGACAGCGGCCCTGGTATCGGGCCGCGATTCAGGCTCAACGACCGGTCTGGACCGATGTCTATATTGCCTTTACCACCGGGCTGACGAATATCACCGCCAGTTTGCCAGTCTATGATGCGTCGGGGCGCAGACTGTTGGGGGTGTGTGCCACGGATGTGGTTTTACCCGAAGAATTTCGCGGGTTTCTGAAAGCGCTGGAAATTGGCAAGTCAGGGCAGGCGTTTGTGATTGATCGCGACGGTCATTTAATCTCAAGTTCTGCGGATGAGCCGCTGATGGTGGGTGATCGGGAAAATCCTGAATTTCTGCAGGCGGTGGATAGCCAAGATCCCCTGGTGAGTGGCACTGCGCAGTATGTCTCGAATCGGTTTGGCAATTTTGAGGGGATTTTGCGATCGCAGCAGCTAAACTTTCGCCTGCAGGGCAAACGTCATTTCTTGCAGGTGCTGCCATTTAAAGATGGTCGAGGGCTAGACTGGCTGATTGTGGTGGTGATCCCAGAAGCTGACTTTATGGGACAGATCTATGCCAATACCCGCAATACGATTGGTTTAACGTTTCTAGCGCTAGGCGTTGCCGTTGCCATTGGTCTGCTGATTACGCGCTGGCTAACCCATCCGGTTTTACGCCTGACTCAAGCCTCTAAAGCGATTGCAGAGGGCGACCTGAGTGTTCAAGGCGGCGAGTCTAGCAATATCAGTGAGTTGAGGACTCTGGCGAATTCTTTTGAGAGTATGGCCCGTCAACTCAAAACAGCCTTTGAAACCTTAGAAGATAAAGTCAAAGAACGAACCTCTGATCTAGCCAATGCGAATGAGCAAATTACCACCCTGAATGAAAAACTCAAGGCCGATAATCTGCGGATGGGGGCTGAGCTGGCGGTGGTCCGGCAAATCCAACAGATGATCTTGCCCAAACCCAAAGAATTAGACCAGGTCAAAAATCTAGATATTGCAGGCTACATGGACCCCGCTGATGAAGTCGGGGGCGACTACTACGATGTGCTGCAGACAGAGGGGGTGGTGACCCTGGGCATGGGCGATGTCACCGGGCACGGTCTCGAAAGTGGCATGTTAATGCTGATGACCCAAACCGCAGTGCGAACCCTGCAAGCACTCCGCGAGCACGACCCGGTCAGATTTTTAGGCACGATGAATCGCATCATCTATGACAATGTGCAGCGGATGGGATCTGAGAAAAATCTAACCCTGGTCATTCTTAACTATTCTGACGGTCGGGTCAGCATCAGTGGGCAACATGAAGAGATCCTGGTGGGGCGAGCCAACGGCAGCTTAGAGCGCATTGACACGATAAATTTAGGCATGCCCATTGGTCTAGATGATGATATTACCGAATTTATCGACCATACGGTGGTGACACTGCAGTCCGGGGATGGGGTTGTCCTCTACACCGACGGCATTACCGAAGCCTACAGCCCAGACAGACAACAGTATGGCATAGAGCGGCTGTGTGAGGTGACTGAACAAAGCTGGAATGGCACCGCTGAAGAGATTAAACGAGCCGTCATTGACGATTTACGGCAATTTATTGGCACACAAAAAGTATTTGATGACATTACCCTGCTTGTTCTCAAGCAAAAATAGATAAAAGGAAAGAGGTTTACCCAGGCAACCGTATGTCGGAATCTAATCAGCCCACTACTCAAACCTTCGGAGATTTTGACAGTCACTTGCTGACAGAGAATCAGTGTTTGCTGATTGATTTTTCGGCAGGTTTGGTGCCTCAAAAACAATTTTGGCCCAACAGTAGCTTATCCGCTAAGTTTATTGCAGACTACCTGGGCATGTTTTTCCCAGCCGGGCCAGATGACCCTCAAAAACTCAGGCAGCAGACCGACATCAAAGATACCCTGCGATATATCGTGAACGAGCTGTTAGAAAATGCGGTCAAATTTTCTAACCACCGTTCTCAAATCGTAACCCAACTGGGGCTACATATTCATCCGGGTCAGATTGTCGTGTTTGTCAAGAATGGGGCTGTTGCTGAAAACCTGACTGATTTTTATACTTTGATTGAGGAACTGACAACCACAGCGCCCATTGACCTGTACGTTGATCGTCTGGAGCGCAATCTGGAGGCCGATAATCGCCATCGCTCGGGCTTAGGCTTTATCACGATCTTAAGCAATTACGAAGCTCAGATTGGTTGGCAATTTGAACCTGTCCCCACCGAGCCCGGTACTATTCTCGTAACCACTATGGTTCAGCTATCATATGACTTAGCAACTTGGATAGAATGCTTAGAGAATGCCTTATCAAGGATGCAGCATGGATATTAAAGGTCAAGAGTACCAGGTGACGTACGATCAGGCTGCTTTAACCGTGACATTTCAGGGCGAACTTGCCCTGATGGGTATGGGCGAATACCCACCGATTGCCGACCTTTTAGACCAGACCCTGGAGGATGCCTCTAGTCAAGAGCCTGCTACCCTAACCCTGGATCTGCGTGAACTTAAGTTTCTAAATAGCTCGGGCATCAACGTTATTTCTAAATTTGTGATTAAAGTTCGCAGGGCTGGCGGGGTCAAAATGACCATCAAGGGGTCTGACGCTATCCCCTGGCAAGCAAAATCTTTGGTTAATCTGAAACGTCTTCTGCCCAGCATGGTCGTTGATTTAGGCTGAAGCCTTCACTGATTTCTCTATCAGTCGAGCACCTCATTAAAGGCTGCAAAGGGTGGGCCGTGATGGACAAATCTCTGCCCGTGATTGATACCTAGGCATCATTGATATCCATGAACATTAGGGATATGCTTGAGCACAAGGAAGAGAGCCTTAATTTCAGATTTGACGATGGATAAAAACCGCGTGACCATAGACCTCAGCGACCAGGCTCTGGAGAAGCTAGAAGCCTATTGCCGTCAGTCTGGCCTGAGCAAAGCAGCGGTGATTCAAGCCTATCTGATCACATTAGGAGAGCCCCAATCGGTCTCAGAACAGGATAAAATCATTCAGCGGCTGGAGCGCGAAAAAACAGATTTAGAGATATTACTTGACAACACAATGGCTCACTCAGATGCCATTACGGCCCAGCTCCAGGCGGCTAAAGTTGCCGCTGAGGCAGCCAACCAGGCCAAAAGCGTATTTCTAGCCAGAATGAGTCACGAACTGCGGACTCCCCTGAACGCCATTTTGGGTTTTAGCCAGTTATTGGGCAAAGCTGAGGCCCTAAGCCCTCCGCAGCAAGAACAATTGACCATTATCAATCGAAGTGGAGAGCATTTGCTGAACTTGATTAATGACATTTTAGAAATGTCTAAAATCGAAGCAGGCAAAATCACGCTCAATTTGGAATCGGTTGATTTACCTGCTCTACTGTACGATATGCATGCCCTGTTCAGTCTCAAAGCTGAAGCCAAGGGCCTGCAACTCATTTTTGACCAAGCCCCTGATATCCCTCACTTTGTAGAAATTGATTCTGGCAAGTTAAGGCAGGCCTTAATCAATCTACTTGGCAATGCCATTAAGTTTACGTCTGACGGATGTGTTACCCTGCGTGTGAAGATGGGGAGTCAGGAGTCAGGAGTCAGGAGTCAGGATTTGGAGGTAGAGGGTAGAGAGAATTGGGTGGAGGGTAGAGAAAATTCTGCCCGTGACCCACTACCCACTACCCACTACCCTCTACCCTCTACCTCCACCCTGCAAATCGAAGTCGAAGACACCGGTCCAGGGATTGCTGCCGCCGAGCTCGAACAATTATTTGTTGCGTTTGAACAAACAGCAGTAGGCCGTAATACTCACCAGGGAACGGGGTTGGGTTTAGCAATTAGTCAGAAAGTGATTCAGATGATGGGGGGAGAAATTACGGTCAGTAGTCAGGTTGGAAAAGGCACCTGCTTTCGATTTTATATTCCTGTTCCCCAGAGTTCGATTGTCATCCCTGAGTTTTTATATGAGCAGCAAAATGAGGATAAAAAAGAGACTGTTTGCAAGACAGAAGTAGATCCTTTGTTCGATATAGCTGATGCTTTAGGTGAAATGTCGACTCAATGGCTTAATGAGCTCCAACAGGCAGCGAGTCAGTTGAAAGGCAAGCGTGTGCTGCAATTGATTGAGCAAATGCCAGCCAGCCAGGCTACCCTGGCTAAATACCTGATGGCGTTAGCCGACAGGTATGAGTTCGACAAGATTATCAGAGCCATAAGAAGTTGTCAGAACTGAGTCGCCAAAATTGAGCGTCGGCCATCTTGCTGGCAGGCTATTTGTCGAATGACACTTGAATGGGGAATCTCTTACTATACGCCTCGCGTTAGCTGGATGAGCGTCAATGAGCCAAAGCTCTACCTTTTTCGCTTTGCCGATGCGAGGTATTGATTTTTTGGCCCAACAAAATACTGGTAAATATGATCCCTATCCCCACTAGTTGTATGGATGTAAACGTTTGCTGAAGCCAGACAAAGCCAATCAATGTGGCCACCACAGGACTCATGAGCCCCAGATAGGAAACGGCTGAGGCTTTGAGCCGATCAATCCCCCGAAACCACAGCAGGTAAGCCAGTCCGGTACCAATGACGCCCAAGTAAATCAGCCCCTGAATGTGGGTGGTCGAGAGCTGGGTGAACGGGCCTTCTACGACTAGGGCAATGGGTAATAGCAACGCTCCACCGACCACGAGTTGCCACGCCGTAAATACCAATAAAGAAACTGGACGTTTCCACCGTTTAACCAGCACCGTTCCAAGGCCCATGGATGCGGCCCCAGAGATCGCCGCCATAATGCCAATGCCATCTAACTGAGCACCGGGGCTAAGGACGAGTAGACCAACACCAACAAAGCCTGCAATCGCCACCTTGATCGATCGCTGAGCGGGCTTTTCGCCCAAGATCAGCCAGGAAAATAGCACCACCAATAGGGGTTGAATGGCCCCTGCGGTGGCCGCAACGCCTCCAGGTAATCGGTAGGCCGCCACGAACAATAGGGCCTGGAAGACGCCAATATTTAATCCACCGAGGATTAGAATCCGCCACCACCAAATTCCCCGGGGGAGCTTTCGAAAGGCAAGGGTGAGTAAGAGGCCAACAGGAAGCGATCGCAATGCTGCCACCAATAGGGGATGACCGGCTGGCAAGAACTCAGTGGCGACGATATAGGTCGTCCCCCAGGTCATCGGGGCCAGGGCTGTCAGGAATATATCAAAAGAGCGCGCTGTAGATAACTGCATTGATTTACCTTGAATTCAAGATACTTGATTCTAAGATACTAGCACTTATCTTGATGTCGAGATAGTTTATATTAAGAAAAGCAAATACAAGATATCCCTATGGCTACCGATCCCGTCGATAAAATCCTGGCCCAGTGGCAGCGAGAGCGCCCTGACCTGGATGTTTCTCCTATGGGCGTGATTGGGCGTCTCCTTCGCCTGTCCAAGCATCTAGAACGGTTTCTCAAGCCCACGTTTTCGGAGTTTGGTTTGAGTCTGGGCGATTTCGATGTGTTGGCAACGCTGCGGCGCTCCGGTGACCCCTTTCAGCTCTCACCAACAGAGCTGTTCAGTACGCTGATGGTTACTTCTGGCACGATGACCAATCGCCTTGATCGTTTAGAAAAGGCTGAACTGATTCGCCGTATGCCTGACCCCAGCGATCGTCGGGGAACGCTCATTCGGCTTACGGATAAGGGGTTCGATCTGATTGAACAGGCAATTGAGGCCCATGTGGAAAATGAACATCGTATTCTCAGTGCGGCTGAGTCATTGGATCGGGAAACATTAGATCGATTATTGCGCGAACTCTTGCTGTCGTTTGAGGCATGAGAGTGTTGTTCAGCCAAACCCCTAAAAGGGGCTAGGGTGTTCACAGGCGAGCGCGTAGCTGTTCAGAGCGGGTTTACCATTTTTCTGCAAAGGGGCGAATTTCTACATCAAAGGACCAGGTCGATCGGGACTGGTGGGCTACATGAAAGATCTCTGCTGCAATATCAACGGGCTGACAGAAAAAATCTTCAGAGCGTCTTTGGTGTTGATTAAGTGGCTCAGTGTTGAGTCCTTGGACTGGCTGATCTCGTGACCAAGGGGTTGCGATCGCAGCATCAATTACCACGTAAGCCACATGTACTCCTTTCGGCCCCAAATCACGGGCTAAGGCTTGGGACAAAATCCGTTGCGCTGCTTTAGTGGGGGCAAATAGCGCATAGGTGGGAATGCCCCTGAGCGCAGCGGTGTTACCTGTGACAATCATCGCGCCACTCCCGGCTTGAATCATGGCCGGGGCTAGCTCACGCGCGAGGTAAAGCAACGCGGTTGTGTTCACTCGAAAGTTTTGCTCTAAGGCCTTGGGGTCAGCGTCTAGAAAGCTGCCAAAGGTGGCACTGACGGCATTGTGAATCAGAACAGATGGATTTCCCATCTCTGAGCGGATGTTCTTCAGGGTGACGAGTAATGCATCCAGATCGCCAACATCGCAGGCATAGGCCTGAGTGTTTGGGATCTCGCGCTCGAGCTTTTGCAGGCGGTTGCGATCGCGGGCGATCATCGCCACCTGATACCCCCCTTGGGAAAATCGACGTGCGATCGCGCTCCCTGTCCCCGCTCCCACCCCAGTGATTAGACAAATTGGTTTGGTCATAGTGCCCCTGCTTATCGTTAAATCACAAACGTCAAATCCGGCGAATATCTTATCTTTGAGGTTTTTTTGTGCTGGTCAACAGCATTAGCAGAAAGATAAGCAGTGGCAATATCACAGTTGCCCAACCAAGGCCCAGAGCCCAGACCGGATACCCTTCATAGGGCGTTTTAAGATCGATTGACAGTTGCGTGAAAAATAACATTGTCAAGACGATGGGAATAATCCACCGGATTGAGAAACTCCACCATCTGCCTACCGGCCAATCACTAATTTCGTTGATACATTGACGGAGTGGCT
>JBCBQD010000118.1:0-16946 GCA_039820425.1 Cyanobacteria bacterium J06635_1
CGGTTTCACGAGCGCATTCAAGGTGGAATTGGGCTTTGACCCAGGCGACGAAGCGTTTTAAGGTCCAACGCGGTTGGGGCACTGCTTGGCGCTTTTGCGGAGGGGTAGCGGCCAACTCCAGCGCATCTCGAACACACTGAGCTAGCTCAGCTTCGACGGCTGAAGACAAAGGGGGGGATGACCACCTGTGTGACGATAGAGGAGCGCTTCGGGGCCTTTGGCATTGTAGCGATGAACCCACTCCATTACCGTTTGCGGATTCCGTCCGGTTTGGCGACCGACTCGAGTCGCATTCTGACCACAGCAGATCTCATAGAGCGCCATCAATCGTTCCCGACTGCGCGAGTGGGCTGCATTCAAGGCTTGCTCTCTCAAGCATGCTGACGTTTGTCCCCATTTTTCGATATCAACTTTTAACATCTTGCTCTGACACCCTGATCCACTCCTATTACCAGAACCTATGACCCAGGCTAAAAACTACAGGTTCCAAGATGGATGCGGTTTAAATCTGCCTGAATATCTAGAGATAGCTCTTTCTGTTTTGAGCTTCGCTGAGTATGAGCTAGATCGTCTTGAGAGGAAGACCATATTGACTGAAGCGTATTTGTAGTATCTCGCAGTCGCTCAATCCCCTCGATGGCTTCTGGATCCGCAGGTGAGACAGCCAAAACCCTCACCCAGAGTTGCTTAGCCCCCTTAAAGTTGCGTTGCACCTCAGCCGTCAGCGCGTCTTTTTTGAGGGTTGCGATATCGGTGAGGTTGGCCTGCCGGGGCAGCAAGATCAAATGGTTTTTAGAGGGCGGTTCGATCACGCCGTAGGGCGTTTGCTGGTCGTGCTTATACTGCCGGGTGAGCTGGGGCACGTAATGACGCAAGCGCTGATAAAGCCGCTCAACGGTGGCGCAGTTACCCTCGCCCTGGAGTCGTAAGCTCTCCAATAGCACATGGGTAAATGCCCCCTGTTGAAATTCCTCAATCTCGTAGGACGATTCTTCAGGGCTACACGAAAACAAAGTGATCACACCTTGCTGCTTTTCTTGACCAATGCCAATGCCGCTGCGGCGACCTTCATAACCACGGCAGGCATCGATCAGCAGAATGATATTGTCAGCCCCACTGCGACGCAGCCGTTCGCTGATGGTGTGGATCGGGATGGCTGAGCGCTCTAGATCATCGCGATCGCCATCGAGGGGCATCAGATAATCTCGATTCTGATGGCGGATGCCGTGCCCCGCAAAAAAGAACCAGAGGTTATCGCCCTCCCGCAAAAAAGGCTGCTCAAAGCGAGTGCGGAGGAAGCGCCTCAGGGTGGTGCCGGTAGGCGTGGAGTCAAGATCTGGCCCGTAATCCTGGGGAATCGGAGGGGCCTCTTCGCTGAAGTGGTAGACCTGCTCAAAACCAAGTTCCTGACTAAATAACTGACCCATGACCTCCGCATCCCGCTGAGCATAGTGGAGCCGTTGCAGGTAGCGATAGTGGTTGATGCCGATGGTGATGGCCCAGTTTCTTCCCATTTACGATTGAGGACGGACAAATTTCAGAGTGATGCCCCCAGTATTGCCTAATTTACCGCCATTACCCACCAGGCTCAGCTGACCTTCCGCATTAATTTCGACTGAGAGTTCAACTTCATTAAGTTGTAAGCCAGCGTTAGCAGTGGTGGCCTGGTCAAACAGGTCATTGACAATTTCGAGCATGCCTTGCATTTGGCCTTTCAGCGCCTGGGCATCCAGCGGCACGCGCTTGCGTTTGGCAACGGTTCTCAATGTTTCGAGTGAGCGGGTGGGGCCAAAGCCACCGCCCGTGTCAAAACCGCCATCTCGGCGACCTTCGATTTCAGAGGTTTCTTCAATGTCTTCCGTCTCTGCGACGATCCAGAGCGTGCTTTCATCGGCCATTTGGTCAGGACTCCTCACTATCTGGGGGATACAGTAGTACAGCTAATTAGGTTGACTCACAGCATATTAGTGTAGAGGATACACAAGATGCAGGATAGAAGACATAGAAGGGGTTTAGTCCTGAATACGCCATTCCCAATGACTTGACTGCTAGAATCCAGGTAAAGGTATGCAGACTGAAGGTAGTAACCATGGCACTGCTAGAAATCAAAGTTGAACAGATTCTAGAATTGATTCAGCAGCTTCCTCTGGCTAGCAAGCAATCTATATTTGAGGTTTTGCGCCAAGACATTGCTGAAGCATCCGCTAGCTCAGATTCAACCCTGGATGAAGAGTCAAAAACCTGGCTCGAAGCCGATATGACCGATGAGTTACCTGAATATGATTGGGGACCCGCAGGTATTCCAGAGGGCCTTCCTATTGCCTACACACCAGGTCAAGGTATCACCATTTTAGAGGCAAACACTATTGAATCGTAGCTTACAAAAAGGCGACATCGTTCTTGTCTCACTTCCCAAACATATCCCATCCATGCACGAGCAGCAGGGTATTCGCCCGGCTATTGTTGTTGGGATACCCCCAGGTGAAACACGTTACTTGTTAGTCTTTGTAACTCCGCTGACGACACAGATGGGAAAATGGGTTGAGTTGAACTCCACAATCTATCCCGTTTTGCCCTCGGGAACAGGTAATTTGACGCAAACTTCAGTTGTGCTGCTCGATCAAATTCGGGCTGTTGATGCCCAACGGATAGTCCGATATATAGGCAGTTTGAGCTAAGCAGACTATTCACCTATTGAAGTTGGCATTGGTCGGATTTTTATGTAGATGGGCCTGATTAGAGGTCGTTTCACAAATTGAAACTGCTCAACGGTTTGTCTTTCTAACTGCCACACTGGAACGGTTACTGATCGCTCTACAAGCATGAAAACCCAACTCAGATGGCAGCTGTCTAAATGGGCGGTGGTTGCCCTGTTGCTGCCCCTTGGTGTCGTTTCCATTAAGATCGAACCTGCCTATGGGTGTTCTTGTATGCAGCCTGAGTCGGCTTCGGTTGAGCGCGATCGCAACACCGCTGTTTTTGCCGGTAAGGTCAGCAGCCTTACCCCCACCGCGACCGGCTATGCCGTGGACTTTACCGTATCTGACCAGTGGAAAGGGGATTTGGGCGAAACCGTGCAAATCACAACCGGTCCCCACAGTGCGGCCTGTGGCTACAACTTTGAGATAGGGCAAGCCTATTTGGTCTATGCCTATGGGGACGAGACGGATTTGAGTGTGAGCCTTTGCAGTCGCACGACAACCTTAGACAATGCCGCCGCTGATATCGCTGAGCTCAACGGGGAATCCGCCTCACTGACTGTGGAACGGGTTTTTAGATGCCCTTAGGGGGCCGCACAAAAATTAAGTCCCAGTTAAAAATAGGAAATGGGTAAAGTCGATAGGGGGCCGACTCTATGTGGCTGAGTTGACAGCCTATTGCAGAGGCGGTGCCTTGTGTCCACCCTGCAGAATATGCAGCCAGAGTAAGCGGCCCGACTTCGCAGCGCGAATGCGCGTTGTCACCGCCAGGATGGTCGATCACAAAGTGCTATTGGGGAGACGCCTCTTGTCCGTGGGTTCTTATGGGAACGGAACCCCCTAAGTGGAAGGGGAGCGGGGAAAACCAAATTTCCCCGGCGGCGACTTTGATGACACCGCCAAACTGTCCGTCTTAGCGAGGGCAATACCCAGCGCTGTTTTCCAGGGATTAGCTTGATTAAAGGGACTGCACAAAAATCGAACCTCGGTTAAGAAAGGGATAAGGGTGGGGGCTTATTTGGTTGCAAGCGCCTTAAAGCCATGTAATCGCAAAAGATCGCCTTAGAGCAGCGTCCCCTGAGCGAAGTCGAAGGGGACGCGTCCCCTCAGAGCAAACTGAGCTGATCGACATCCGAGGGTGGCTTTGGTTTTCGCTTGCGCCGCTTGGGTGGGATGACATTAACGTGGGCGACAAACCAGGTGCGTAGAGCTTTGGCCTGTAACAGATCTAAGCTGTTTAGCTCGAGGGCGGCGGGGAATAGCCGCTCAATGGGCTGCTGCGCCCAGGCAATTTCGCTGGGGTAGCGGTCGGCTCCAAAGGGGGTGAGGTCGGCGGGCATTTGCCCCAGGTAGGGCACGACATTTTGGGTCTGCAAAAATTTTTCGCGCTGCTGCTCTAGCTGCTTCACCCGTTGCTGGCGGGCTTTGCGATAGTCCAAAATGGGCGAGGGATAGCCTTGGGTAGGCGGGGGACTGCCTAGCTGCTCAGGGGGTAGGTGGGCCAGCTCCGGCACCCAGCGCTTTATAAACTCACCGTCGGGGTCGCAGCGATCGATAGCCGCCTGGCCTGGGTTATAGATGCGGGTCCAGGTTTTGTCGATGCAGTGGGTAACACCGGCCTGCATGGCCCACTGGTAGTGATCGATGGGGCAGTCGCCATCGATGAGATGGCGCATAAAGTGCAGCGCCCCATAGCGCCAGTCCATCCCCAGCAGGTTACTCAAAAAGCTGGCATAAATGGCGCGACTGCGAAAGTTGAGGGCCAGGTAACCCCCGGTGGCCTGCAAACATCGGGCGGCGGCATCGATGATGGGGAAGCCGGTTTCACCCGCTTGCCACGCTTGATAGAGATCAGCGTCAAACGCCCAGCCGTCGGCGTCAAAGATTTCGTAGAGCGATCGCAACTCCAACTGCGGCAGATAGCGAAACCGCTGGGTAAAGCCGTTGCCCCACCTCAGCCGCGAGACCAGCTGTTGATGGCTACGGCGAACCCGATGATCGCCGTTGTCGCAAGCTTGCCAGACAGTTTGCACACATTCGCGTACCGAGATGGCCCCGAATTTTATATGGGGGCTCAGCCCTGTGGTAGCCTCCGCACCGGGGTAAGACAATTGCCAGTAGTACCGATCGGCCTTTTCATCGAGAAAGGTTTGCAGCAACCGGCGGGCCTCAGCGGTGCCCCCAGGGGGAATCGGTTTGCCATCGCAGCGGTGCCCTAGTTTCGTCAGGGCTGGCAGGGCCTCGCTGGAAATATCGTCAGGGACAAATACCTCAGCCGGGGTCGGGACAGGGGGTGTCCTCATTTCTTGATACCACCAGCGGCGATACTCGGGGTAGGGTACCAGGTCAGAGCGGCTGGCAGCGGGCTCAAACCAGCGAATTTTCATCCCTTGCTCGGCCAGGGCCTGATTGAGTCGGGCGTCACGCACGCGGCCATAGATGCGCTCACAGTCAGTGTAGCTATAGATGCCCTCGGCCTGGGTGTCTTGTACTAGCTGGGGGAGGACATCTATCGGATTGCCAAAGCGTAGAATAAGCCGACCATTGTGCGATCGCAAATCCCTATCCAGCGATCTCAAACAGTCTAATAAAAATGCCACCCGCGCCGCGCCAGTTTCAGGATGATGCAGCAGTGCGCGATCAAATACAAAAACAGGAATTACCGCACCCCGTCGCGCCGCCCGGCAAAGCGGCTCATGGTCGCAGATTCTTAAATCTCGTCTAAACCAAACAACGGTGCGATTCATAGGGGCGGTCTAGTTGCCACGCAGACACTTTTATTCATCTTAAGGAGATTTTCTTAAACAGGAAATAGTGGTTTGTCAAACATGACTTGATCTAAACTTAGTTCAAATGTACTATTTTTGATAAGTAGTCAGTGAGCCACCGGTTTAGGGCTTTATAGCGCTCTGGGATGAAGGATCAGTTCGGTTGCTTTTTCTGACCATCAATCTACTAGCAAGGTCCAGTTATGGCACATCTATCGCAACATCCAAATCACCCCAGGCACCAAGCCTACAGTCAAACAGCTAATTCTCGACTATCTGCAACGGCAACGGCTCCTAGGCGAACGCGACCCAAACCCGCTGCGCCCAAACGCAAAAGATCTGTCCGCCCTCGCCGCGCTCGTCGGGGCGGCAAAGCCCTGCTAGCGGGTGGGTCAATGGCTTTTTTGGCCGCGCTGACCGTGGTGCCCGCTAAGATCAAGCCATCCGACACTGGGGTTGCACCCCAGCCCATTTGTCAGCAGGTAGTTCGCTCTGAGTCCCGGCTATCGCGGGAGCAGCTATCACAGCTACTTTCAATTCCTGAAGCCTCTTCTAAAGAAGCCATTCATCGGATTGTCGATACCCCTTACTGCATTCTCAAATCAGCTGAGGCGATTCGCCATGAGGCCTATCCCCTGGAATTTGATCCCAATACTTGGCTGATTTTGATCTATGAGGATGGGGCCTACAGTAGTTACGACTTTGTATTCAAGTAAGGCGCAAGAAATGCAGCAAAAGTATGGCATTTCAAGTTAAAACCACAAAATCGGCTGACCGTGACATTGCATTATCTATGCAGAGGTTGCTTGGACCTGCTGTCGTAGCAGCGTCGTGATCTGATCAGCTGGGAGCGGTTTATAAAGAAAGTAGCCCTGACCGTATTCACACTGTAAGGTGCGTAACTGTTGCAGTTGATTATGGGTCTCTATACCCTCAGCAATGATTTGCATATTCATAGTACGGGCAATGTTGATGATCAATGGAATAATACCTAAGCTTTCTGGGGTATCGCTGATCGATTGCACAAAGGAACGATCAACTTTAAGGTAGTTAACCGGCAGCGTATGCAGATAGCTCAATGATGAGTAACCGGTGCCAAAGTCATCAATGCTGAGTTCGATGGCGTGCTGCCGCAGCTTGTGGAGGGTTTGATCCACGTCGGTGCGGTTTTCGATGATGGCGCTTTCGGTGAGTTCGAGGCACAGGTTTTGGGGCTGGATGCCTTTATTGGCAAGGGTTTGACAAACGGTTTTGACCAGTTCGGGTTGTTGTAATTGCTTGGCCGAAAGATTGACGCTGATGGTAAAGTCCGGGGCAACCAGCCCTAGCTGTTGCCATTCGGCCAGGTGGGCACAGGCTTGCTGGAGAACTTGTTTGCCAATGTCGTTGATCAGACCAGTTTCTTCCGCAAACGGAATAAAGTCCTCAGGGGGAAGGTATTGTCCTGTGGGGTGCCACCAGCGGACAAGGGCTTCTAGACCGACGATATAGTGGTGCTGCAAGTGGATAATGGGTTGGTAGTGGACGCTAAATTCTTGCTTGTCTAGGGCAACGCGCAGGGCAGTGTCCAGCTGTAGTAGCTGCACTGCACGGTTATGCATAGCTGACTCAAACCACCGATATTGCCCTTTGCCTGAGGCTTTGGCCCGATACATGGCGGTATCGGCGTCCCGTAACATGTATTCTGCATCTTTGTAGGCAGGGCTGCCCCAAACTAAGCCAATGCTGGCATTAATATAGATGTCGCGATCGCAAATGTGAAAGGGCGCGGATAAATTATTTAAAACCGACTCTGCTATCTCAGTGACAAGGGTGTCATCGGTCAGGTTGGTCAGTAAAAGGGCAAACTCATCGCCGCCAAAGCGGGCGAGCCATTCTATCGGTGGACCATAGTGTTTTTGAATTTGACGGAGGCGATTTGCCACTTCGATTAACAGCTGATCGCCTTTAGAATGCCCGAGTGAATCGTTGATCATTTTAAAGCGATCGCAATCAAGAAAAAGAATGGCAAATTGATAGCTGGGAATCGCTTGAGCCTCGGCTAAAGCGCTACTAATTTGTTCAGAAAAAGACAGCCGATTGGGTAGACCGGTTAGCTCATCTTGGAGCGCCATCTCCATCAGTTGATCATGGGCGATTTCTAGCTGACTGGTGCGTTCTTGAACTCGGTTTTCCAAGTCAACCGTGAGTTGGCGCAGTTCATGCTGAGCTGTTTTGAGCGCTAACTGATGTCTGACCCGAGCCAACACCTCTTCAAACTGAAAGGGTTTAGTAACATAGTCAGTCGCACCACATTGAAAAGCCTTGACTTTATCAAAAGATGCATTCAAAGCACTGAGCACAATCACCGGCAAATCAGCGGTGTAAGGATCGGCTCTAAGTTGGGCACACACCTCATAGCCATTGAGGTGGGGCATCATGATGTCGAGCAAAACCAAATCGGGCAAATCATCATGCACTGATTTGATCGCCATAGCTCCATCCATGGCTTGACGGACATCGTACCCTGCATTGGCTAGCAGCCGCGACAGCAGCCGTACATTTGTCGGATTGTCATCAACAACTAAGATGCTCCCTTTCCCTGTTTCCTGACCAGTTGCTGTCATAAAACGGCGTAGGCAACGGACTGTTACTTGTCACATTACGCTAAGGGTAGCATCTTCATTGTTGGAGATTATTGACTCAACAGAAAAAGGCTTAGTTGGGAAGTGGGCAGTCATCAAACCGGGTTGCTTTGGGCTTCTACAAAAGTCAAAAGCCCATCGCAGGCGTCGAGGAGTAGATTAATCACATAATTAAAGCCTTCGGGTCCACCGTAGTAAGGATCGGGGACTTCTTTGTCAGTGTAATGGGAGCAAAAGTCGCACATGAGTTTGACCTTATGCTCATATTGACCGGCCCTATCCAGACTGAGAATGTCGCGATAGTTGCTATGATCCATCGCTAAAATCCAATCAAATTGATCGAAGTCTTTAGGACCAAATTGTCGAGCCTGCCCAACCAGTTGAATCCCTCGCTGTTTTGCAGCTGCGGTCATTCTGCGATCGGGAGCGCTGCCAATGTGATAGCTCGAGGTGCCAGCAGAGTCACAGATGATATTTGTGACTAAGTTTTGCTCAATCAAATGATTCATGATGTTTTCTGCCGAGGGTGAGCGACAGATATTGCCCAGACAGACAAAGAGTAGTCGAGTCTTCATGGATAATCGGCGTAATGGCGAAACCTTCAACCCTAACAATTTTGGATTTTAGATGGTCGATTTTGGATGGAATAACGTACCCAAAATCTAAAATCCAAAATAGGAACATTCAGATACTAAAGCGCTAGCCTGACTGTATTGAGCGCCAGATTAGAGTCCAGGCAAATTGAGCCCGCCAGTCAGCTCTTCCATCCGCTCGCGCATGGTGTCGGTTGACTTGGCGTAGGCGTCTCTCATGGCGGTGGTGACCAAGTCTGAGAGCACTTCTGCCCCTTCATTGAGGGCTTCAGGTGCAATGGTGACGCCTCGCGGCTCTTGATTGCCACTCAGGGTAACCTTGACCATGCCGCCTCCGGCCTGACCTTCAATTTCCATTTGCTCCAGTTCTTCCTGAAGCTTTTTAGCGCCTTCTTGGACCTGCTGAGCTTTTTTGAAAGCCTCAGTCAGTTCCTTCATCTTGCCGAGGCCAAAACCAAATCCTTGCCCTTTGGTCATAGTTTTAGAGAGTTAGAATAGTGCGTAATTAACTGTCAAACTATACGACTCTGTGCTGAGAAATGCAATCGGGGGTAGACACTTAAAATCGGATACCCACCCCACTGCCCACTCTACCTCCCCCAGGGATAACCTTCGCTTAAGACTCCTCGGTTAGGACGATGCCCAGTTAGGCTTGCTGAAAATCGCCCAGGATTTTGACCTCTGGTTTTAAGTGGAGCGACCACTTAGCCTCTATCGTCTGCTGCACGTGGCGGATTAGGTTAAAGATGTCCGCGGCTTTAGCACCCCCGCAGTTCAAAATAAAGTTGGCGTGGCGTTCGGCAATCTGGGCCTGGCCAATTTGGAAGCCTTTGAGCCCTGATTCCTCGATCAACCAGCCAGCACTGTGGGGCTTGGGATTACGAAAGACACTGCCACAGCTGGGTAAATGATACGGTTGGGTAGAGCGGCGCTGCTCTAAATCGGCGGCGGTGGCCGCCTTAATGACTTTGGGGTCGCCCCCTGGCCGGAGTTTGAAGGTGGCTTGGGTAACGATGCGACCATCGCGTTGCAAAACGGATGTGCGGTAACGGTAAGCGAGGGCTCCGGGGCGCAGTGTTTCTAAACTGCCGTCGGGGTTAACGACCTCGGTCTCTACCAAAATTTGTTCGGTATCACAGCCATGTGCGCCCGCATTCATCACAACCGCACCGCCCACGGTCCCTGGAATGCCGACCGTCCATTCCAGACCGCTCCAGCCATGCCTGGCGGCTTTCCAGGCCAGGGTGGCCATGGGCTCCCCAGCGGCAGCGGTAACCTGGCCAGTGTTGTAATCAAACTGAGACTCGCGCAGGTAGCGCGTACAAATCACCAGCCCAGGCAACCCTTGATCGCTGATCAGTAGATTTGACCCTGCGCCTAGGATCATCACCGGTAACCCCTCTGCCCTGGCCCAGGCCAGACTTGCCTGCAAGTCTTCGAGACTGCGGGGAGCGACAAACCACTCCGCCGGCCCCCCAACGCGAAACGTGGTCAACTCCGCCAATGAAAACTGGGGTTTGGCGACGCAGTCGCAGGTCAGTTGTTTTTCGGTATTCATGGGCTTGTTCGGGACGTCGGAGCTATGCGTTAGAGAGGACCTCTACCCCTGGGCGAGTCTTAACGCCAGCCATGACATCAGGGATGATGCGGTTGAGATTACCGGCTGTTAAAAACAGAGCAATATCCCCAGGTCTCAGGATATCAGCCAGTTTGCTTTGAATATCGTCTAGCGTTGGCTGATAGTCTACCTGGCTATGGTGCTGGGCAATGGCATCGGCGACCTGTTGGCCGCTGATCCCGTAATGGTTGGTTTCACTGGCGGCATAAATGTTGCTCACAATCACCTGATCAGCGTCGCCAAAGGCGCTAGCAAACTCATCTAGCAGGGTAGCTGCGCGGCTGTAGCGATGGGGTTGAAAGATGGCCACAACTCGACGCTCCGCACCGGAAGAAAGAACCTCAGTACTCTGTAACCGGGCTGCTGCCAGGGTGACTTTGATCTCACTGGGGTGGTGGGCATAGTCATCAATAAACAGGATGTCGTTGTGAAACCCCCGCCGATCAAACCGCCGTCTGGCCCCACCAAAGGTCGCCAGGGCGTCTGCGATCGCATCAAACTCAAGATCGACCAGTCGCCCTACCGCCACGGCTGCCAGCGCATTGCTCAAATTGTGTAGACCCAATTGGGGGATGTATAGCTGCCCGAGCAGGGTGCCCCGCTCCCAAATGTCAGCGGTCATGCCCTGGGGGCTTTGTCGAATATCTTGAGCGATATAATCAGCGCCCGAGTGGGGGGTCAAACTGTAGGTGACTGCGGGGCTTAGCTCAGATTGAATGGTGGGGCAATCGAGGCAACCCACCGTAATCTGACACTGCTGAGAAAAGGCCTTAAAGATATCGACGACCTCATCTAAGGTGCTGTAGTGATCAGGGTGGTCTAGTTCAATATTGGTGATCACCCCAATGTAGGCCGATAGCTTGGCGAGCGAACCATCCGACTCGTCTGCCTCAGCCACCATGTAGTCGCTCTGGCCCACGTAAGCGTTGCCCTGCCACTCACCCACCTCTCCCCCAATGACAATCGTAGGGTCAACGCCGGTTTTAACCAGCAGGTGGCCCACCATGCTACTCGTGGTGGTTTTCCCATGGGTGCCTGCCACCGCAATGCCTTTATATTCAGCCATCAGTGCCGCCAAAATATCGGAGCGATGAAAGATAGGACAGCCCAACTCCACCGCCGCTCGATATTCAGGATTGTTCGGATTAATCGCCGTTGAGCAAACCACCTGCGGAAGTTGCGATTTTTCTAAGAGGGCGACGGCGGTTTTAACGGGCCGCTGGCTCGGGGGGTTGCTTACACCATTGCGCTGAGATGGGTGGTCTGATTCGCTGACCTCAGGATGGGGCGTAATCGCTGCACCGTGGGTAAAAAAAGATAGATTAGCGGCATCCTGGGTCCAAAAAATATGTGCCCCGTTGTCCTTCAGCCGCTGGGTAATGTGGCTTAGCCGCAGGTCCGATCCTGACACGGGCAATTTGCGTTTTGTCAAGACATAAGCCAGCGCAGACATGCCTATTCCACCAATACCGATGAAATGAAACGGTCTACCGCTGAAATCTACGGAATTCAGCATAATCTCTTCCTCAAACACCACACCACAGCCATATCAGGCGTATCATAGCAGCAATTCTTAAAATGGCTAGAGACTTCATGCCTTTACCCCTACCAGCTAAATCTACTAGCTGTGCAGAGGGCACTGCGCCTCGAGATAAGCATGCCTGCTAAGCCATTTAAAGTACCGCCTTGCCTGAAGCATCTTCACCTTTTGTTCAGCTCATAAGCGCCCCAACCCGGATGTCGTCGGGTGTAAAAAAATACTCTGCTTCAGATTAAATCCTAGAAGACTATTTTGAGGCATCGCTAAGAGCGCTGTAACACCCTGCACGCGACACAGACTTTAGCAGAACCCTATGAAAACTGAAAGCCAGATAAGAAAAGATGGGCTAAAAGGCGGACTTTGATTCGTGCAGTTAATTACCCTGATTGTATGTATTAGTAAAGCCTATGCGTCACGCACAGAGATGAGTCCTTTGGCGCTTGATTGAATCTGGATTAAGACAGCGGCTGTCAAATGATCCCCATCTGAATCACATTGTCGCGGGGACGTTCATCTGCGCTGCTCGATTTCCTGATATGATTGTTTCGTTTATTAAAACCTAACTTGACTCGATTTACGACAGAGGGTAAGCGCAGTGATTAGAGTAGCAATCAATGGTTTTGGCCGCATCGGGCGAAACTTTTTACGGTGTTGGCTGACACGCGACGACAGCCAGTTAGATGTTGTTGCTATCAACAACACATCTGACGCAAAGACGGCCTGCCATCTGCTCAAGTACGATTCTTTACTTGGGCGTTTGGATGCAGACATCAGCTACGATGACGACACCATCAAGGTAAATGACAAAGTTATCAAATGCTGCTCCGATCGCAATCCTAACAACTTGCCTTGGGGTGCTTGGGATATCGACCTGGTGATCGAGTCAACCGGGGTTTTTGTAAGTGAAGAAGGGGCAGGCCGTCACATTGAGGCGGGCGCTAAACAAGTTTTGATCACGGCTCCGGGTAAGGGTGGCAATGTTGACACTTATGTGATGGGCGTCAACGACAGCGAGTATGTCCACGGTAAAAACAAAATCATCAGCAACGCCAGCTGTACTACCAACTGTCTGGCCCCTGTGGTCAAGGTGCTGCATGACAGCTTTGGCATCATCAAAGGCACCATGACCACCACCCACAGCTATACGGGTGACCAGCGGATTTTGGATGCAAGCCACCGCGATCTGCGTCGGGCCAGGGCTGCTGCGATTAACATTGTGCCGACCTCTACCGGGGCAGCCAAGGCGGTGGCATTGGTGATCCCTGATATGAAGGGTCGCTTAAACGGGATTGCAATGCGGGTGCCCACCCCCAACGTATCGGTGGTTGACCTGGTAGCCCAGGTTGAGAAAAAAACCATTGCCGAAGAAGTCAACGCTGCTTTTAAAGCGGCGGCGGCAGGCCCCATGAAGGGTTTCTTGGGCTACACCGAGGAGCCGCTGGTGTCGATCGACTACCGTAAGACTGACGATTCTTCAATCGTTGACTCTAGCCTGACCCTGGTCATGGATGGTGACATGGTGAAAGTGGTTGCTTGGTATGACAACGAGTGGGGCTATAGCCAGCGCGTTGTGGACCTGGCTGAGTTGGTGGCTAAGCACTGGCCTGGTTAAGGTTAACGATGACACTCCCTGACGGATTGTCAAAATCTTGAGAAGTCAAAATCTTGGGAATAAGGGGCTTTTGGCAAGGTTGCCAAAGGCCCTTTTTAGAGCAAATCCGCCTTTGCCTTAACCCAACTGAGAGCAGTCTCGGCGGAGTCAATGAGTCCTTCGGCCTGGGCTAGCTCTACTGCGGTGAGCAGTTTGCCAATGTGGGGGCCAGGTTTAAGGGCCAGATGCTGCATCAGGTCGCGGCCGGTGAGCAGTGCCTGGGGATGGGCAATGGGGTCATCTGGGGTTAGATATTGGGCGGTCAGTTTGTCGATGGTGTCCCAGGGGATGCCCTGGGACAGGCCCACCAGGGCCACCGCGGGGAAACTGCTGCCGACGGTTTTGAAGAAAAAGAAGCGATCGCAACGACGCCAGGTTCCCTTAGCCAGTTTGTCCAGGTAAGACTGGGCTTGCAAAATTTTGAGGGTGGCCTGGCTTTCACTGCGGCTATATTTTAGATGGGCTAATTGGGCCTCGGCTTCACCGGGGTGCAAAAGCTGGGCCAGCTTGGCGAGTTTTATCCAGCTGCGATAGTGACCCGGGGGCACCGCTGCTTTCCAGCTTTGGAGCAGGGTCAGGTAGTCAGGCTTTTGGCGAAAGGCATTGACAGCAGCATCCACAGCAGCGAGCTGATTGACCTGGGTTTCGCTGAGGTGGGGTAGCCAAACCTCAAAGACGCCGTCCTGCCAGGCCAGTCGCAGGCACTTCACGCCATTAGGTTGGCTCAACAGGGCATCGATTTCGTGGCGGACGCGCTCAGCGGCCACCTGCTTGAGACGGGGGGCCAGCCGACGGATGGCGACTCGGGTCTCACCGTCGATGGCAAACTTGAGCTGGGCGGCCTGACGGTAGGCTCGCAACAGCCGCAGCGGATCTTCGGCCAGGTTGCCTGGGCACACCATCCGCAGGATTTGGTGTCTCAGATCTTCAATGCCGTTGAGGGGGTCGATCAGGGCGTTGGTCTGGGGATGGTATGCGATCGCATTGATTGTAAAATCTCGACGCTGCAAATCGGTCTCCAGGGTGGGTCCGACCTGCTGGGCAAAATCAATGGTGGCATGTTCAAAGACCGCTCGGGCGATTTGATTTTCGGCATCTAACACGACGAACCCGGCATGGTAGTGCTTGGCAATTGTACTGGCCAGGGAAATTGCCCCATGGGGCAATACAAAGTCTAAATCGAGGTAGTCTGCCTGGCGATGGAGTAAGGCATCACGAACGCTACCCCCCACCAAATGGGCCGCCTCGGGCAGCCAGTCCAGGCTAAATGGCCAGGTTTTAGGGGACAGAGCAGAGGCCATCAGGGCAGGGGGTGGGCAGGAATTTTGCGATCGCAAGATAAAAAACTAGGACACAGCGGGAGCATCCGGTCACTTACTTCTCTTTCTAATGGAGACGCTGGCGACTGGGCGCGCAGCTTTTCATTTTGCAACATTGACCCATCATCTGAGAAGAGCTTTGCTGGAGTTGCGCTACATTAGCAGTGTAACGAGGCGGTTATGAGGACGCTGCAACATGTGCATATGCGTAAATTGCCACTATGTCGATCGCTGCATCACCTACAACGCGGTTGAGACCAACCATCAACAACCTCACCTCACCGAGCATCCTGACTTCGAGCCGATCAATCCGACCATCAATGCCAACATCATGCCCCCCAAGGTCCGTGTCGAAGGTGATCGAATTGTGCAAGACGGCGACTTTGGCTTTGAATACGACGTGGTCGGCTGCGATAGTTTCCAATCTGAGATGGGAAAGTGGGCGCGATTACGGCCCGGAGAAGCGATTCCGACCTAGCACTGCGTCAAGCTTAAAGTTTTGGTTGTGCGAGGCGAGTGGGTGATCAGGTCTTGACGACTCACCTGCGCAGCATACTCATCCATCAAACGCTCCACAGGTTTTCATTTAAAACTATCAGGTCCCTCCGCTAAAGTAGCTTAATGGGCAGCCCCGTCATTGACGATGGCATGTCCTCTGCTAGCAACTTTTATACTTAGCGCCTCTACCTGATTTATATGATGATTACGTTGCTTATTTTGCTCGCCGCCGTTGGCATTTTAGTGTGGGGCTTTGTAAGGGCACGTCCCTACGGCAGGTTGGGGCTTTTAGCCTGGTTGCAGTCGGTGATTTTAATGGTACCCTGGCTGCTATTTTTTGGGTTGTTTGCCATGGGGGTGTATCTCAACCTGGCCGGGGTGTTAATTTTGGTAGTGCTATCAACCGGGGGGTATATTTGGCTGGGCCGTCAGCTGCGAACCTTGGGGGGGCATGCACAAATGGCTCAGCAAAAGCTGGCGATGAACCAAACGCTGAGCCCGACTAACGAGGCCATGGCCGAATCCGGTGTGCCTGAAGGCCAAACGGATCAATCCCAGTCTGATTCATCAGGGGTTCAGCCTGCAAAGCCAGTTGCCCCCACGGATAAGCCGGCCTTTACTCCCATCCCAGCAGAGGATTTGACCACCATTGAAGGTATTTTTGGGATTGATACCTTCTTTCGCACTGAGACAACGGCGTATCAGTCTGGGGCCTTTTTTCGCGGAAATTTGCGGGGTCAGCCTGCTGAGACAGTCGAACAGCTAACTGCCCGCCTCGAAGATCGGCTGGGTGAGCGGTATCGCTTGTTCTTAATTGAGGGGCCAGAACGTAAGCCTGTAGTGGTGGTGCTTCCGAGCAGTGACGATCCACAACTCGCCACCACGCCTCAAAAAGTTTTGGCTGGGGTGCTTGCGATCGCAACCGTCATCACCAGTCTGGAGACGGGGGGCATTTTACAAGGGTTCGACTTTTTCCAAAATTTTGGGCGCTGGGGAGATGCTTTGCCCGTGGCGCTGGGGGTGGTTGCTGTGTTGACAGCCCATGAGCTGGGCCACCGCTGGCAGGCCCAGCGTCATCAAATCAAGCTCAGCTGGCCTTTCTTTTTCCCTGCCTTGCAGCTGGGTTCGTTTGGAGCCTTTACTCGATTTGAATCCTTGCTGCCCAACCGTTCGGTCCTCTTTGACGTCGCCTTTGCCGGCCCTGCGATGGGAGGGCTTGTCTCTTTGGTTTTGCTATTATTGGGGCTGGTGATTTCCCATCCGGGCAGCTATTTTCAAATCCCAGCTGAGTTTTTCCAGGGATCAGTCCTGGTGGGTTCCCTAGCCCGAATTGTGTTGGGCAATGCCCTTCAGGCTGATATTGTTGATGTGCATCCCTTGACAATTATAGGGTGGCTGGGGCTAGTGATTACCGCGTTGAATATCATGCCCGCTGGGCAATTGGATGGTGGCCGCATCGTCCAGGCGATTTACGGTCGGCGCGTGGCCAGTCGAGCCACGATAGTCACCTTGATTTTGCTGGCACTGGTCTCCTTGGTGAATCCGCTGGCACTCTACTGGGCCGCTCTGATTTTGTTCTTGCAGCGGGGGTTGGAGCGCCCATGCCTAGATGATCTGAGCGAGCCGGACGACGCCC
>JBCBQD010000119.1:0-16719 GCA_039820425.1 Cyanobacteria bacterium J06635_1
GCATGGTAGGTCGCCACGAGTTGGTACTCAAGCTTGGGTTTTTTACCCAGCTTGATATCAACGGGCATGTAGTACCAATCTCCCAGCCAAGACAAACCGGGCTGCTTGACCAACAAATCGGGCTGACTGACATACCCCAGATCGCCTTGCCCATCGACCGCCAAAACCCCTTGATAGATGCAGTCAACCCCTTTTTCCATCAGAGCAATGGTAGCCTTTAAGCCAGCCAGCCAATTATTGGCTTCATACACGGGGCTATGATGTGGGGTGTAGGCTGCCAATGTCTGCCGACGATGGGTCGCACTGTCTTGCCGTATTTTGAGCAGATAGTCACTTGGGGTATCTTGCTGCTGACGGTCACCAAACTGATCTAAGAAAGTGCGCCGTCGACAGCGTTGAAAGTAAAACAAAATTTCGTCAGTGAGCCATTGTATCGAATGAGTGGGCTCTGGCTGACAGGAAGCTGACACTAATGGAGTCGCACATGCATTGCCATTAGACAGGCTTTCCACAGTGCTACCAGGCGAAATTCTTTGGAGTGCTAGACGAACCCCGCTAGCACTTTTTAATGGAGTCTGTGGAAACCTAGCAACCACAGACCTCCGGTCTTGTCTGAAAATAGGGACTATAGATTATCAAAACTATATAATGAAGACTAGTGACTGTTCGCTTTACCATCACTGAGCGGTTCCTAATGCACAAAATGCAATGAAACGCTACATAAAGGTTTAACACGCCCCCCGGGAAACAGCAAGTTTGGGCCAGTCAGGTTTGGCAGTCGGGTCAGTTTTAAACTCAGGCAATTAACCCACCCGTCAGACGACGCAGTGCCCGTTGAGCTACGTCTGAGTAGCGGAGTTCACCCGTGAGCACTCGGGCCATTAAGGCTGTGCCGCGACGATTTTTGACCCCGATGCGGTAGGCTAGCCCCGGTGTCTTGTAAAACAATTGGGCGATGCGCTGGGCCCAGCGCATTTCACTGCCGAGTTCATCAGCCATGATTTGAGTGTAGTTTGATAGCGCATCTGCCTGGCCGCTGAGGGCCTGGTCAATCGCGATCGCAGCCTTCATACCACTAAAAATAGATGGGCGAATCCCTTCTGCTGTAAAGGGGTCAACCACACAGGCTGCCTCCCCAGCTAACACAGCATTTTGAGTATGTAATGTTTGATCAGTCTTCCAGAGGCAAAGCGGGTGGCCGTGCTGTTTTGTCGAGTCTAAATTAACGTCGAACCGACTGGCATACGCCACCATGGGTTGTATCAGATCCCCGCCTTTACGCTCTGTTTGACCAAAGACACCGCTGCCAATGGAGTAGCCATCGGCCTTCGGAAAATTCCAAACGTAGCCGTTTTTGATCAGACCAAATTCAAAATGGGCAATGTGACCATCGGACACAGGCACACGGGGTTCGGTTTCGAGGGCACCTCCCAGCATGACTTCTCGTTGGCGAAAACCCAGCCATTTAGCCAGTGGCCCTCGCGCCCCATCTGCTGCAATTAGATACTTGCCCTGTATCGATGTTTGGGGGGTGTTTATTTGCCAATGATTGCTGTTAAAAGTGACACCCGTGGCTTTGGTGTTGTCTTGCAGCGTGGTGCCTTGCTGTTGAGCCTGTTTGACTAAATAGTGGTCAAATTCATCACGGCGTACCATCCAAATGGCTTGGGTCCCGGCGGGAAGATCGGCTTCTACGGTCTCTTGGAGTTTGTAGGTGTATCTGACTGAGGTGACTTTTTGAGAGATCACCGGCTCAAAACTAAAGTCAAACCACTGTGCGATTTGTGGCGAAACCCCGCCTCCACAGGGCTTATAGCGCGGCAACTGATGTTTCTCAAGCAGTAATACAGAGCGGCCTCGCTTTGCCAGGTGGTAAGCCGCCGTTGCCCCAGCCGGCCCAGCTCCCACAATCACGCAATCATACATATCGAGCTATCTCCCCCCAAAGTGCTTTCTGATTTTAGAATGTATCGGTCGCCCCAACAGATAAGCTAAAGCAGCTCTGTTTGCCCAGGAACTGCCCTATGTCTGAACTTGCCAGCTCAATGATGCTCGCCGTTTTTGGCATCGTGTTTTACCACCTTGTCCAAAAGGTGCAGCCGTTGGATATGAGTATGTTTTGGCTACTTGCGATCGCATACTTCACAGCCGGGATGATTTGCGTTGCGGTCTGTTTGCTGATGCCCAGCGTGCGCCCTACTCAGCTGCAAATTCCCCCGGCGGCTCTGCTGTTGGGCTTGGCCTTTATCACCATTGAGATCGGCTACTTTTGGGTCTATCGTTCCGGTTGGAATATCGGCATCGCTGGCGCAGTTGGCACCACCGCCGCCACTCTGATTTTGCTCCCGGTTGGTGCCATGATCTTTGGAGATAGACTGGCCAGCAGCAACTTTCTAGGGCTATTTCTATGTGTCCTGGGCCTATTTTTAACGGTAAAACGATAGCGATAGAACGATGCTTGACATTCGTATTTGCTTTATCGGCGATTCCTTTGTGAATGGCACGGGTGATCCTGACTACCTGGGCTGGGTGGGGCGTGCCTGCAAACCCTGGCCCGATCTGACCATCTACAATCTAGGCGTGCGTCGAGACACCAGCCAGCAAATTGAGCAGCGCTGGGCAGATGAGGTGTCCCGTCGTTTGCCAGCAGGTTGTACGCCCAAGCTTGTTTTCTCATTTGGGGCCAACGATATGACCTTTGAGAAGGGCACCCATCGCGTTTCCCCAGAGGCGTCCTTAGACTGCGCCCGACGGATCTTGACCCAGGCAATAACCCTAGTCCCGATCTTGATGATTGGGCCACCGCCGGTCGCGGATGATGCTGATCAGTGCGATCGGATCGCCCAGCTGTCTAAACAATACGCCCAGCTATGCCACACCCTTGAGATTCCCTATCTCGAAACCTGCCACCCGTTACGAGCCAACCCTATCTGGATGGAAGAGGCCACTAAGGGCGATGGCGCTCACCCCGGCGCAGGCGGCTACAAAGCCCTGGCGGATTTAATCATGACCTGGCCGATGTGGAAACGCTGGGTTAGGAATTGAGGCGCACAACATCTTTGCTCCCGCGGTTGGAAACCTCCTCTAATAAGTCCGAAATCGGCCTGCGTCGATTACGCAACCCCTTGGTTTCAATAATTTTCCTTCCCCCTTCCCCTTTCGCCTTTCACCCACAAAACTGGATAATAAAAGGACATCTGACCACCCTCCCCATGACCTATTACATCTCCCCCCGCTTTCTCAACAAGCTGGCTGTCCACATCACCAAAAACTATCTAGATTTACCCCAGGTGCGCATGCCCTTGATCTTGGGCATCCACGGTCGTAAAGGGGAGGGCAAAACTTTTCAATGTGAGCTGGTGTTTGAGCGCATGGGGGTAGAGGTTGTCCATATCTCTGGCGGTGAGTTAGAAAGCCCGGATGCGGGTGACCCGGCTCGATTGATCCGACTGCGGTACCGCGAAGCCGCTGAGCTGGTGCGAGTTCGAGGCAAGATGGCAGTGCTGATGATCAACGATCTGGATGCCGGGGCCGGGCGCTTTGACGGTATGACCCAGTACACGGTCAACACCCAGCTGGTCAACAACACCCTGATGAATATTGCTGACAACCCAACCAATGTGCAGCTGCCCGGCAGCTATGACGATACGCCACTCCAGCGCATCCCTATCATCGTGACCGGCAATGACTTCGCCACCCTGTATGCCCCCCTTATTCGCGATGGCCGCATGGCAAAGTTTTACTGGCAGCCCGACCGAGATGACCGCATTGGTATTGTCAACGGCATCTTTGCCCCCGACGGCCTATCCCAGGCTGATATAGAAACCCTGGTCGATACCTTCCCCACCCAGGCCATCGATTTTTATGGAGCCCTGCGCGCCCAAATTTACGACGAGCAAATTATTGATTTTATCCACACCGTTGGTGTTGAGAATGTCTCTCGCAACGTGGTGAATACGGTCAAGCCGCCCCAGTTCAAAAAGCCTGATTTTCGCATTGCTCACCTGATTGAAGTTGGTCACCGCCTGGTGCGAGAGCAACGCCGAGTTCAGGAGATGGGTCTGGTGCATGAATACAACCAGGCACTCGCCGCCGGGCACACCAATGGCCAAGAGACGGCTTCAGGAGAGTTCTACCGCGACTATTCACAACAGAACTTATCAGCAGATACAGCAGGTTCACAGACAGGCGAGATGCCCACTTTCCGAAATCCTTCCCCATCTCCCCCATCCTCCCCATCTCCCTCCCACCGCCTGACCGACGAGACTCGCCAACAAGTCCACACCCTCCTCTCTCAGGGCTATCGCGTCGGCATGGAGCACGTCGATGAACGTCGATTTCGCACTAATTCGTGGCAAAGCTGCGCCCTCATTGATGCCACTAATGACGAGCAAGCCTACGATGCAATGGGACGCTGCTTAGCCCAATATGACAACGAGTATGTCCGCTTGATTGGCATTGACCCCAAAAACAAACAGCGAGTTTTAGAAACTGTCATTCAGCGACCTTAGAGAAGAAAGCCATCATATTTTTTCCTATAGTCCAAATCTCATTGAACACAGTATTGCATTTGATAAAGTGGCAGGCGAAAACGAGCTGCCACGCTTGCTGTTAAGTTAAATTTTCGTTGCACCGCCGCGGGCATGTCAGTTACCTTTACTGGCGTGAAACCTAGCTTTTCGTAGAAACGCTTTAACGATTGGCCCAGGCACTCAACGTAAAGGGGCAGACTGTTGTCAGGTGCAGTCAGCGCCACTTTAATCAGCTGCTGGGTCAAGTGGTAACCGATACCCTGGCAGCGCCAACGTCGCGCTACTACCAAACTGCCCAGCTCTTGAGCCCCCTCAAACTGGCGCAGCTGACCACAGGCAATCACCTTGCCCTCGGCCTCGGCCACCCAAAACTGCGGCCACCGAAGCTGGGTCGGATCTAACCAGGCTGATAGCACCAGCCAACGAATCGGCCAGATATCTTGTGCCGTAGCGGGTCTGAGGGAATACCCGGACGATTGCATGGCTGCTTTGTACAAATATCAAGAAGTGTCCACTCATTATGTGGGAAAGCTAACGCTGTGAGCGAGGATAGTTAAGTGCATGTTGACACTTATTCATATCTATATACGTCTGAGTCCATATAGTTAAGTGCCCAGGGGCATTGATCACGTATACAAATGAGTCTATTTTTAAGCCGATTTACGACTAGATTTAGTCTGCTTGCCCTGGCAACCGGAGTATGGATGGCTAGTCCTGAGCCTTTCCGCGGTCAAGTCTATGCAAATGCCCAGGCTCCATCGACCCCTCAGACCAAGACAACGTCGCCCCTAAACGCTGCCCCCCAGACTGCACCACCTCAGACTGAGCCGCCACAGGCTGATCTCGACCCTAATCCAGCCCCGAAAAGGGCTTCGTCTAACCGTGTCGCTATTCTCATGGAACCCTTTATTGAGGCGGATGCGATCGCAATCGGCAAATGGCTGGTCACCCAAAAACTCCAGGCTCTCACCAAAACTCAAAAAGTTGCTCAGTCCGATAAGAAAAAGCCCCAGGCTGCTCAGCAAGCAACCACCAAGCCAGGTCAGACCCCTAAATCCAGTCGTACCGATAGCGCCCAAGGTAGCGCCAGCTCTCAAAACCGCTCAGCCCAAAGTCCAGCTCAAAATTCGGCCCAAAACACAGCCTCAAATGCTCCTGCCCCAGAACGACGCCCCGCAGCTGTCCCTAACTCGCCGCCACCGCCAGCGCCCTCTGATAAACTGACCATCGACTCTGCCCTAGAAATGCGCGTCGCATTGGTTAAGGGGTCTAATGCTATCTCGATTGCCACCTCCGATGGCGGTGCCATTGTGTCCTTAGACGGTGAGGGGCTCAAAAGTCTGGGGCCAGGCCAGGCCTATGGGGCAGTGTTAGACACCAATGGCCTCACCGTCAACGGTGAACCAGTGCCCGGTGCTGTTTGGGTTCAACCTGACAGCGGCTATGTGGCCGTCGGCGATCGCTGGTATCGCGGTCGAGTATTGCTGCTTGCGCGTGAAAATGGCCTCTATGCCATTAACTACGTGATGCTCAACGAATATCTCTACAGCGTAGTCGGCGCTGAAATGTCGGCCAGCTGGCCCATCGAAGCTTTGAAAGCTCAAGCTATTGCGGCTCGCTCCTATGCGCTGGTACACAACGTGCGCCATGGCAACCGCCGTGACTATGACCTCGATGACACGACTCGATATCAGGCCTACAAAGGCGTCATGACCGAGGCCAATACCACCCAAGCCGCTGTACAATCCACCGCAGGGGAGTATATTAGTCATAACGGCGGCATCGTCGAGTCGCTGTATGCTGCGACCCAAGACATTGTGAATGATGCCCACAGCGGCTACGGCATGAGCCAGATGGGGGCGCTCGATCTGGCGAAGCAGGGCTATCAGTACTTTCAGATTTTAGGCTTTTACTACCCTCAAACTGCTGTCGGACGGTTAGACGTTGGCGAATAGGTCTCAGACAAAAAACTTGGCAATGGCACATCTAGCTTCCATTGTTTATCTCGGTAGAACAGTATCTGATAGACATGCAGACTCCCGTATCGAAAAGACGCCTCAAAGGATTGAAGATAGAGATACCACATTCGCTGAAATCTCTCATTGTAAACAGGAGACAGCGTGCTGACTTTGGCTCGATTTGCGGTAAAGTTCTCGCACCAGCGCTTTAAGGTTTCTGCATAGTGGGGCTTTAAATTCTCACAGTGGGCAATGGAGAGCTTGGCGGCTCGCATCTCGCGAGATATCTCATGGAGCTGGGGGGCATACCCACCTGGAAAAATATATTTGTCTACCCAGGGGCCATTGCGCTCATTGCTTTCTGTGACGATGGTGTGTAACATGCCGATGCCGTGGGGCTTAAGGAGATCCCGTGATTTCTCCATGAAGGTGGCAAAGCTGCCTTTACCAACGTGCTCAAACATACCAATGCTGACAAATTTATCGTATTGGCCCTGGACTTCTCGATAATCAGCCACTTCGATTTTGATGCGATCGCTAAATCCCTGCTCATCAATCCGTTCCCTGGCGAGTTTAGCCTGCTCCTGACTGAGGGTAATGCCAGTGCCAGAGATGCCATAGTTCTGAGCCGCATAGATCAGCATGCCACCCCAACCACAGCCGATATCGATCAAGGTCTCCCCGGTTTTGAGGCCCAGCTTGCGACAAATCACTTCATACTTTTGACGCTGCATTGTTTCAAGATTATCCGTCGGGTGCAGCTGATAACCACAGGAATAGGTCAGGGTTGGGTCTAGAAACAACTGGTAAAAATCATTACCCAGGTCGTAATGGTACTGCACATTTTTGCGACTGTTTTGGATTGACACTGGCACTGTTTTTAAGCGCTGGGTAATCACTTTCAGCACCAGGGGCAGGGTCAACTTCTGACTCGCTCTAGAGTACACCCGATTGCGATAAAACATCCCAATCAGCTCGACGATATCGTCATCAGACACATCAAACCAGCCGTCCATATAGGCCTCACCAAAGCCCAACGATGCAAAAGTAATGATGCTATCGTAGGTGCGCTGATCGTGAATCTTAAGGTGCAGGTGGGGCGTTGTGCCCTTTGTGCCAAAGTTAAACTCCTGACCATTAGGATTAGTTACAGTCAAATAACCGTCTTCGATAAAGCTGAATAGCTGATAAAGATAGCGTTCACCAACGGGCAAGTTTTGCATAAAAGCTGGGAGTAGTAGAGCTAACCCAGCTTATCAAAACGTTATGGTCTTGATCCTATACTCAAGTCGCTGTCATTGAGTTTTTCTGAAGGCTAAAGAGCTCTTGCTCAGTAAAGTCGTAGCCAAATTCTGCTGCAATTTCTAATAGTTCTGACGACCGTGTCATGGCCTTCAGCCGCTCGGTCAGGGCACTATGCCGGGAGATAGCTTGTAAGAAATTCGAAACGTTTTTCTTGGACACCTTGATACACCTATTCAAACTCTAAATAGTAACGATTTTGATGACACGGCCATGTAGAGGCACCCATTGCCCTTCTTCATAACAGGAAATCGTGAGGAAATCGTGAAGACAAAGCGCTGAAACCAAACTATATGAAGGATTATGAAGCTTTCTGTCTGATCCTAATCGGTCATCAATATTTTGTAGGACCCTGAAGGCCAATTTGGTTAGTGGCAGGTGTCCAGGGGGTTAATCGTCGTCTTGCAGCTTGACTGAAATATCTACGGAGTCCTGTGGTTCCCCATCGGGGTCTAGGCCAAAGTAACGGACGCTCATGCGACCGGCTTCGACCGGTGTGGGGGGTGTCATCGACCCGAGGGACAGTAAGTCTCCGGGTTGCAGCGTCACACCTTGGGCACTCAGCGTATCTCGCAGCCACCGCACGGAACTGATGGGGTGGCCCATCAGGGCTGAGCTATCTCCCGAGGCGATGGTTTGGCCAGCATCGTTGATCACTCGCACTTGGATTTGTCCCAAACGAGTCATCCATTCGGGGGTGGGTTCTAAGTCGATGGGATCTCCCATGACGCCATAGCGAGTGCCTGCATTGATGGCTACCAACGCAGTGGCATCGACGTTAGCGCCGTCTTGATAAAACAAATCCGGTAGTTCCATAAAAGGGATAACGGCATCAAGGCTGGCGAGGAGGTCTTCATCCGTCGAGGCTGTATTAATAGAGTCGTTGCGAACGCGTACCATCAGGTCACCCTCGGCGACGGGTCTGGCCCCAAATTGGAGCGGTATTTTGTCGCCGCTCTCCAGGAGCATTTCTTCGAGTAAAAAGCCGTATAGGGGATGGTTAACGCCAAACTGTGTCTGGGCAGTTGGGGTGGTCAACGCCGCCTTAAAGCCCACGACCGGGCCTAAATCGGCTCTCAGTCGACGGACAAAGCTGACTTGGAGTTGACCGGCTTGCTGGGATGAAACGCCTGTGGTCATGACCGGTGCTGCTTGCCCCAAGGCGTAGTGCTGAAATAGGGCGTTGGCAATCAAGTCTGTGTAGCTCTGGGCAAGTTGCAAAGGTGGCGGTGTCGTGGCTGCTCTGGGGGTTATAGAGTTAGCCCATGCCTGACCGCCTAGCAGGCCACCTAGACAAAGACTGCCTAGAAAACGCGTTAAAAATCGCTTCTGACACCGTTTCATAAGAGGGTATGCTCACTCCGTCCGTTTAAGTCACGGCTATCCTAACCGGTAGCGGACATTTTAGGGCAGCTGGATGAAGCTTTGTTAGATAGGGCGGGGGTAAGCCGCAAAGCTACCCTAGATTGCTAAGCCAGGTTCTGAGAGATTGACTGGCAGTCACTTCATCCTCAAGAGCAATCTCTAAAAAGCTGTAAAACCTATCTTTGGGAATGCTTGGAAATGTAGGGCTCTCGGAGTTTTCTGTGTAGTGACCGTCTTTGAGGACGTAGAAGTGCAGCGTTTTACCGTTAAATCTCCAAAACTCGGGGATACCCATACTGGAATACAGGGTTAACTTATCGATATCGGTGTGGGTGATATCGACTTCAACCACTAAATCTGGCGGAGGATCTTGGCTGAAATCTACCTTACGACCTGCCACCTGACTGTAATTTTGAATGTAATAGCCTTTGTCTGGCTCAGCCCCTTTTTCTAACTCTGGGTAATTGAGAGTGGTTGAGCCCATTGACTTGAGGCGAAAACCCAGTTCTTCAACCAGGATGCGAATGTATAGGGCAAGCAGTTCACTGGCGGCTTCGTGCTCCTCTAAAGGCATTGTAATTTCTAGAACCCCGGCATCATAGGTTAGACGAGCTGAGCGAGCCTCTCCCAGCGTCGATAAGATGGTGAGATATTTTTGCCAATCGAGATGGTGAAAAACAACACGCTGTTCACCCAGAGGAGCGGTTGATTTTTGTGCGATCGCAACCATCTGGTCACCTTAGCAAAATTAGAATACTTACTGGATAGTGTAGCGAACTACAAAATCAAATAGAGAAAGATTATCTGAATCATCCAAAAATCACCCTAATCAGCAATCACAAACCGACAACACGATTCCAAACAACACGATTCCAAATGGAAACTTTTGAATTTTCCTGCTACAGCACTCTTGTTAGACAGTTTAGGGTGAGCTTTTATCAAAAAAGTATCACTATCGTTTATTTGCTCAGGAAAGCTGTAGCCTTAGTCTAGATATTATGCATTAACTAAAGGCGTTGATCGAGCCTTAAAGTCAGCTGCGGTGAGGGCGGCCACAGCGGATTCTGGGTCTTTGACGCGGAACTGAGCGCCGAGTCTGACGGCTTGGCGCTGTCCCTGGAGGGTAATCATGGCAATGACGGGGACTTTGGCTTCGTGTTTGTCATCGCCCTGCTGGTTTTGAATGACATTGCGGAGGCGATACTGCTGCTCAATGTCTCCAGCGATCGTAGGCGGTAACTCCACGGTGACCAACCGCACGTCTTCAATGGGTTCCGCGTCATCGACGATGAACTGTACCTGGTCATCGCGGCGGTCGGCTTTGCCCCAGATCATCAGGCGAGCATCGGGTTGAATATATTGGCCAATTCGGGCGTAGGAGCGGGGGAAAACAACGCCTTCAGCGTGACCGCTGAGATCTTCGATTTGTACAATGGCCATGCGATCGCCTTTTTTGGTGACGATGGGTTTAACGCTGCTGAGCATGACAATGGCGCTGAGGGTGACTTTCTCAGGGTGTTCTCCCAGTTCGCCAATGCTGATGGGGGCAAGAATGCGAGCGGGGCGCTGTACTGATTTGAGGGGATGATCTGAGATGTAAAAGCCCAGGATCTCTTTCTCCAGGCGGAGTCGTTCTTGGGGGTCAAAGTCATCTGTGGGCGGGGCTTTGGGGGCGGCCTCATAGGCGTTGCTGGGGCCGCTGGCGGGGCTCTCCGCTGCGCCGCCGCCGAGCATGTCAAACAGATTGCCCTGGCCAATCTCGCGATCTTTAGCGCGGGACTGGGCCCAGTCAACCACAAATTCTAGATCGGCGATTAGCTGACGACGGTTGTTGTCGAGGCTATCGAGGGCACCGGCGTGAATCAGGGCTTCTAAAGCACGGCGGTTGACGGCTCGCAGGTCGATGCGATCGCACAAATCCGCCAGCCCCTTAAACGGACCGTCTTGGGTGCGAGACTCAATCAGAGCCTCAATTGCCCCCAACCCCACATTGCGAACTGCCGAGAGACCAAACAAAATACTCTTGTCTTCAGGGGTAAAGTCCACTCCAGAGCGATTGACATCGGGGGGCAGTACCTCAATCCCCATGCTGATGCAGTTGGCAATGTGGATTTGGACCTTATCTTGATCACCGCTGATGGCAGTCAGCAGCGCCGCCATATATTCCACTGGATAGTTGGCCTTGAGGTAGGCGGTTTGATAGGTTACATAACCATAGGCCATGGAATGACTTTTATTGAAGCAATATTGGGCGAAGTTCACCATCTGTTCCCAGAGGGCTTCGACGGTTTTTTGGGGCACGCCATTTTTCATCGAGCCTTCGAGAAACTTACCCTTGTGTTTGTCCATCTCAGACTGTTTTTTCTTACCCATGGCCCGCCGCAGCAGGTCAGCTTCGCCCAGGGAGTAACCGGCCATATCCTGGGCGATTCTCATGATCTGCTCTTGAAAGACCATGATGCCGTAGGTTTCTTGTAAAATTGGCTCTAAAATTTCGTGGGCGTAGTCAATTTGTTCTCGGCCGTGCTTGCGGTTGATAAATTTGGGAATCAGGCCCGCATCCAATGGCCCCGGTCGGTAAAGCGCTAGGACAGAAGAAATGTCGTCTAAGCCTGACGGTTTGAGGTCACGCACAATCTGTCGCATCCCCGATGACTCAAGCTGGAAGACGCCACCCAGCTCGCCGCGTCCCAAGAGCTTGTAGGTTTCGTCATCGTTATAGGCCAGGTTTTCGAGGTCAATGGTCTTGCCGTGGGTTTGTTCGACATAGTCCACCGCTTTTTGGATCATAGTCAGGTTGCGCAGACCCAAAAAGTCCATCTTCAGGAGGCCCACCGCTTCTACATCTTCCATGTAGTACTGGGTGATGACCGCGCCGTCGTTGTTGCGCTGGAGTGGCACTAGCTCATCCAGCGGCCTGGCTGAGATCACCACCCCAGCTGCGTGCATGCCGAAGGTTTTGTTGGTGCCCTCAATGGTAATCGCCATGTCGAGCCAACGGCGATAGGTGACTGCTGTGCCGGGGACAAGGCCGCTGTCATACTTTGCCTTAAACTCAGGCTCAGGGGTATCGTCGGAAATCATCACCTTGAGCTTGGTGGGCTTACCCCGCGATACCGGAATCATCTTCGCCATCTTGTCTGATTCGGAATAGGGAATGTCTAACACCCGGGCCACATCTTTGAGCACGGCCTTAGAGGTCATGCGGTTAAAGGTGATGATCTGGGCGACGTGGTCTTTGCCATACTTCTCGGTAACGTACTCAATGACTTTCTCGCGTTTCTCGATGCAAAAGTCGGTATCCACGTCAGGCATGGACTTTCGCTCTGGGTTGAGAAATCGCTCAAACAGCAGCCCGTGGTGGACCGGGTCGATGTTGGTAATGCCCATGGCATAGGCGACCAGGGACCCAGCCGCCGAGCCGCGCCCTGGCCCCACCGGGATATTGTTGTCACGGGCAAACTTGATGTAGTCCCAAACCACTAAAAAGTAGGTGGCAAACCCCATCTGATGCATCATCTGGATTTCGTATTCCAGACGATCCTGGTAGACCTGTTCAATGGCGTCGTAATCTGTGACTTTGAGGCGCTCTACCAGGCCATCGCGAGCCACCTGGGCCATATAGCTCTCACCCGTGTGACCCTCGGGCACCGGAAAATTGGGAATCTGGGGGTTGCCCAGGACATCGTAGTCTTCTACCTTGTCGGCCACCTCGACCGTTGTCGCAACAGCTTTGTCAATAATCTCCTGGGGCAGGTGATCGCGGAACAGACGGCGCATTTCGTCAGCTGATTTGAGATATTCGGTGCCGCTGTAGCGCAGGCGCTTGTCTTCGGTAACCAGCTTACCGGTTTGGATGCACAGCAGCGCGTCGTGGGCCTCGACATCGAGACAAGAGATAAAGTGAGAATCGTTGGTGGCGATGATCTTGATGTCGAGTTCCTGGGCAATGCGGACAATCTCGACATTGACAATCCGGTCCTCCTGCGATCCGTGGTCCTGGATTTCGAGGTAATAATCGTCACCAAAGAGGTCCTTGTACCACTGAGCAACGCGGCGGGCCACATCGGGGCGGTTTTGCATAATCGCCTGGGGGACTTCCCCCCCTAGGCAGGCGCTGGTGACGATCAGCCCTTCGTGATATTGCTCTAGCAGATCTTTATTGATGCAGGGGCGTGAAAAAATGCCGCGCCCCTGCATGCCGTCGAGGTGGGAAATGGTGGTGAGTTTGACCAGATTTTTATAGCCCTGGGTATTTTTTGCCAGGATGACCTGGTGATAGCGAGGGCGGCGCTTTTGCTCGGTGATGTCGCCATTAATGACGTACATCTCATTGCCGATGATCGGCTTGATATTTTTGCCCTTGCAGACTTTTAGCAGCTCGACTGCCCCATACATGACGCCGTGGTCGGTGAGTGCGATCGCAGGCATATCCAGCGCCAGGGCCTGATCGATCAGCGCAGGCAGCTGACTCGCCCCATCAAGCAGGCTGTAATCGCTATGGATGTGGAGACCGACAAAGGACATGGGGCACGCCGCTGAATATAGTACAAAAATACTCTTTGAAAGGCGTTTTTTCAACTAAAGTCCCCAGGGCGAATATGGCCGCTGTGCACGGGGTTAATAACGCTAAGGGACGCTATCCATAGAGCTAGGCTATACAGTAGCGGATTTGTGCCGCTACATCTAGCATTCTGCGTAAAGATTTTGGCATTGCGGCAGATCTTGAAGGCGCTTCAACGAACCCCTGGGTTCGCGGTGGGCAAATCTATGGTCTATATGATCGGCATTGATTTTTTTTGTAGATGATGTCATCAATCCGTCTGAAATCGCTGGAACCTATTTATTTGGGGTGATCCCTCCAACTAAACTACCCAGTTTAATTTGACGTACAAAATTCTTAAAGTTCGATAACCTAGAAATTAAGCATCCTATAGCCCTCACTGGTATCGCTTGATACTTTTTCCCATGTCACTCCAGCCTACTTCCCCCATTAGCGGTCATGCCGTAGACGACTCGGTCGACGTCATTGAGGCGACCCCGATCGCAGCGTCCTCCCAGGGCCGTAAGAGCAACCTGTGGCTGATGCTAGCCGCTTTTCTTGTTGTCTTAGGCGGCGGGTTTGCCCTCTGGCGGGTACTGGGCTCGCGTGGGGGGTCGCCCCAAGGGATGCCCATGTCTCAGGCGGTGCCCGTCACCTTGGAGAGACTCCAAAATGGCCTTCATACGGACAGCGTGTCTTATGTGGGCACGCTCGACTCCCAGTCGGGGGTTTTGCTACAGCCCGAGGCCGATGGGCGAATAACCCGTTTGTACGTATCTTCGGGGGAGCTAGTGGCGGCAGGTGACCCGATTATGGAGCTCAGCGCCGACCGGTCCCAGGCTGAGTTAAATGCGTCCCTGGCCAGCGTCAGTGCGGCTCGCTCGGCACGGGATAATGCGCGGGCCCAGTTGCGATCGCTAGAGGCCCAGCGGATTAGCGCCGAAGCCGATGTCAACCTGCAAAACATTGAGTATGACCGCACCCAGCGCCTGGTCGCAGAAGGTGCCCTGTCCCAGCAAAGACTGGATGAGATTGAGCGCGATCGTGACGCCGCCCTGGCGTCGCTCAGTGCCGCCGTCGAAGAAATTGAAGCGGCCCAGGCTAGCTTGGATCAAGCCGATGCCTTCTTTACCCAGTCAGAAGCCACCGCCGCTGCGACGCGAGAAGACCTATTGGATAAAACCGTGACCGCCCCTATTGCTGGCATTGTGGGCGATATCCCCGTCAAACTGGGGGACTATGTGCAAGTGGGCAGCACGCTTACGACGATTACCCAAAATGAAGATCTAGAGATAGAGGTCTCTGTGCCTGCGGAGCAAGCGGGGCGGCTGCAGCCAGGGATGCTGGTCGAGCTGTTGGCATTTGGTAGCAATGAGCCCCTGGCCGATGGGTCACTGACCTTTGTGTCGCCCCAAACCGATGTCAACACCCAAACTGTGCTGGCTAAAGCCCAGTTTTCTAATGTGGCAGGGCGCTTGCAAGATAATCAGCGCGTTGACGTGCGCATTGTATTTGATGAGCGTCCGGGGCTGCTGGTGCCTGCCACGGCGATCACGCGATTGGGGGGGCAAGCCTTTGTCTATGTGGCTGCTGATCCAGAGCCGTCTGAGCAAGAAGAGACTGAGTCCACTAGCGCTATCCCGCCCGCCCAGGCGGCGAGTCAATCGGAACCTCAGCAGATTGCGAAACTCCGCCCAGTCACCCTGGGCTCCATGCAAGGTAACGACATTCAAGTATTAGACGGGCTCTCACCGGGGGAAACTATCGTCACTTCGGGTCTTCTAAATTTGCAAGACGGGACGCCGATTATGCCGCAGTCAGAGGCCCCCGCTGACGGCCCAGGGGCACCTCAGCCCTCGACAGAATAATCATCACAATCATCCAAAAGCTCAAAACTGCCACCCACACCATGGCAGCGTCGTCTTTGATCAACCGCATCTCTTATGGTCAACTATTTCATTAAACGGCCTGTTTTTGCGACCGTTTGCGCCATCATCATTTTGTTGATTGGAGCCGTTAGCATTCCCACGCTGCCGATTGCCCAATATCCTGACATTAGCCCCAACCAGGTTGAGGTCACCGCTAATTACATTGGGGCCGATGCCGAAACCGTTGAGAAAGCGGTCACCACCGTTTTGGAGCGAGAGATTAACGGGGTGGAGGGCATGCGCTACATGACCTCCAACAGTAGTAACAACGGTATTGGCAGCATTACGGTGACCTTTGACGCCGGGCGCGACAAAGATATTGCTGCAGTGGATGTGCAAAACCGGGTGTCTCTCGCCGAGCCTCAGCTGCCGGAGGAGGTGCGACAGACCGGGGTCACGGTTTCTAAGCAAAACAGCAATATCTTGCTGGCGATGAGTCTCTTCTCAGAAGATGGCACCTTCGACAATGTATTTTTGAGCAACTATGCCGATCTGTACATTGTTGATGCACTCAGACGCGTCCCTGGCGTGGGCAATGTGCTCATCTTTGGTGAGCGCACCTATGCCATGCGTCTATGGCTAGACCCGCAACGATTGGCTAGCCGTAGTCTCACCGCTGATGATGTGGCCGATGCCCTGCGCGAGCAAAACATTCAAGTGGGGGCCGGGCAAATCGGTCAGCCGCCGTCACCCACTGACCAAACCTTTCAAATCGACCTGCGAGCGGTCAGCCGTTTACAAGATGTCCCCGAGTTTGAAAATCTGGTGATTCAAACGGGGGAGGACGGTCAGCTGATTCGGCTCAAAGATGTGGGGCGAGCGGAGCTAGGGGCCGAAAGTTACAGCACCTTCCTACGCTTTCGCGGCAATGAGTCAGTGGGGCTGGGGATTTTTCAACTGCCGGGGAGTAATGCGCTGCAGGTTGCCCAGGGCGTCAAAGAAGCCATGGCGGAGATGTCTCAGGAGTTTCCGTCGGGAATGGAGTATGGCATCGGCTTTGACACCACCGAGTTTGTGGAGCAGTCCCTGGTCCGGGTGGTGTGGACGCTGATCCAGGCGGTGGGCCTGGTGGTGTTAGTGATTTATATCTT
>JBCBQD010000120.1:0-16482 GCA_039820425.1 Cyanobacteria bacterium J06635_1
CGTAAAAGCCTCTCGTCATGGTTGCCCTGCTCCTTCTTTGCTCCCTGAAGGAGACTGACTGCCTGAATCTTTACTTTCATAACGGTGTTGGGTTCGTTGATGAATGATGTTACCTTGGGCCTCGTGTGCGAGGGCCTGTAGTATCAGGATTCATTCATTCTGGCGCTATCCTACAGCTTTACAGAGATTGGATGATTTTGTAGACTTTCAGCAAAAGGCTATTTGAAGGATCAAGCGACGCCAGGAGAATCTGCATTCGTGAAAGCAAAACCGTCCTTTTCGCTTAAAGACCAGCTCTTTAACTCAGAAAAAGTCGATTATTTAGGGACGCTGATTTCTCAGGCATTTCCTGATTTCGCGCAACAAAAATTTCATCAGGATGTTGTCATTGCTTTTCCCAATCTTGAATTAAAAGAGCGTATTGCCCATATTACAAACTGTCTGTACAGATATTTACCAGATGACTATCCCAAGGCATTGGCCATCATTCTAGGTTCAATGCCCCCTGAGCTTGACCCCAATAAAACAGATGATGATTTTGGGGATTTTATCTTTGCCCCGCTCTCCCTATTTGTCGCCACCTATGGCTGCACAGCAGACCACCTAAATAGTTCGCTCCAGGCATTGAAGGAAATCACCAAGCGCTTCTCCGCTGAAGATGCTATCCGCTATTTTATTAACGCCTTCCCAAACGAAACCTTCGCCTTCCTGTCGGATTGCGCGAGGGATGATCATTACCACGTGCGCCGTTGGGCCAGTGAAGGCACAAGACCCAAACTGCCCTGGTCGCAAAAGCTGATCACTGATTACCAAAAACCCCTCCCGATCTTGGAGGCTCTGTATGCTGACCAAACTCGTTATGTGACGCGCTCAGTAGCCAATCATCTCAATGACATTAGCAAGATTGATTCAGACTTGGTTGTTAATCTGCTGCAAAGGTGGGCAGCCAGCAAAAAGCAATCAGATCAGGAGATGGGGTTTATGACAAAACATGCCCTGCGAACCCTGATTAAGCAGGGCAATCAAAATGCGCTAGCCCTGATGGGGTTTGGTGACAAACCAGAGATTACAGTCATGAATTTTTCTACCACCACCCCCAAAGTCAAGGTCGGTGAGGCCTTTGAATTTTCGTTGGAGATTCGCTCAAATAAGACTCAAAAGCTGTTGGTTGATTATCTAATGCGCTTTGCGAGTGATGGCAAAAAGAACGCCCAAAAAGTCTTTAAACTCAAACAGCTTGAGGTGACAAAAGGTGAGGTAATCCTCCTCAAAAAGAAACATCCTATGCGTATGATGACAACCAGGCGGCTATCTCTTGGGGAACATCGGATCTTTCTCCAGGTGAACGGAGAAGTGATTGACTCACTTAGCTTTGAATTAATTAAAGCGTAGGCTTGCCAAGCGATACAACTTAATAGAGACAGGCTGTACTTTTTTACGATAAATTTTAATCAACGAATCCTGACTCTAGGAGTGCTAATAGGAGAACCCAGCCGACTATAAAACCTGTGCCAACGCCACTGCCAACGGCGACCAGGGGGTTTATACTATTACTCACCCACCGCCGAAGTAACCCAGCAACGCTGTAGATGCCAAGCCCACAGGCCGATAGGGATAGCAACAGACTGATTTGAAACAGGCCTGACTCCCCCAAGGCCAACAGCGTATTGACGCCCCAGTACTTGCGACGGATTGCCCGTAGCTGTTGAGGGCTCAGCCCAGAGGGGATAATTTCAAATGATTCTGAAGTCCAAGGGGCATAATCGATGCTGGTCCCCCGGCAGTCAACAAATTGACCATCATATTGAGCCTGACAGTTATCTGACATCTCGTGCGGCAGTTTTTCTAAAACAACCACCAATGGACGGTTTTGAACCTCTGTCTGACATCGATGTTGCTGTTCTGTTTCTGCACAAGTAAAGATACGATTAGGCAGGTGAACGGCTGCCTGGGGCTCAGCGTGAATCGAAATTCCGGCGAAGGGAAAATCGATGCCACCGCCTCGAGCTTCGAACATGATTAAACTTAGAAAAGCAACAAACAATGCAACCCACAGGCCCATCAAAAACCTCAACAGAAACCCCCTATGTCGCCGCATATCGCCTGACCTCCGCCTGGTCTAAGATTGCACAGAAACACTCATCAATGGAAAATTTAAGTGGGCTAGACAAGTTTAATATTTTCTCTGTTGTCGCAATAGTATCCGACATTTCAGGCTAGTGCACAGTACCCGGTTAGGTGAGAAATCTTTGCCATGCTTAGGGCTGTGGTGTGTTCAGATGGTGGGTTCGCCAACAGGTAAATACTGGCTAAGATTTACTGTTCCTGGCGGCTTAACCCACCCTACAATCCTATTACCCACTACCTATTGCCCACTACCCACTACCTCCCATTCCCAATCAAAATAAACGGTGCCCAGTAGAAAGGATGGCTAAACGTCCCTGCGCTGGCATCTCCATCGGCTCGGTTAGGGGGCACAAAGGCCACACTGAAGCCACGAGACGTTAAATCTTCAGCTGAGAATTCACTGTTAATTAGGGAGCGTTGGGCCTGACGCAGGGCGGCGGATTTGGTCACTGGGGCGGCGGCTGTCCCGTTGGCAAGGTTGGCATAAAAGTCTTGCATGAGTAGGCTAGTGCTGGCATCGCTGACCTGCCAGAGGGAAGCTAACACGGTGCTGGCCTGGGCTTCTAAGAAAAAATAGCCCAGGCCAGCAATCTCGACCCCTTCTGCATCAGGTCCGCCTAAAGCGGTCTCACAAGCAGATAAAACCACCAAATCGGTGTCGCCCAGATAGAGCGTGGTAATGTCGCTGGGCGTCAGTTTCCCTTCATCGCCCAGCAGCAGGTATGAGTCGCTGGGCGCACCTGATTCAAACTTGCCGTGGGTGGCTAGATGTAGAATACGGTGATTAAAAAGATTGTTAGCCAAAGCATCAAAGTTAAACCCGCTGTTTAAGAAAGACTGGCCAGACACAACCCCGACGGCATCCCCCGAGTCTTCTTTAACAATGGATTCTAGCTCTTGAGGAACGTTGGGCAGGGGCGAAAAGCCGCTGACTGAGTCAGATACCCCCAGGGCCAACACAGATGCCCCTTCTAAGCCGGGGGGCAGGGTTCTATCGACTTGGGTTAGCTGGGCTGAGAGGACCGTGGAGATGTCGTAGTCTTCGAGCAGGTAGCTGTCGCCATCGTAGAGAGCCGCCATCGGGATATAGCGGGTGACGCGATCGAGGGAGTACACCAGGTTATTGATGTCATTGTCGGCCAGCTCAGCCCTCAGTTGGGGGGGCATTAACCAATCATGGAGCTGTTTTGAGACGGCTTGCAGCTCGGCCACGTTGGAGCGGGGGGTGGAGATCAGCTGTCGAAACTCAAGCACCTTGGCCCCAAGTTCCTGTTGCGAGACGGGTACTTCAATACTGCTGACCACGCCGCCCTGGGCGACCCACGTGACCCACAGGCGATCTTCCATCACCAGGGGATAGATCAGCACCGTGCCAGGCGCGGCATCGACGATGGCACGGGCGCTCTGGCTAAGGTAGCGCGGATCGCGGAAGGCGTCATCGCTGGCGCGGTTTTCGCGAATCTGGTCAACAATGGTGCTGACTTGCTCGTTATACTGGGCAACGAGCTGACGCTGCTGCTGGCTGAGGTCGGCAATGTCGCTGCACTGCGATCGCTGACATTCATAAATCTGACGGCCAAATTCGATCAGGCTGCCGTACTGATCAACAATCTGTTGCTCGGTCGCGGTCAGGGCAATCTCGTCCTCACCCCCAGTCTCTCCTTCTATCACCTCAGCACTGCGGGTATATTCTCGCAGTTCTTCAACCTTGAGCAGCTCTAATACCTGCTGGGCCTCGATCACCCGTCCCTGGGATAGCAGCAGGTCGCTGAGGTCACGGTAGGTGTCAGAAATCTTGTCGGCGTAGGATTTTTGCTGCTCGGCAGAGAGACTGGTCAGCCCCTGACGGATCGCTTCGGTGATGTTGATGGAGCGTTTGAGGAATGCGATCGCAACTTCCGGCTGGTTGCGATCGCGCTGCAATCTACCCAAATCCGCCAGGGTAAATGCGGTACCCGCACGACTGCCCGTTTCTTGAAAAATGCCCAGCGCCTCTTGGTAGAACCCATCCGATTGCTCATAGTTCTCAAGATCTTGCTCGAGCTGCCCTAAGTTTCTCAGGGCAGTCGCCTCTTCTGAACGAATTTCTAGGGACTGGGCAAGGGCTAATGACGCCTCGAAGTATTGTCGAGCTGCTACATTGTCGTCCTGGTTTCGGATAGTAACCCCCAGATTGTTTAACGACAGGGCTTCGCCTGTGCGATCGCCGATCGTGCGCTGCAAGTCTAGGGCCTGTTCGTAATAATCAGCAGCCTGCTCATAGTTCTCGCGATCGTCATATACAGTCCCCAGGTTGTTGAGAGCAGCGGCGATTTCAGCCTTAGCTCCAATCCTCTGAAAGACACTCAGGGCGGCCTGGTAGGCGGCTTCTGCTTCGTCATATTGCCCCAAAATCTGGTAGACAGAGCCCTTGTTCATCAAGCTAAGGCCACTGCCCCCCTGATCGCCGATCTCTTGTTGAATTGTATAGGCCTGCTGGTGATAGTCCAGGGCTTTGGCATATTCACTCAAATCTGAATAAGTCACCCCAAAGTTGTTGAGGGTAGTTGCCTCCGAATCTCGATCGCCAATCGCCTGATGTATTTTAAGGGCTTGCTCAAAGTAGACCAGAGACGCGTTGGCGTCACCTTTTGCCAGATAGAGGGAGCCAATATTAGTCAGGGTAATCGCCTCCCCTTCACGGTCATTAATCTGTTTGCGAGTGGCTAATGCTTGCTGATGATAGGTTAATGCCTGCTCATACTCACTCAGGTTGACATAGGCTATGCCAATGTTGTCAGTGACCAGCGACTGCCCAGCCAGATTACCCAGCCCATCAAAAATGGCGGCGGCCTGTTCTAAGCGCTCAATCGCCTGGGGGTAGTCTCCCTGGGCCAGATGGACAGTCCCCATGTTGTTGAGGGTAATCCCTTCACTGTCTCTATCGTTGAGTTGTCCGACAATCTCAAGGACATCCCCGTAAATGGTCAGGGCCTGATTAAACTCCCCTCGACTGTTGTAAACCGAGGCGATGTTGCTCGTAATCGTAGCCTCTAATGCCCGGTATTGGCTTAGGGTTTGATCCGTGGCCGTCACCCCCTGTCTCAGGGCCGCGACAGCGGTCGATACAACAGAGTCATCATTTCCGGGTGGGGCTTGGGCAATCGTCAGGGCCTGCTGATAAAAGTCGAGGGCTTCGTCATAGCGCCCCCGATTGTCATAGGTCTGGCCGATATTGTTTAAGGCCTTTGCCTGGGCCAGGCGATCACCGATGGATTTAGAGATTTCCAAAGCTACGTCATAAAACTCGAGCGCTTTTTCATAGTCTCCGGTGCTGAGGTAAATACCGGCGATATTGTTGCGCAGGCTTGCTTCCCCCTGGAAGAGTATATAGCCGCCGTAGGGGACCTCCTCCAGCGCCAGGGAATCCATATATGTCTTGTGTAGGGTCAGGGCCTGCAAATAAAACTCTAACGCCTGGGGAAATTGCCCCAAATCCTCATGGGCCAGGGCGATGCTGCTGAGCACATCGGACTCAATGTAAATATTATCGATGGTCTCCGTCAGGGCAGCAGCTTGTTGGTAGGTTTCGAGCGCAGCCTGGGGCTGGTTGAGCGATCGCTGCATAAGGCCAATGCTGTCCAGCAGATCAATTTGCGCCTCGACATTACCCAGGGTGGTTTGTAAGGCGAGTGCCTGTCTAAAGGCTTCAATCGCTGACTCATATTGGACCAAATTTAGATAGGCAGACCCCAGTGTACTGTAGAGCAGGGCGGCTTCAGCGGTCTGGCCCAGCGCTTCGCGAATCGCCAGCGCGTCTTGTAAATAGGACAACGCCTGATCGGCACGCCCGGTCAGAGAATACGTAGACCCGATTAGATACAACAAAGTGGCTTCGCCGTCAGTGCCAGGATACAGGCTTTGTTGTAACGCCAGCGCCCGCTCCCAATAGGGACGGGCTTCATCAAGTTGGCTCTGTTGTTGATAAACGCCTCCGATGGTGACCAGCAGGTTAATTTGCCGATCGGTTTGCCCCGTCTGCCCACGCAGGGCAAGGGCCTGCTGATATAGTTCAAGCGCTGATTTTACATTGCCAGTCTCGGTGTAAAACTGGGCAAGAACTTCTAAATTTGTCGCAATTAAGTTGGGGTTGCCGATTTGCACTAGCTGGGTGTTGGCCTGTTGGAGGGTTGCGATCGCACCCTCAATATCTCCCTGGTCATGCTGCACTAATCCCAGGATTAAATTCGTCACCCCCCTGAGAATCTCAACCTCATCTGCATCAATGATGGCGAAGGCTTGCTGCAGTGACCCCAGCGCCGTTTCACTCTCTCCGAGGCGATTTTGAGTCAGACCGAGGTTGATCAAAGCCAGTGCCTCTTGCTCTCGATTGCCCAACGCTTGGTGGATGCCGAGCGCCTGTTGTAAAGGCTCAATCGCCTCTGCATACTGGCCCTGGTTGTTATAAAGCCCCCCAATCGCAATTAAAGTTTCCCCTAAACCGCTGCGGGCTGCAACATTCCCCCCCTCGCTCAGGGGAGCCTCTATCCCCCGGGCCTGGTTTAAAAAGGTATTGGCCTCTTCATACTGCGAACGATTTAGGGCAATGCGACCCAGCAATCGTAGCGACTCTGCTTTGCCCAGAGCGCCATCAGGCAGCGTTTCATAAATCGCCTGGGCCTGCTGAACCTGTTCCTCTGACCCATCATACTGACCTAGCTCTAGCTGAACCTTTGCCAGCCAAATGAGTGCTGCAGCCTGGCCAACCTGATCGCCAGCGGCAGTTCGCTGATCGAGCAAAGTTTGAAACGTCTGCAACGCCGCCGGTAGCTGAGCGCCATAGTATTGGTTTTCGCCGGTTTCCTGTAAGGAGGACGGCACTGAATCAGGGGCAGACGCCTGTGCAATAGCAACAGCATGGGGCCAATCAACCCCCTGGGGCAGCCCCCAAGTCAGCCCTGTCGCCAACAACCCCAACGAAATCAGACGCCCGCGCATAAGCAATCATCCTAGACAAGACAGGTCCACTTGATGCTAGCTACACCCCGATTTACGAGAAATCCTGATTAAAACAATCGATTCTGATTAGGAGAAGAAAAGGTAGTGGGTGGTGGGTAGTGGGTTGAGTCAGAGCAATTTTCTGCACCCTCTACCCTATTCCCTCTACCCTCTACCTCCCCCTTACGCTGCCATCGGCATATCCATCGCCAACACATTTGCATAGAACTGCTGTAGCTGTTGGGTTGCCCCGCACCAGCCCCAGCGTTCTGCCTCCATTCGAGCATTACGGCGTAGCAGTTCACGCTCAGCTCGAGCCGCCAGCAGGCGTTGAGTCGCTTTGATCGCACCCTCGTCATCAAGCGGGTCAAACAAGAACCCATTCACTCCGTCGGTGACAATATCAGGAATACCCCCTGCATTGGCTGCCACCGTCGGACAACCCGCTGCCATCGCCTCCAGGAGCACCAAGCCCAACGTTTCTGTCCGAGAGGGAAAGATAAACGCATCGGCAGACGCGTAGGCTGAGGCCAGTTCCTCACCGCCGAGGTAGCCCACAAAATGAGTGAAGGTGCCTTCAAAATGCTTTTCTAACTCTTCGCGATGGGGGCCATCCCCCACCAGCGCCAGCCGCGCACCAGGAATTGCTTCTAACACCGGCTTAATGCGATCTACTTCTTTCTCTGCCGAGAGGCGACCAATATAGAGCAGCAGCGGTGCCTCTGGGTGCCCTTCACTCAGACGGGTTCGCATCTCCTGGCTGGCTAGCTCAGGCCGAAATAGATCGGTATCTACGCCGCGCTGCCAGACCTCAACCCGCTCAATGCCGTGGTCACTCAGCTCGTCCTGCATGGCAGTTGACGTGCACAGATTAATCCGAGCCTGATTGTGCATCGCCTTGAGAAGCTCCCAAAGCATGCCTTCAAACATCCCTAGCCCGTAGTGCTCCAAATATTTGGGCAGATGGGTGTGATAAGACGCCACGAGTGGAATATCGAGACTGCGGCTGTAATAAATGCCTGCCAACCCCAACACCGCTGGATTAACCACATGGATCAAATCGGGCTGAAATGCTTCGATCGCCTCACCGATCGAAGGTCTAGGCAGCGCCAGTTTGAGCTCTGGATACAGCGGCAGCGGAAACCCTGAAACGCCGCTGATTTGAGCCCCTTTGTACTCCCTCAATCCCCCCTCAGGGCAAAATACGCAAACCTCGTCGCCCAGGTTTTGGAGCTGCTCGACGGTATGTTTGAGACGAGTCACAATCCCATCGACTTTGGGCAGAAAAGTTTCAGTAAATAAGGCAATCCGCATGTGTCCCGGCAATAAGGTAGGTATTAATGACTATTCAACCCTGAAAAGGGATTAGGCTCAAGGTTTCATAAAAGCGGCTTTTTGGCAATATTTTGGACGACATTAGATGTACTGCTGAGAAATGGGGAATTCTGGCGTTGTGAGGAGTTAGGAGTCAGGAGTCAGGAGTCAGGAGTCAGGAGTCATTCAAGATTTGGCTGTTCTCCTATCTCCTATCTCCTAAAATCATCAGCATTTCAGCCCGTTAAACCTTGACTCCCTAAAAAAAACCAGCAGCTCAGACTAATCTGACACCTGCTGGCCTTACTTTGACAATTCAAGCTACTTGCGCCACTGGACCTTGGGCAAGATCTTCTTCTCATCAACTCGGGCTTTGTACTTGACTGCAAAATTAAGTAGCGAGTCAAGCAGCGAGTCCGACAGGAAATGAGGCTCCAGGCCCAAGTCGATCAGCTTGGTGTTCTTGGCGTTGAAGTAGTGCTCTTCTGATTCAACCCGTGGGTTTTCAAGGTTTTTGACCTCAACGTCGAGGCCCATGGTCGTCCCGGCTTTTTTAACCAGCATGGCCAGGTCGTTGATGCTAAACATCTCAGTGAACTGGTTAAATACGCGGAACTCGCCTGCGTTGGCCGGGTTGTTAACCGCAATCTCGACACAGCGTACCGTGTCTCGAATATCAAGCAGGGCGCGGGTTTGACCGCCTGTGCCATAGACCGTCAGGGGATGACCCACGGCGGCCTGAATGCAGAAACGGTTGAGGGCGGTACCAAAGACACCGTCGTAGTCGAGACGGTTGATCAGCAACTCATCCATGCCGGTTTCTTCGGTCAAGACGCCATACACGATCCCCTGGTTTAAGTCCGTGGCGCGAATGCCCCAGATCTTGCAAGCAAAGTGAATATTGTGGGTGTCGTGAACCTTGCTGAGGTGGTAGAAAGACCCAGGCTGCTTAGGATAGGGCAGGGTATCTTTGCGACCGTTGTGCTCAATGGTAATGTAGCCTTCTTCGATGTCGATATTGGGGGTACCGTATTCGCCCATCGTGCCCAGCTTGACCAGATGGCAGTCCGGGAAATGGTCGCGAATGACGTACAGCAGGTTGAGCGTCCCAACGACATTGTTCACCTGGGTCAGTACGGCGTGCTCTCGGTCGATCATGGAGAACGGTGCCGAACGCTGTTCACCAAAGTGAACAACTGCCTCGGGCTTAAACTCGAGCATCGACTGCTCCAAGAAGCTGTAGTTGTTAATGTCGCCGATGAAAAGATCGATGACTTTACCGGTCAGATCTTTCCAGCGCTGTAGCCGGGTTTGAATAGGGGCAATAGGGGTCAGCGTTTCGGACTGGATCTCCATGTCCCAATGACGGCGCACTAAGCTATCTAAGATCGCTACATCGTGTCCCCGATTAGAAAGATAGAGCGCTGTGGCCCATCCGCAGTATCCATCACCACCGATAACTAAGACTCGCATGTCACTCTTTACAAAAACTTTGCTAATACTCGCTCAACTCTATCAGGTTTAGGGATCACCTAAACCATCCAAGCTGGAATTTGAGCGCGAATTCTTTGCATAATGAGGCTTACAGCGCCATCTGCGATCGCAACTCGGCTACATTTGTGATTTGTACAACATCGATCAGCTTCATCATAAGTACACAATCAGTACGTTCCGTGAAATGTCAGGAAATGCAAAAAATCCAACGACAAATTTTGTAGAGAGTTGTCGATTTTGAGTTTTGAGTGGGGGGATAGTGGTCGGTCAAAGCTAAATTTTCGGGTTTGGTGAGTGCGCTGCGCTGGTGAGTACGTTGCACTGGTGAGTAGGCGAGTGCGCTAACGCTGGTGAGTACGCTGCGCTGGTAAGTAGGTGAGTGCGCTAACGCTGGTGAGTATGCTGCGCTGGTGAACAGGTGAGTGCGCTGCGCTGGTGAGTTGTAAAGACCTCATCACCCACTCACCCACTCACCTCGTCTAACCGAAATTTGAAGCTTGACGCAGCCATAGATTAAGCCAGCCCATTGAGTCTAAACAGCAAAAACTGGGTCTGCTGAAGATCGTCAAAGTTATCGTCACTCACCAAAATGAGGCTCTGACTGCCGTCCCTGAGTCGAGGCCCCAGGGTCATGCCTTCTAAGTTTTCGAGGGTGATGTCGAGGTTGTTTAAGTCCAGCACAATTTGCTTTTGGATGGGGGTGAGGCTGCTAGTGTCGCCTTTGAGGGTTGCGATCTCACTGACATCGCTTGCCCCCCCGCTCGCCAGCTGATAGAGCTTAACCGAAAAGCCCTGCAGCCCAAACGCCCGCTCCAGGGCTAAAAAGTGGCCACCCGGATCAAGCACTAGCAGCTCTGAGAGGCCATTGAGCACAGCCCCCAGGGGCGACTCATCCATGGAATACCAGTGCTCTGAGATCAGGGTGGACTGATTTTGACCGATGAGATAGTGCAAAACCCGATTTTTGAAGGGAATGTCAGGGTCCTCATCCATATCTTGCAGGAGCGGCCCCTCGGTGCCCACAAATAAACGAAAGGGTTCGGTATAGCTGGCAGTTCCCGGAGCGGCATTGATCGTCAGGGCCTCTAAACCCAGGTTGGTCTGTGCGCCCTTGGTTTGGGATATCTCCTCCGACGCATCCGTCACGTAGCGTTCAGGAATCCGAAAGGGGGTCTGAAGCTGTCCGGTTGTCCGGTCAAACTCACCGATAAAGGGCAGGTTGCGCCCCTCGGGTGACGTCTCGCTGGAAATAATCACCGTATTGCGCGGCGTCAGGGCGATCCCCTCAGGGTCTAGCTGACCTTTGCCATAGGGATTACCCGCCGCATCCTTGAGCAAGGTCATGCTTTCTATGGTGACCGCCTGGATTTGATTGTCACGCAGGGTGGGCTTGAGACGATAAAAGCGGGGTTCCTGACGATCGTCGGACAGCGCATAGAGGCGATCCTGCTGAGGCGTGTATGCGATCGCAGACAGCCCCCCCACGGGAATATTGTCAAAGGTCTGTTTGGGTAGGGCGTATTCACCCAAAAAGTCGGCAGACAGATCGAGGAACAGGCGCTCCTCGGCACTGACCTGGGGAAGGGTGCAGCTGGTAAGCAGCAAGGCAAGCAAACAGCTCAGGGCGAGGGCCTTTGGTTTGAGCCCTTTGCCCTGGGAAATGAGCTTTCTGATCGCCCTCACTTTAAATTCCTTAGGGGAACTGAGCCAGCTTATTAGACACTGCATTTTCCACCTCAAGCCAAAATCATGGAGCAAGACCGTAACACCTCGTCTAGCCTCACCGCTAAGATAGAGCATATTAGGATCAAATTACTGCCAGAGGTCTAGGGTAAGCTATGGTGAACCCGCTTCCTATCCTGAATACTGTACCCACCGAAACCTGGGTAGAATCGCACACCGAAGACGACGGGGCCATCAGCCGCTGGCTCATCGAGAGCGTAACCCTGAACCGTGATCCTGAATAATGCTGAGTTAGCCTCGAATAACCGTGATTTGTCTCCCATTGGAGGTAGTTGCTGCCTCAGTTATGGTCCGCTCAGCAATGGATAATGCTTGATCGCGACGATCAAAAATCACCAACCACCCTTGGTCTAGCCCTAGCCCAGCCAAGTACTTATCTAACTGTTTTAGTCCAGCCTCAAGATGGTCAGGTCGCCCCTCTCTCCAAACCTTAAGCTCCATAGCAAGGGTGACTTCGCCATATCGCAAACACAAGTCTAAACGGTCCGTCCCAATGGCATATTCCCGTTCCAGGGTGCCACCGCCGTTGACAACTCGGTGCAAAAAAGCCATCAAGACAATATGGGGCGCAATTTCGTGATAGGGAGCGCTGGCAAAAAGCGGCTGCCCATGCTGCCGCCAAAAAGTTAAAAAAGAATTGAGTAGCTGTTGCACATCTAGCTGTCCCGCTGGTGTTAGCCAGGTTGGATTGACATAGGCTAATGAGGCAACAGTTGTGAAGGCTAACATCTTGGGCAAAATCTCTCGATAAATCGGATTGGCAATCACCAACCCGCCTCGCTCGTCGAGGCGACATAACCCTAGATCTAAAACGTATTGGATGTCATCGGGCGCTACATTACCTAAATCTTGCCCCGCTATCATGGGCTCAATAATGGTCCTCACACGACTTTCGCGCAGCCGCTCTGCCAGACTGTCTAAGTGAGTATCTTGGCGCTGAATCAAATGCTCTTTCGCCTGTTCAATCAGATCAGCAGTCACTTCAGCAGAGGCGTCATTCACTAACTCCTCGACAGCTTCTTTAGCCAGGGCATTCACTAACCAGGGCTGCCCCTGAGACAGCTCAAAAGCTCGCTGCTGAGCAGCAGCCGTGAAAGCTTGGCCGGTATCTTGCGTATGCTGGGCGTAAAGATGGCCGACCTCGGACACCGTAAAGTTTCGCAACGTAAACGATCTGACCTTGATGTTGAATGGACTGGCCGTATTCAGCCGACCACTCCCCCCTGCGGCGACTTTATAATCGCGGACATCACGAAGACCCACCAGCGCGACCGATTGTGGAAAGGCCTCAGGGCGATTGGGATAGCCATCCCGGAGCTGTCGCAAGGTTGACAGGAGGACATCATCTTGCAAAGCGTCAATTTCATCTATAAAAATCACGAGCGGACGCGGGGATATTTGAGCCCACTGCTGTAAGGCTTGCCTGAGCCGGGCCCCTGGTTCCAGCTGGGACCATTCCGGGGGGTGCAGTTCACGGGGTAACCGTACCTGAGCGGTCCATTTCCAGGCGCTTAAAATAGCCTGCTCAGCTTGATCAAGGTCTTGAGTGATGGGGGCTCCTACTTCAACGGACAACACAACTGCGGCATATCGACCGCTCTGGGTTAACTGCTCAGCCAAAGCGAGCATCGCGGTGGTTTTCCCAGTTTGCCTGGGCGCATGGAGCACAAAATAGCTCTCTTGATCGATCAGCCGCGCCCACGAGGGCAGTCGCTCCGTCGGCGACAGCATATAGTGTTTGCTGGGGTTGCAAGGACCCGCTGTGTTAAACCATCGAGGCATGATGTCTCAGGGCAATTGTCCGCCTATTCTAAATTCTAAGGGCCGCTATGCTTCATTGGGTGGGTGCGATCGCACTAGTTGAATATCTGAGGTAAACCACTGGTCAAACCAGTGGTTTACCTCAGATATTCAATTATCAGTAATGCGACTTCCTTAATCGCCTTTTCCAAAATTGAGCAGCTTCCTTCGCCTTAGAAGGGCCTTGCTCAGTCCCCTAATTCCAAATCGATTGCCTCGATCATCTCTTTGGGGGGCTGCCAGCGATATTGGGTGAAATTCACTTTGTTTTTCTCAAACACAACCCCTTCTTCCTCGAGTAAAACGCGCTGCAAGTCGTCGTTGCCGTCGCGAAAGGCGGATTGGGAGACTTCGCCCTTCGCATTAATCACGCGATGCCAGGGGACATCGTCATCGGGGGCGACGCGATAGAGGGCGTAGCCCACCACGCGGGGTTTGCCAAAGAGACCGGCTAGCTCTGCGACCTGGCCGTAGGTGGCGACTTTGCCGTAGGGGATTTGACGCACTACAGCGTAAATTTTGTCGTAGGTGGACATGGGGAGGGGGTAGTGGGTAGTGGGTGGTGGGTGATGGGTAGTGGGCGAAGGGCGAAGGGGTTGATGTCTCCTCGCCCAAGACGAAGGGGACGGGGAGACGAGGAGAAAATTGGTTGCCGCTAGAAACCGGGTTTCTTTTGGCGGTGTACCTGGGCTTTTAGGTTTAGGCCAGAAACCCGGTTTCTATGCTTTGCCGATATCGCAGTCTACTGAGGTGTCGAAACAGTGGGGGCAGCACAACAGCATCAGCGATCGCGCGGCGACGGGGACCTGCTGATCTTGGTTATAGACTTTGCCATCCTCGACAAAACCATTTTCTTCTTTGGTGTCAATCAGGACGCGCCATGCTTTGCGCTCAAACACCTCTGGAATGATAAACTCCTGCACGTCGGAGTAGGCATTGAAGAACAACAAAAAACTGTCGTCAATGACGCGGCAGCCGCGCTCATCGGGGGCAATCAGTTCTTCCCCATTGAGAAAGACACCGATGGCTTTGACTTCAGCTTCTTGCCAGTCTTCGTCGCTAATCTCAGTGCCGTCTGGGTTAAACCAGCCCAGGTCAACGACGCCCGAGCCATGGATTTGGCGACCCTGGAACCACTGTCGTCGGCAGAATACGGGGTGCTGTTGGCGGAACGCGATGAGTTGACGGGTGAAGTCTACGAGGGCTTCATTTTGTAATTGCAACCCCCAATCAAACCAGGAAATTTCACTATCCTGGCAGTAGCCATTGTTATTGCCCCCCTGGGTGCGGCCCATCTCGTCACCCCCCAGGATCATCGGCACCCCCTGGGAGAGAAAGAGCGTCGCCAGAAAGTTTCGGTGCTGCTGGGCTCTCAGGGTGAGAATATCTGGGTCGTCGGTTTCGCCCTCGACGCCGCAGTTCCAGGAGCGGTTATAGCTCTCACCATCGCGGTTGCCTTCGCAGTTGGCTTCGTTGTGTTTTTCGTTGTAGCTGACCAGATCATTGAGCGGAAACCCGTCGTGGGCGGTGATGAAATTAATACTGGCATGGGGCAGCTTACCATTGGCCTGGTAAAGATCGGAGCTGCCGGTGAGGCGAAAGGCAAATTCCCCAATTCGACAGTGCTGGTTGCGCCAAAAGTCGCGCATCGTGTCGCGATATTTGCCGTTCCACTCTGACCACAGCAGCGGGAAGTTACCCACCTGGTAGCCCCCTTCCCCCAGATCCCAGGGTTCGGCAATCAGCTTAGTGGTGGAGAGAATCGGGTCCTGATGGATAATGTCGAAAAACGCCGCCAGACTGTCTACCTCAAACAGTTCACGGGCCAGGGCCGAGGCCAAATCAAACCGAAACCCATCGACGTGCATTTCCTGCACCCAGTAGCGCAGACTGTCCATAATCAGCTTGAGCACCTGGGGGTGGCGCACATTCATGGAGTTGCCACAGCCAGTGAAGTCCATGTAGTAGCGCAGGCCGTTTTCTACCAGGCGGTAGTAGGCAGCGTTGTCGATGCCCCGAAACGAGAGGGTCGGCCCCAGATGGTTGCCCTCGCCCGTGTGGTTATAGACGACATCGAGGATCACTTCGATGCCCTCGGCATGGAGGGCCTTAACCATGTCTTTGAACTCCTTAACCTGCTGACCACAGCTGCCCGAGGCACTATAACCCGCATAGGGGGCAAAGTAATTCAGAGAGTCGTAGCCCCAGTAGTTGCGCAGCCCGGTGGAGACCAAATGGCCAGGGTAGGCGTTGAAATGATGCACCGGCAGCAGCTCAACTGCAGTCACCCCCAAAGATTTGAGATGGTCAATGGCGGCGGGGTGCCCCATCCCCGCATAGGTGCCCCGCAGCTCGGTCGGGATGTCGGGGTGTAGCTGGGTAAAGCCCTTGACATGGACTTCGTAAATGATGGTCTTATGCCAGGGATTATCAGGATACTGATCGCCCTGCCAGTCAAAACCGGTGTCAATGACAATCCCTTTGGGGACTTTATCCGCATCGTCGGTATTAGAGCGGTCGAGATCGCGATCGCGATTGGCAAATTGCGCCATCGGGTAGCCAAACAGCTCCGGCCCAAACTCAATATCGCCGTCCAGGGCCAGGGCATAGGGATCGATCAGTAGCTTGTGGGGATTAAACCGATGGCCCCGCTTTGGGTCATAGGGGCCATGGACGCGATAACCATAGCGCTGCCCTGGTTTCACCCCAGGCAGGTAGCCGTGCCACACATAGTTGGTCACCTCCGGCAGCTGTACCCGCGTCTCTTGACCCTGCTCATCAAACAGGCACAGGTAAATAGAGTCTGCATTCTCAGAAAAAATTGCAAAGTTCGTACCTTTGCCATCCCAATGGGCCCCCAGGGGATGAGAACGACCGGGCCAAACTTCTACACTCATGAGATGCAGCTACCTACGTGATGGATTCCCGCAACCATGATAAAGCCAATATAAATGTAGCGGGCGATCTTTCTAAGATCCCATGAAGTTTGGCGCGCCTTAAATCCTTCTTAATCGGAAGATACCGTTT
>JBCBQD010000121.1:0-16346 GCA_039820425.1 Cyanobacteria bacterium J06635_1
GTGGCTGCAAAACGTGCATATCTCACCCCACAGCATGACCAACCAGGCTTACAACCACGACCCGCGCCGGACTCGCCGCCTCTTGCTGCACAAAGAAGAAATTCGCAAACTGATCGGCAAAGTCGAACAAAAAGGACTCACCCTGGTACCTCTGAAAATGTATCTCAAGAAGGGTTATGTCAAAGTCAGTATCGGCCTGGGTAAAGGTAAAAAGCTCCATGACAAGCGAGAAGACCTTAAGCGTAAGCAGGAGAAGCGGGATATTGATCGGGCACTTAAGGGACGGTAGCGGCTGATTATAGCGCCCAATCTCCGCGTCTTCTTCACTGCGTCTCTTTATCCAACGCTGCCACCACTCGCTGATAAATCCGCTCGGCCTGCTCTGGGGTATTGCCAATCGAGGTCAGGCCCAGCTTGCCGTATTCCGACAGGCAGCCCATCAGGTGAAAGGCCGCTCCTACCCCCTCAATGGCATTGAAGTGCAGCTGCTCGACCATGATGATGTCCATCAGGTCGTTGGGCAGCAGGCCACGGTAGGCAGGTTTTTGCAGATTGTCGGTGGCGCGGTAAAACTTGGGCTGGCCATGCTGGGTGTAAAACAGGCCGTCGGTCAGGTTATAGCGACCGTCAGTGAGCATTTTGAGGGCCATAAAGGGATGGGTGGTGCCCCCTTTTCGTACATTGATTTCAATGGCATAGAGCTGCCAGGGTCTTTGGGGATTTTCTGGCTGATGGACGGCGATAAAATCGACGCTGTAGCGCTCTAATGCCCCCTTGGCGACGAGGACTTCGCCCACTTTTTGCCCCATTTCTTGCAGGGCAAGGCGGTAGCTGGCATCCGCGGGAAAAGTACAGCCTAAAAAGATTTGACCGTCGGGCCCCCCTAAGATTTGGTCGTGGGTAGAGAGAATCTCGACGGTGCCATAGGGGGTGATGTGCCCCTGTACGCTGGGGGAGCGTTTTTCGTTGCCTTCGATGAAAGCTTCTGCGATCGCACCCAGCTCCGCCACCTTCTCCCCAAAATGGGTCCAGGTCTCGGTTGCACACTGAAATCGCAGATGCTCAAACTCAGCCTGAATCGCCGCCACCCGCTGAGCATGGCCGCCCTCGCCGGGCGCAACCGAGGCCAGTGAGGCTAGGTGCAGTAGGGCATTACCCTCGCCAGAAAACCCCTCATTGAGCTTAATCACAATCCGCTCAAGGTCAGGCTGTCGCTCCCAAAGTGCCGCCGTCGCCTCAGCCAAATCTTTGGCATTGTAGGTCAGCTCGCTGCCGTCAGGATGGGGGATGCCGCAGGTCGCAAAAATCTCGCGGCTGCCACTTTTGGTGCCCCAGTAGAGCAAATCGGGATCCAACGCCATCAGCGGAATGCCCAGCTGTAAAGACAGTGATCGTTCTAAAGCGGTGGCATTAAAACAGGTTAGGTATGCTTCCCCCGGTGTCAGACAGACCCGAACCCGCTCTACCAGTCGAGGTCTGGCCAACACCTTAGCCGTAAGCGATCGCTGTGAGGCATCGTAGGTCGACAAAATCGTCAGACGATGTCGCGCATGGGAGCTGGGAATCCCCGGTAGCAGCTCCAAATAATAGTCAACGATGCTGGGGTGCAGGGGCTGCGAAGTCAGATAAATCAGCTGAGTCTTAGGATTGCGCAAATGCAACAGGGTACACAGCAACCGTTCTTCGTAATGATGCACCCCATCGATTTTGGTTAACTCTTCTTGATCTAAGCTGAGGGAGGGCACCACCACAATCTGACGCGATTGCCGATCAAACTGATCAATCGACTGCCAGCAATCTTTAAGGTGAGTCTGCAAAGCCTGAAACTTGGCAGCAGCATCTGAGGTCATCGGTGCTGAGGAATAAAAAAAGTAGGCGCAGTGGGCTGCACCTACTTTACTACTACTACTTACCTAAATTTATGTCTGATACTTCGCTGCATGGCTACAGCGGATTGACGACTTCTCAAGAACTCCAGCCAGACTCAGGAACAGAACTCAAAACTTAAAGCTCAAGCCCTAAAAGTTGCTCTGCTCCTAAGGATCAGTTTGCATCAATTGGGGCTGCAAGAAGGCCACCATCTGCTCAACACCGCGCTGGATGCGACGGGTCACCGTCATGGGGCTAACCCCAATCCGTTCAGCAACTTCCTTACGAGAGAGCCCCTTAAAGAACACATACTCAATGGCAGAGCGGGTTTTTTCTTCGAGTTGGCCCATGGCCCGTTGGATCTGCTGGCGATCTTCTTCGAGGACTTGCAACAGCTGATAGTGGGCATCTGGCAAGGTATCACCTAAGGTGATGGTCGAATCAATCTGGTGAGAAACCGTGGCATCCAGGCTCAGGGGCATCCGGTTCTTATTTGCCAGTTTGACCTGACGCCATTCGTCTACCGAGATGGTGAGCGCCTCAGCCATCTCAATGTCAGAAGGTTGACGACCATACTTGCGTAGCAACTCAGCCTGACGTTTTTGGCTCTCTTTTTGTAGATCTTGCCACCGACGGGGAATCTTAACGGTAGTACCGCGATCGCGTAGAAAGTGAAGCATCTCACCGCGAATGTAGGGCACTGCAAAGGAGCTAAAGGCACAGCCCTGACTGGGGTCAAAGCGCTCAATCGCGCGGATGAGACCCAGGTAACCAATTTGCTCTAGATCTTCATAGGGTTCAGAGCACTGGTGGCTGACCCGATGGGCAATTTTGCGAACCAAGCCAGCATTCAAGCGCACCAGATCATTACGCAACTTGATCGAAGGCTTGTGCTTATAAGCCATCAGCAGCTCCATGCCGCGGGAACGAAGGGACGAAATTTGAGTAGCCATATCTTGCGGAGTATCCTGTATCAGAGCAATTCAAAATCGTGATTTGAATTCCATTTTCAGGATGTGAACCGCAAGTCACCATCGTTGGATCACGGGAGTGTAAAAATAAGCTTCTGGAAACTTTCCGTGTAAACACAGGCGCAGTAAAAACAGCAACCTTTCTTGGTGCCGAGTTAAAAACAAAGCCCACAAGGCTTTACACCAAAGTCATCCGTAAATCCGCTGAGTCAAAAATCTCACCAACTTTTTCGATTAAATAACGAAGTTTAACGGAGAAATTCGTAAAAAAAGACACTAAGAATCAAGCGAAATTGATTGTCGTTGAGCCATATCAAACAAGCTTGGTGATTGTTATCACGGAAAATGGGAACGGGCCACTACCCAATTCCCACTACCCAATTCCCACTACCCACTACCCCATAGCAATAACCCAACTTCGCCCGATACTATATAAATAAGAAAGCTCCTACGTCCGAAGTCTCCTAATGCTAGACCTGTCTGATTTGAAGCGAGAAGTTGATTTGCTAACTGAGCGCCTGGGTAAAACCCAGGAATATCTTTGACTTGCCCGCCATCAAAGCCAAAATTCACGATCTTGAGCAAGTTGCCTCCCAGCCTGATTTTTGGGATGACCAGGACCAGGCTCAAAAGACGCTACAAGAGCTAAATGACTACAAGTCATATCTCGATCAGTTAACCAGTTGGGAAACCAGTCTCGAAGATACCCAGGCCATCGTTGAGCTGCTTGAGGTCGACGCCGACGAATCGCTGTGGAGCGAGGCTAAAAATACGGTTACTAATCTTAATCAGGAGTTAGCCCAGTGGGAGCTACAGCAGCTGCTATCGGGTCCCTACGATAAAAGCGGTGCGGTGCTGACCATTAATGCTGGGGCAGGTGGCACCGACGCCCAAGACTGGGCTGAGATGCTGTTGAGGATGTATACCCGCTGGTGCGAACAGCACGGCTATAAACTGCATTTGGTCGAAGAGTCCAAGGGAGATGAAGCTGGCCTCAAATCTGCCACGTTAGAAATTGAAGGCCGCTATGCCTACGGCTACCTCAAGGCCGAAAAGGGCACCCATCGGCTGGTGCGGATTTCGCCGTTTAATGCCAACGGCAAGCGCCAGACTAGTTTTGCTGGGATAGAGGTGATGCCGATTCTCAATGACGACATTGAGCTAGACCTTCCTGAAAAAGACCTGGAGATCAAAACCTCTCGCTCGGGCGGGGCCGGGGGCCAAAACGTCAACAAGGTCGAGACTGCGGTGCGCATTACCCATCTGCCCACCGGCATTTCGGTCCGCTGTACCCAGGAGCGATCGCAGCTCCAAAACCGTGAAAAAGCCATGGCGATTCTCAAAGCCAAGCTGCTGGTCATCGCCCAAGAGCAACGCGCCCAACAAATCGCTGACATCCGCGGCGACATGGTTGAAGCCGCCTGGGGTAACCAGATCCGTAACTATGTTTTTCACCCTTACCAAATGGTCAAAGACCTGCGCACTAATGTAGAAACCACCGCCATCAATGACGTCATGAATGGCGATTTAGATACCTTTATCCAGGCCCTGCTCAGGCAGGAAAATCAAGTAGTGCAGGAGACAGCATCGGTGTAAGTCCTTGTTATGTGGGCAATGCCCACCCTTGTATCTAAGCCTCCCCTGCCCCCTCTGCCTCCCCTGCTCCCCTGCCTTCGCTATCCCAAAAAATCCAAAAACCCCTATGACCAACCCTTCTCCTACCCCCGAAACCTCTACCCCAAACTCCCAAGAACCCCCTCCAAGCTATGTCAAACTCGCCATGCGCAACATGGTCAAAAAAGGCGGTAAATCTCTGTTTCATTTTTCGCTAACGGCCACCGGGCTGCTGGGCCTGCTGATTGGGCTGGCCTACCTGACCCGATAGACCTAATTGCATCTGACTATGTCAAACGACAATTTGAGTCAGCCCTCTGCGAATGGGGCACTGGCCTTGGAGCTAATGGTAGATGGCCTCGAATCTGTTCGTGGTTTAGATGGCTCAACGGCTCAGCTCACCTTTGACACCTGGAAAGGGTGGTTTGAGCAATGGCTCATGGCCCTATTGCCTCAATTGTCTTCCCTGCAACTATCCCCGATCAATGCTTACGAGCTGAGCCTGATGCTCACCGATGATACTGGCATTCAACAGCTCAATCAGACCTATCGCCACCAAGATAAACCCACTGATGTGCTGGCGTTTGCAGCACTGGAGACAGCCCTGCCAGGGCATCAAGATATTTATCAGCAAATGCCCCTAAATTTGGGCGACATTGTTATTTCTGTCGACACAGCCGTTCGTCAGGCTGCTGAACAAGGGCATCCTGTTAAACAAGAACTGACCTGGCTGGCGAGCCACGGCTTGCTACACTTGCTAGGGTGGGATCACCCTGACGAATCAAGTCTGCAAGGCATGTTAGCTGAGCAAACAACCTTACTTATGCTGATCTCATAAAGACAAGTCGATAGGTAAGATACAGTCAGATATCTTTGACTGGCGTTAACATAACGCAAATCCTTGATGAATCCTTGGGGAACTTATCGGTTAGGACATACCTTCTTTAGAACTAGGAGGTTAGGTTCTTAGCCAGTGGATTGCCCCAGCTATGCGTAAAAATTTGCCCATGTCTATTACTCCCAAGCTGCAAAAGACAACGTCTAAGTCCATTCGTCAGCCAGATCGCCTGGCTGCGTGGCAGGTGGCCCCCGATTTGTTCAGCAGCTTTCGCTATGCCTGGGCAGGGGTTTCCTACGCATTTAAGACCCAACGAAATTTTCGAATCCACACGGGCATTGGTATCGTGGCGTTTACGCTCGGGGTTTTGCTCAAAATCAGCACGGTTGAGGCGTCGATCATTTGCCTGACCATTGGCGCGGTGCTGGTGATGGAGTTGCTAAATACGGCCCTTGAGTCGCTGGTTGACTTAACCGTCGGGCAAACCTATCACGAGTTAGCTAAAATCTGTAAAGATTGTGCGGCGGGTGCTGTGCTGATTGCTGCGATCGCAGCCGTCGTCATTGCCCTGTTTATTTACATCCCGCACGTCTCGTCATTGATGGCGATTTATTGATCGATTCGTCAGGGTAGGGTCAACGCTTGATTTTAGTCATCGACAATTACGACAGCTTTACGTACAACCTGGTGCAATATCTGGGTGAGCTAGGGCAAACGCTACCCGTCGCCAGTGACATCGAGGTGTATCGCAACGACCAAATTACCCTGGACGACATTAAGCAAAAGCAGCCCGACGGCATCTTAATCTCTCCCGGCCCTGGCACCCCTGACGACTCCGGCGTGTCTTTAGAGATTTTGCATGAGCTTGGCCCCACAGTCCCTATTCTGGGTGTCTGCCTGGGCCATCAAGCCATCGGTCAGGTGTTTGGCGGCAAAATCACCTCAGCTCCCGAGCTCATGCATGGCAAGACCTCCCTGGTTCATCACACAGGCGTTGGTGTGTTTGAGGGGCTAGATAATCCATTCACGGCGACCCGGTACCACAGTCTGGTGATTGAGAAAGCCACTTGCCCAGACGTGTTGGAGATTACCGCCTGGGTTGAGGATGGCACGATTATGGGCGTGCGGCATAAGAAATATCCCCACATTCAAGGGGTGCAGTTTCACCCGGAGAGTGTGTTGACCCAATCGGGCATGCAGTTGCTAAAGAATTTTTTGGTGAGCTTGTCTGTCAAGGTGGCGGCATAGGCTAGCGGCTTTGAAACATGCGCTATTTTGGACATATTCAAAGTATTGCTGAGGGCTCAGGATGGTACAAGCACTCGAAAAGCATGACTATACATCAGAAGAATACTTAGCTTTTGAAGTCGAGTCGCAGGAGCGGCACGAATATATCGACGGAGACATCATCCTAATGTCAGGGGGGACGCCCAACCACAGCAAAATCACCTTAAACCTGGCAAGTAGCTTAAACTTTGGCCTCAAGCGTCAACCTTATGACGTCTTTGCTAGCGATCAGCGGCTTCAAATTCCTAAACGACGGATTTATACCTATCCCGACGTGATGGTGATTGCCCAACCGCTTGAGTACGCCCCAAACCGGCGCGATACGCTAACAAATCCGCTGATCATTGCGGAAGTGCTCTCAAAATCAACCGAAGCCTATGACCGTAGTGGTAAATTTGCAGCCTACCGGACAATCCCCAGCTTCCAGGAATATGTGCTGATTGATCAGTATGCAATGCATGTTGAGCACTACGTTAAAACAGATAATCGCAAGTGGATTTTCTCTGAATATGATGGCGCTGAGGCGGTGCTGACGCTATCGTCGGTTGCGTTTGAGATTGGATTAGCTGATCTATATGACAAGGTTGATTTTGAGAAGGAAGCCGCGACTGAGCGTTAGCTTGTGATCAGACAATTAGCTACCCGCGCAGCGCACTCACCCACTCACCCGCGCAGCGCACTCAAAAAAGTCCACCTTTAAGTCGTCGGCAGTATATGAGCCGATGGCAGAGTCACCTACAGGTATTTGGTTAGCGTCGGTTGGGCTAGGCTCACGCTTTGGGAAGGCGAGTTTGAGACGGTGCCGGGTACCTGTTTGAGGTGGGGCGATGAGACTGGCAAGGTTATCTGACTGGGGCAGAGCGGGCTGAGGTATTGGCGGCGCGGCTCAGGGCGGCGGGGATTGACCCTGATGAGTTGGAGGGGTGATGGGGTTATTAGGGAGTGCCTTTAAATCGGCTGCTTGAGTGAGCCCCATCCAACTTTGTCAACACAACTAATCCGGATCACTGTCGTTGGGGTTCCCGCCATCTTTAGTGTGCTCGACGACCAGGCTAAGGATAATTGCAGAATCAGTCAGCGCGATCGCACTCTCCCTCAGTCGGTGCGATCTCAAAATCACGGCGGTGGATGCCGTCCAATCAATTCCTCTTCTGCCCGAATCGCCAGCATAATCGCACGATTCAAATCCAACGCTTCAATAGTGGCACGCCCTATCGCGGTCAGACCTATAACTTGATTTTCATCCCAGCGAAAATGCTCTTTCCATACTTGCTGACGTGGATTGAAAATTAGGACCACTTCTTGGGTTTCCGGATCAGTTACTCCCTGACGTGCTCCCTTACGCAAAGAGCAAGACACACAAGCCAGTGCCAAATTATCAGCGATAGTTTGACCTCCTGCTATGACAGGAATGATGTGATCAATATGAAAAGTGGCAACTTGCCCTGCTTGGGATATTCCACAATACTCGCACCGATTTTCGGCTCTCCGAATTACAAATCGTCTGAGAGCAGCTGGAATGGTCGCCATTTACGCCTGCTTGATGACACGGTGCGATCTCAAACGCAGTAAAGACAAAAACTCTGCCACCTCAACTAACCCTTCCGCTTCCTGGCGTTCCGTCTGGGATAGGACATTGCCCTCATCTTGATGGTCCAGCAAAAACTGAAGCCGCGCTTGCACAGCTTGAGGTAGTTGAAATTGAGTTAGCTCAACGGGAATTTCAATAACTTCGAGCATATAGCAGTAGACGTGATTGGTAACGCTGTCTGTAGCTACCAGTGTAAAGGCAATCTCTAGTTTGAAGGCACTTCTTAGCCAGTGAGATCGCACTCTCCCTCAGTCGGTGCGATCGCAATACAATCAGTGCGATCGCAAAAACCTCACCCTTCCTGTCAGCTATTTCTGACCCTGCTAAGCTAAAAGCAGCGTGGCAGAGGGCTACCCCATGGCTCAGGCGACTGACTTACAACAAGCTTTTCTCGAAGACGGTGAAGACATCCGCCCGCCTGCCGGTGAACTGTGGAGTGACGAACCCCCCTTGGAATCAGACCTGCATCGCGAACAGATCGATTTGCTGATACAGCTGCTCAAGTGGTGGTGGCGCGACCAAGATAATGTCTACGTGTCCGGTAACCTCACGGTTTATTACGACGCCCAGCAAATTACCACCCGTAATTTCAGAGGTCCCGATTTTTTCGTTGTCAAAGACACCGATAAAAAAGATCGCAAAAGCTGGGTCGTATGGCGAGAGGGGGGGCGGTACCCTGACTTTATTCTCGAAATTTTGTCTGACTCGACGGCCCAAGTCGATCGGGTAACCAAAAAAGCGCTATATCAAGATACCTTTCGGACGCCAGAGTATTTTTGGTTTGACCCCGCTACGCTTGAGTTAAAGGGCTTCAGCTTGATTCGAGGTCTTTATCAGCCCATCGAAGCGATTGACAATCAGTGTTGGAGTGAGGAGTTAGGTTTATACATCGGGCTGCATAATAATAAACTTCGATTTTTTACCCCTGAAGGCGAGTTGATCCCCTCTGCTGAAGAACGCGCAACCCAGGCAGAACAGCAGCTAACGCAATTAAAAGCCCAGCTGAGGGCTCAGGGGATTGAGCCTGATATCGAGGCTTGAGGAAAGAGGCTTGAGGATTGCGGAATGCCGCCGTCGCCTGTTGAAGCAATCCCCATGAAACATGGAATTTTAAGAGTCAGCGAGACCGCCACCTCAGAAATCGAAGCGGCCAGGGCGTTTGTCATCGTCAACGTCACCAGCCAGAAGGTCGCCTTTGGTAATGCCGCCCTCACCGCGTCAGAGGTCGAGATTGGCACCCAGTTCAAAAGCAAAAAGAAAATCTCCGCCACCTGCACGGTTGAGTTTTTCGTTCAAAACAGCAATAACCCAGAGCCTGATCAGATCGCATGAAGGGGATTTACCGGGTTCTGATTAGCTTAATTTTTGTCCTTGCGGGTGGGGCTACCCTTGCCACCCTGTTGGGTCTAGCCGGTTCCCTGTGGTGGCGGTTTGAGTTACTTGATCATCCGCGTTTGCAATATGTTTTGATATTGTTGATTGCGATAGGGATTGGGTTAGGTCTGCGTCGGCGCTGGTATCTGATTTGGCTATGCCCACTGGCAATTAATTTGGCCCTGGTGTTACCCCTGTTTTTCCCCCCCTTATTTTTACCACCCCTATTTTTACAGTGGCCCGACTTGCCTGTGTTATCTAAAGCGCCGTTCCAAGGCGCTGCGACGATTCGGTTGCTCCATGCCAACATCGACCACACCAAGTCAAATGTGGATCAGGCCATTCAGGCTCTTGACTCGCAAGCGGCGGATATTTTACTCCTGCAAGAAGTCACGCCCGATAATCTGCAACAGCTCACGACACAGTTGCAACATTATCAGCTACTACGCGCCCACCCCCAAGACAACTCCCAGGGCAGTGCCATATTTCTGCCGGTCTCACCCCGTCAACCCTTGACGGTCAAAGATACCCAACTTTTACACCTGCCAGAAAGATCCACCCGTCCGCTCTTGGCCGCGACGCTGGCCCTTGGCGATACTGAGTTTACGGTGCTGAGTTTGCATATCACCCGCCCCTTCCACCCTGGACCGTCTCGATTTCAGCAGATAGAGTTTGAGGCTGTGGCTGACTGGAGTCGTCAGCATGCCCAACAGCGGCTGATTGTGATTGGCGATTTTAACACCACCCCCTGGTCGAGCCGATTTCGCACCCTGCTCAAGCACAGTGGTCTGAGCAATTCTCAAGATGGGTGGGGCTGGCAAACCACCTGGCCTGCCAATTTGGCCTGGCCGTTTCAAATTGCTATCGATCACTGCTTACATAGCCCTGCGATTAAAACCCAGACTCGCACCATTGGTCCGAGTACGGGCTCAGATCATCGCCCGTTATGGGTTGAGTTAAAAATGGCATAGTGTTCTGAATGTATTTGTCTCAACCGAGAACTACTATAGGGTGGTCCCCACTTTGCACCCATCTCCATTTAGGATTAAAGAAAGGCTGAGAATACCGGCCCATAAACTGTCCCTATCGAGAGACGACAGTGACCTTCCTATGGGAGGATTGCCCTTTAATCTGTATTTGGTGTGAGAAAGCTATGAGACGGCGGCAACTGCTGAAATATGCCAGCGCATCGTTTGTGAGTACGTTAGGGTTGGGAATTGCCTCCACCTGGCAGTCGGTGCAGGCCCAGTCAGGCCCTTTGACGATCAAATCCTTGGGGCACACGTGTTTCTTATTTACCGGCAGCGGTCGTCGTGTGTTGACGAATCCATTTCGACCGATTGGCTGCACCGAGGGCTATCGCGAACCCACCGTGGCGGCTGATTTGGTTCTATTGAGCAGTCGCCTGTTTGATGAGGGCTACACCGATGGGGCCTATCAAAATACCCAAACCTTGGATGAGCCTGGGGTGTATGAAGTAAGCGGCGTCACCTTTCAAGGCATTGGTATGCCCCATGACCGCGAAGGGGGCCGTCGCTTTGGCACCAATACGGCCTGGCAGTGGACCCACTCAGGCATCAAGGTGGTACATCTGGGTGGCGCGGCGGCGGAGATTTCCCTCGAAGATAAAATCTTGATCGGGCGACCTGATGTGCTGCTGTTACCTGTGGGCGGTGGCCCCAAAGCCTATACGCCTGAGGATGCGGTGGCCACAGTCAGCAATTTGCAACCTAAGGTAGTGATCCCAACTCAATATCGTACCCAGGCCGCTGATGACGAGGCTTGCGACATCGTCGCCCTTGATCAGTTTCTCTCGCTGATGTCAAGCACACCGGTCAATCGCAGCGGCGATACGATTAGCTTGCAGCCGTCTAGTCTACCGAGCAGCGGAATGCGGATTGAGGTGTTAAGCTATCCCTTCTAGAGAATGCAACCCTACAAACGTTATGCAATCTGAATATCGTCAGCGTCGGCAGGCTGTGATGGAGGCCATTGGGCAAGGCACCGCGATCTTTTGCAGTGCCCCTCTGGCGGTGATGCACAATGATGTGGAGCATCCCTTTCGCCAGGAAAGCGATTTTTTCTATCTGACGGGCTTTAATGAGCCAGCAGCGGTGGCGGTGCTGGCCCCCCACCATGAGGAGCACCGATTTGTGCTGTTTGTGCAGCCCAAAGATAAGGAAAAGGAAACCTGGTCGGGTTATCGGGTAGGGGTGGATGCGGCGAAGGAACGCTACGGTGCCGACGAGGTGTATCCGATTGCGGAGCTGGACGAAAAGCTTACTCAATATATCGAGAAAGCCGACCGACTTTACTATCACTTTGGTCGCGATCGCACCTTCAACGACAAAATCATCCAGCTATGGCAAACGCTAATTGCCACCTATGCCAAGCGGGGCACTGGCCCAATCGCGATCGAAGACGCCAGGCTGCTGCTGCAGACCTTTCGGCGCATTAAGAGCCCTGCCGAGTTAGAAAAAATCCGTAAAGCCATTGCGATTACGGTCAAAGCCCATAACCATGCCCGTGAGCTGGCCCAACCCGGTCGCTATGAATATGAGTTACAGGCTGCCATGGAGCATATCTTTCGCTTGGAGGGGGGGATTGGGCCTGCCTACCCATCGATCGTGGCCTCCGGAGCCAACGCCTGCATTTTGCACTACATCGAAAACACCCGGCAGATGCAAGACAACGACCTGCTGCTGATTGACGCGGGCTGTGCCTACGACTATTACAACGCCGATATTACTCGCACCTTCCCCGTGGGGGGCAAATTTACGGCTGAGCAGCGGATTCTCTATGAGCTGGTCTTAGAGGCACAGCTTAAAGCGATTGAAGCCGTGCAACCCGGACGCCCGTTTAACGAATTTCACGATGCGGCAACCCGGACCATTACCGAAGGGCTGGTCGAGTTGGGTCTGTTGGTGGGAGAGGTGGATAAGCTCATCGAAGAGAAGACTCACAAGGCTTTCTTCATGCACGGCACCGGGCACTTTTTGGGCTTAGATGTCCACGACAGTGGTATTTTGAGAAACCCCGACAAAACCTGGAAACCGTTTGCCTCCAGCAATGTGGTGACCGTCGAGCCGGGAATTTATATCTCTCCTCACTATGAACCTGCAGAGGGCCAGCCTGTGGTGGATGAACGTTGGCTGGGCATCGGGATTCGTATCGAAGACGACGTGCTAGTGACTGAAACCGGGCATGAAATTTTGACCGCAGGGGTGCCCAAATCCCTCGAAGCCATGGAAGCTTAGGAAAATTTCTTTTCAACTTACTTGAAAAAAGTACATGAAAACTTATAATGCCCCCTAGCTTAACAACCCCAAAAAGGGGAAACTCATGAGCCTTACGGGGGCCTATCACCCTTTAAGTTGCGCATTTTGCTGCGGAGAGAAAATTAACCTGTGAAGTGGAACCGTTTAGTACCGGGTGTCTTGGGAATTGTCGGGGCGTTGCTGTTGGCCCTCCCGGCTGAGGCGGCCAGGCTACAGTCCTGGCGATTTGATCAGCGAGAAAATCGCCTCACCTTCTCAACTGATACCCCGGTGCAACCGCGAGCTCAGCTGATTTTTAGCCCCACGCGCCTGGTGATCGATCTGCCGGGGACCACCCTGGGTGGCCCTACCTCTGACCAATCTGCTGGTCGAGGCATTCGAGAGGTGCGGGTGGGCCAGTTTGATGATCAAACCACGCGCATTGTGGTCGAGCTAGAGCGGGGCTACATCCTTGACCCTAGGCAGGTCGAGGTGCGTGGTGAAACGAACCGCGACTGGGTGGTGCAGATTCCTCGTCCGCAGCGGGGCGACCCGCCTGATAATGCGCCCACCGAGACCACAACCCTCGCGGAGAACAGCATCAGCGCTGAGCCTGATACCAATGCGGCTACCCAGATTCAGGGCATTACAGCAACGGCGGATGGATTTTTTGTGCGCACCCTGGGCGATGTGCCTGAGATTGAGGTGAGTCGTTCGTCGGGGCGTCGAGGCCGCGATCGCAAAGTCACCATTGAGATTGAGAATGCTGCGATTGCAGCCGGCGTCTCTCCCCAAAGCCTGCCAGAAAACCGCTATAGCGTCCGCAATTGGGAGATCACCCAAACCTCAGACGATCCCCCCACGGTCGAAATTACCCTGTCTCTGGCAGATGATGGCCCAGATTGGAATGCCCTGTCTAGCGATATCGGGGGCATTGTGATTTTGCCCGACGGTATTTCAATTCGCGAGGTCCCTGACGGCGGTAATTTTGCTGGGGCAGGCACCTCTATTGCCGTGTCCCGTCCCGAACGGAACCGCGATCGCACCGATCGTCCCAACGACCCCGATCGTCGCTCCGACGATCGTCCCGCCCGAGAGGATAGACCCACCCGTCGAGATGACCGCCCCCGTGTGCCCAATGGCCGATATGTCGTCGTCATCGATCCGGGGCACGGGGGGCGTGATCCGGGGGCTGTGGGCATTAACGATTTGTATGAAAAAGACGTGGTGTTTCCGATCTCCCAACGCGTCGCCACGACCCTGCGCGACCAGGGCGTGGAGGTGGTCTTAACCCGCAGCAGTGACTACGAACTCGATCTGGACCCCCGCGTGCAGATCGCAGAGCGCGCCAATGCGACCGTATTTGTCAGCATCCATGCTAATGCTATTAACCTAAGCCGTCCTGATGTAAATGGTTTGGAGACCTACTATGCCTCTGATGAAGGGGCTCGCTTTGCCCGTATCGTCCACGATATTATCCTGCGCAATATGGGTATGAATGACCGGGGTAGCCGCCGCGCTCGGTTTTACGTGATTCGCCACACCTCCATGCCCGCTATCTTGATTGAAACTGGCTTTGTCACCGGGGCCGAAGACTATCGCAATCTCAGCAGTTCCCGCTGGCGCGATCGCATGGCCGATTCGATTGCCCAGGGGATTTTGACGTATTTAGAGCAACTCTAGGGGTAGTAGGTAGTGGGTAGTGGGGATTATTTCTGCTCCGGATGCTCCACCGCTGGCCCTGGTACACCCAATTGATTAATCGCGGCAATTAACTGATGCAGCCGACCAAAGTCGCGGTGATTAAAGGGAAACATCAATCGAGGCAGGGCCTCTGTTTCATCTCCCTTTTCCTCGGGCAGGGCCGGGCCAGTTTTCATAGTGCCGTGGCTGAGTAAATCGGCGAACTCGGTATTGAGCTTATCGACGGCCCCCTCAGCCAGCGGGCACTTGAGCCGAATCACCAATTGATCGCCCACATAGCGGATGGAGTGATAGACCCGATAGAAGCTTGCGATCGCTTCCCAAGCCTCATTTAAATCAGTAGTGATCGTATACAAACTGGGGTCGTCTGGGCTGATTAAGCGGCGTTCCAGTAAATAATCTTGGAGGTAACCATCCCAGGCTTTCCAATAGTCGCCACCGGGATGATCTAGTAGCACAATGGGCATGGGGCTGGCCTTGCCCGTCTGCACCAGCGTTAGCGACTCAAAGGCTTCGTCCTGGGTGCCAAATCCGCCAGGAAAAAGTGCCAGTGCATCACTTTCTCTTAGGAAAAAGAGCTTGCGGGTAAAAAAGTACTTAAACGTAATCAGATTGTCGTTCCCCTCCATCACCGCATTTGCCCCTTGCTCAAAGGGCAGTTGGATATTCAGCCCAAAGGAACAATCTGGGCCAGCCCCCTCGTTACCGGCCTGCATAATACCGCCCCCGGCACCAGTCATCACCATAAAGCCACATTTCGTAGCCTGCTCCGCAAAGGCTTTAGCGAGTTGATAGTCGGGCTGGTTTGATGGGGTCCTGGCGGAGCCAAAAATAGTCACTTTGCGGATGTGACGGTGGGGGTAAAAGCCTTGAAACCCTTGCTCCATATCTAAGAGCGCATTGTTCAAAATCTTCCAGTCGAGGCGATCGGCCTCACGACCGATCATTCTGACCAACGTTTCTAAAATTTGCTGAATCAAGCCCCCATGATCCAGGGCGGGTAGCTGAGAAATGATTTCACTCATTTCTTCTTGAAGATGCGCTGGCGCTTTTGACAAATAGGCCATCGTTGAAAACTTAAATAGGGTGGATTCCTCGTGGAACCCTATTCTATCGGCATTTTTAGCCAGCGTCAGAGGCAAGCCTTGTTCCCATCGCAGTGGTCCTTTAAAGAAAAACTACCCCCCAGCTAGAGCAGACTATTAAGTCCTGTGGAGGGTCAATTACGGACCTCTACGCTAAAAGATGCTTGGCGCAAAAAATGCTTGGGGCTAGAGATACTTTTCAAGGGTATTCGCCAGCGTTGTCTTAGGGACTGCGCCTACGACCATGTCAACTCGCTGACCTCCCTTAAAAATCATCAAAGTGGGAATGCTGCGGATGCCATACTGACTGGCGACACTGGGGTTGTCGTCGGTATTAACCTTAACAACCTTCACCTTGCCGTCGTATTGCTCAGCAATCTCGTCAACCACGGGGGCAACCATTCGGCAAGGGCCGCACCAGGGTGCCCAAAAATCTACGAGTACCGGGACCTCGCTTTCTAAAACTTCTTGCTTAAATGTTGAGTCTGTGACTTGTGCGGCTGACATGCCTACAATTCCCTGTCATTCCTTGTGTACCAGAATCTTACCATAGCCAATCTTGTGACATACGGCTAGAGTCCTAAGTATAAGATACCGCTTTAGGGTAGCCGTCATTTACAACAATCCGTTGGCAATCCTTTTAGTAAAGGCCCTGCTGTAGAGGTTATCCAAGGTTATTGGGCGGCGTTCACCATAAAGTATGAGATGAATATTAAGGATTGCAATCCTGATGACATTTGGGAGCTGGTTTAACTC
>JBCBQD010000122.1:0-16343 GCA_039820425.1 Cyanobacteria bacterium J06635_1
TGAAGTGAATTTCAACAGATCGCCGAAACCCTTGAAACCTCATAAATTTTCACTGCCTTATTCTAAGCGCAAGTCAGCCAATATGGATCGATAAAACCTTTAATTTGTGTGGATTTCAGCGGTTTTTAGGAAAATTCACGTCTTTAGAGAGAAGTGATTGTAATTGCTTATATAACAAAAAACGCCAAAACCCTTTTTTTAGAGGGATTTTGGCGTTTTTTCAGCAGAGTTTACACTTCTTAGTGAATTAAGCAGTGAATTAAGTGATTTGCCTGGGAGCTGCCTGACCTACAGCCCGGACAAGACAGCACTATCCGCTTACTGATCGTTGGGGCCAGAGCGATCTTCTAGTAACTCCTGAACATCTTCGCCAGGGGTATAGCTATAGCCAAAGACGCTCTGGTCAGAATCATCGATAATCTGAGGAGTCAGCAGTACGATCACCTCTTGCCGCTCATTGCTGCGGGAGGTGCTCCTAAAGAGCGCTCCCAAGAGGGGCAGATCACCCAGGATAGGCACCTTTTGAACACTAACCTGGTCGGTTTCTTGAATAATCCCCGACAGAATCAAGGTTTGGCCATCGCGGACTCGAATCTGTCCAGAAGACAGTTGACGATCCGATAGCAACGTGATCACCCCTTCACCCGTGTCAAACGTGTCAACGGGGGCAGTAATACTCGGAGCCACTGACAACGTCACGAAACCGTTGTCGTCAATCCGCTCAATTTGAACCTGAAGGTTGAGCCCCGCAGGCTCGGTTTCAAACTCGATGGTTTGGACCAGGCTATCGCCAATATCTGAGTTTTCAATATCGATATCGGTGACAACCTCCTCTGTTAATTGAACGACCGCTGTTTGGCCCTCTTGGACCACCAATGTTGGGTCAGTGATGATTTTGGCTTGACCATTGGTGACCACCGCCTGCAACTGCAATAAAAACTGAGAGGCGACGTCAAAGGCTCCGCCCCCACCCGGTACAATTGGAAGGCCAAGCAGCCCCGGTGCCGCATTTAAGGTACCAGAATTTGGGGTATTATCGCCAAAATTAATTATCCCCTGGCCGGCGGTCCCTAAAACGCCAACATCACCCAACCCAAAGGAGAAGCTGGTGCCAAAGCGGTCAATGGCACTAAGGTTAACATCGATCACACGAACGTTGACAGCCACTTGGCGACGGCGAAGGTCAAGCTGGGTAAGCTGAGAGGTCGCAATTTGTACCTGACGCGGTGTTCCAATCAGGGTTACCGAGTTAGTGCGTTCATCTCCAATCACCTGCAGGCCTCGAAGCAAGGGGTCCGCATCCTGATATTCAACCCGCTGATTTTCGATCCGAGATTCGGTCGTGGTCTGAGTCTCAGTAATGCCAGCGTCCCCTTCACCGACCTCAACGGCGTTGACGCTGGTAACTAGTCGTTCACGGGTAATGGCGCTCTCTGCCCCCATCGTCACTAAGAAGTTGACGGCGCTGGGCAAATCTACCTGATTGAGACGGACACTGCGAACAATGACATTGCGCGCCCCTGTCGGTAGCTGCGGTCCGACAAAGATAGTGCGCCCGACTCGATTAGCTTCAAGCCCAGAGATTTGCAGCACGTAGTTAAATACGTTTTGTACAGGCTCATTTTCGATATCGAGGGTCACCCGGACCTCTTCACTAGTCTCCTCGGCACTGGCATCGGTAAAAGCCAGGTTCAAGTTGGCAGCTCGGGCTAATAGTGACAATACCTCGCGGGCGGGGGCATCCCGCAGGACCAAACGAGGTACCCGCTCGGCGGTGCCCAGGTCGATCACGTCTAAGTTGGCATCAACGTCTGAAACAGACAGATCCCCAACCGGGGGGGCGACGGCCCTGGGCAAGAAAGGCGGTGCCCCATTCAAGGTAGGGGACGATACCGGTGCCCCGTCAATAATGACCTCTGGATTAGGGATCAGCACATCGGGCGTTTGCTCGGTTTGCTCAGGCTGTTCAGGCTCGGGCTGTTCCGCTGGTTCTTCTGCGGGCGGTTCTTCTGCAGGCGGTTCTGCGGCGGGCTCAGCGTCTTGGGCAACTTGCTCCCCTGCTAACCCCGGCACAGTTTCAATGCTTTCGGGGATGTCTGAGGGGGTGGGAACGGCGTTGGGGCGAGTGTCTAAACTAATCAGGAGCCCCTGACCATTCACCTTTTGGATCTCGCTGACGGGTGCAGATTTGGCCCCATCAATCGTAAGGCGTACGCTGTTGTCGTCAATTGCCTCGAGTTGAATAGAGGCCACGCCGGGGGTGGGGTTTTCGCGGAGAAAAGATTTGCCTTGAGCCAACCGAGCGTTGGTAATCTCCGCCTGGAGACGGTTCCCTTTGCTGGCTGCAAATACCTGGGGGGTATCGCCTGCTTTGGTGCTCAGGGTTAACTCTAGACCTGTCGTGGTTGGGTTGAGCTTGACATCTTCAATGATAGTTGCGGCGGCCTGCGCTGGCTGCGATGCCAAAATGGCAAAAGCGCCCCCAGCCATTAAACTTCCAAATTTGAAACGGCGTTTCACAATTCACTCCTTCAACTTAATTGATTGGCATAATTTTGGTCGAGCTGATTTAAGGCTATTCGGCGGGCTCCTCTCCCTCAGAGGGGGCAGGCGGCGCAACAGTGGGCAACGTGTCTGGATCGGTGGTCGGAATCAACGCATCCACTTCAAAAGAAGTGGTTAAGCGGGGCTTGGGCCGACCGATCACCTGACCATTGGCACCAATAGCGGTTTCAACAACGGGCTCATCGGATGAAATTTGGAAATTTTTGAGCAACAGCAGCGGCTCTAGCCGCTCAATGTTGCTCAAAATCGACTGGGTTTGGGCAAAGTCTCCGTTAAATTGAATCGTGTAATTTTCGCGCCTAAGTTTGCCGTTAACGCCCTCTCCCAGGGAGCTGTCGTTAACGATTTCAGCAGCGTTTGGAGTAAATTGGTCGAGCTGCGCCTCTACCAAAATCGGCGGCACCCCTCTAGCCCGGACCTGATTGCGAATCCCGTTGAGAGCGGCGTTACTGTTTTTAATCCGCTGGTTAACGTCCAGCAACAGGGTGTCCATCGAGTCACTGTTGGCAAACAAGGAATAGACATTTCGCCGCTGCTGTAGGGCAACTTCGAGCTCTTCTTCAATCTTGGCGATTTCTTCAAGCTGTTGCTCCTGGGTGGCGAGCTGGTTTTTCTTGGTGGCAATATCGGCCCGCAGCACTTGGTTTTGCTCACGCACGGGTTGCACAAACCTGGAGAACAAGAATGCTCCTAGGGCAATGCCTGCGATCGCAGCTAAAATCCCCAAAACCTTGGGGGTCATCTCCACTCCGAAGGCGACAGGATAAACCGGTTCGCCTTCAAAGTCTTCGTTAGCCGGAATAAAGTCTCCGCTTGCAGTCATTATTGAAGAGCTCCTGTTTCTAGAAGGGCTTTAATTCTGGAGGCCAGACCCACCGAAGCCTGCTGATTTTCTAACTCAGCCAGCAGTCGATCGAGTTGGTCAACGGGAACACTCTCGATATTCCCCACGATGGTGTAATTGACGAGCTTTAGCGGCTCATCTCGCTCAGCATCTCCGGAGCAGCGACCCAGCACTTCGTCACCCAACGTGGCCGTTTGTAGCTCCACCGTTTCTCCGACTAAAAAGGGAGAGTTTTTGAGGGTCAACGCAAAGTCATTGACATCGTCAAACGAACAGGCCGTCCCCGAGACAGAGATACCCCCCGCTGGTGGCGGGACCGGCTCACTGCCATCGTTGGGCAGCGGTGCTTTCCCTTCGGTTTGTTGAACCTGAGCCAGCTGGGTACGGGTGGGAATGCGGTTTTGCACATCTTTGACAATGGCGGACCAGGGACGGATTTTTTCAAACACCCCCGCCAATGCCCGACTCTCAGCCCGCACCGCAGCAGTTTGCTGCCGAATGGTGTCTACCTGATCTAATTTTTGCTGTAGCTCAAATAGCTGTGCATCCAGCTGGGCCTGTTCTTCTAGAAGGCCCCGCTCTTGGTACTTGAGCAGCCCCCAAAAACCGCCCACACCCGCCAGGGCTGCAATCAGCACCCCCAAACCGGCATACAGGGGGCGACGGTCACCCCGCGCCCCAGGTGGGGGGGCTTGGGCGACTTCTATTTGCCGCTCTTCGCGATCGTTAAGGAAATTAATGTCAACGCTATACATGCCTCACACCTCTCTCAGTCCTAGACCTAACACAGTTGCCAAGCCAGGGCGCTGTGCTGGCTCAATATCTTCGCCGAGATCTATGGAGAGTGCCGCCCCTGGGTCGATAGGGGTCGCGGGCAAACTTAATCGCTGGGCAAAAAACTCATCCAGCTGACCGATGGCACTACCCGGCCCAGCCAACAACAGCTGGGCGACCTCCATGTCTTCACCCTGATTGAGATAAAAGTCAATTGAGCGTCTAAGCTCATCAGCTAACTCCCCCAGGACCCGTAACATGGCAGCAGTGCCGGGGTTTGTCCCCCCCATTTGGGGGGTGCCGACACTATCCATAGTGGTAGACGGCACGGTCATCCCTTGCAACAACTCTGTGTTGCGAGATGGGGGCAGATTCATCGCCCGGCTAAGTGCACTTTGAATTTGGTAAGTTCCGATGGGCACCGTCCTCGAGAAATGGGGAATGCCGTCCACAACAATGGAGATTTCGGTACTCTCAAACTCGATGTCAACAATGGCCGCCGCTTCTTGGGGCGTAAACTGTCGGAGCTGCTCACGAATCGTACGAATCAGCGCAAAGCTGCTGGTCTCTAAGACATTCAGAGCTAATCCTGCTTGTTGAAAGGTTTCAACATAGGTATCGGTCACATCTTTTTTAACGGCGACCATCAACACCTGGACTTTTTCAATCCCGTCTTCGTCCACAAAAAAGCCGAGTTTTTGATAGTCAACGTCGGCTTCTTCTCGAGGAAAAGGCAGATATAAACTGGCCTCTTGATTGAGAACCATTTCCCTGAGCTCTTGGTCATCAAGCTCTGCTGGCACCGGAATGACTCGGGTAATGGCCCGACCTGGGATGGCGGTTGTTGCCCGCTTGACCCTTAGTTTGCTTTCCGCTAGCGCCGACCGGATGGCCTCCGCCATTGCCGCAGTATCGATGATTTGTCCTTCTTCAAAAATGCCTTCAGGTATCTCTGCAGAAGCAAGGGTTTCTAACTTTATTTTTTGCCCTTGCTTACGCAGTCGGGCAATATTTACCCGCTCTGGGGTTAGCTCGACGCCAACGCCTGGGGGCTTTCTTGAAAACAACGACTTCAGACTATCCACAGCTTTGTCCGCTCACTGAGATCAAACGAGAGTTGAAACAAATTCATGATGCAAGCCGTAAAAGGCTTTGCGCTTTTTTTGCTAATTCTTCCTGCTTTTTTGCTAACGCATAGTACACAATTTGTGTCGGAATGGCTAGCTTTTTTTGAAAGATATAAATCACACCTGGTTTGAAAACTGGTTTTTTGGCCCAAAGGCAAACTATAGAGCTAACTGTAGCCAGGTTTAAGGTTGGAAATCAGATTGCCCAAAAAGTATCTAAAAAATACAGTCTTGATGAAAAATGTGAGACTGTCACGGTTAGTAACAGCCCAACAGCCCCCCTGGCGTTCCAGGCAACGAAGCGTCAGATACTTCTTAAATTAAAGAATGGGGATTTTTACGCGAAGTGTACACGTATTTGACTAAATTGGGCACAGGTTTTCAGAAAAAAGTCTAATTTTTTTGAATTTTATGGATGCAGAACGTTTAAGGTTGGCGGCGACCCCCTGGGGGGCACCGCGCTCACATCGGGCAAAACGACTCTTGTTGTTGGGGTCTGGCGAATTGGGGCGAGAGGTTGCCCTGGAAGCAATGCGCCTGGGCATCGAGGTGATTGCGGTGGATGCCTATGAGAATGCACCAGCGATGCAATTTGCCCATCGGGCTGAGGTGATCAACATGCTCGACGGTCGTGCCCTGAAAAAGCTGGTGGAAGCGGTGCGCCCTGAGCTGATTGTGCCGGAGGTCGAAGCTCTGGCCACCGAAACGCTAGTTGAGCTGGAGCAGGCGGGGTGGCCTGTGATTCCGACGGCTCGAGCGACGCGGTTGACGATGGATCGGGAGGGGATTCGGCGATTAGCCGCTGAAGAGTTGGGACTGCCCACCTCTCCTTATCGGTTTGCGTCCACCGTCGAAGAATATCGTCAAGCGGTGGATGAGATTGGGCTGCCCTGCGTGGTCAAACCGGTGATGAGCTCATCGGGCAAGGGGCAGAGCCTGGTCAGGCAGCCCGATGAGGTAGCGGCGGCCTGGACCTATGCCTATGAGGCTGGGCGGGGGCAGGATCAGCGGGTGATTGTTGAGGGGTTTGTACAATTTGAGACAGAAATCACGCTGTTGACAGTTCGCTCTCGTCAGGGCACTGATTATTGTCCGCCGGTGGGTCACATCCAGGTCAACGGCGACTATCGAGAGTCGTGGCAGCCTTGCCCCCTGCACTCCGATACCCTGCGCCAGTGCCAGGAGATAGCCCACAAAATTACTGAAGCACTGGGGGGCTGGGGCTTGTTTGGGGTGGAGTTGTTTATCGCAGGTTCCCCAGATACCCCGCAGACAGTCTACTTTAGCGAGGTTAGCCCTCGCCCCCACGACACTGGCATGGTGACGATGGTAAGCCAAAATATGTCGGAGTTTGAGCTACATGTGCGTGCGATCGCAGGTCTCCCCCTCGGCACCATTGAGCTGATTCGCCCCGGTGCATCCGCCGTCATTCTCGCCGAGACCGCTACCGATACCCCCCAGTTCACCGGCATGGCAGAAGCGCTAAAAGTCCCCACCAGCAAGCTCCGACTGTTTGGCAAACCCCGTGCCTACAAAAATCGCCGCATGGGGGTGGCCCTAGCCCTGGGCGACACCATCGAAACCGCCCGCGCCCGCGCCCGTGACTGTGCTTCTAAAGTCCGGGTGATTAGGTGAGACCGTACGGGCGTTGCATGCAACGCCCGTACGGTCTAAAGTGTCTAACACGCGCTTGTCAGAGAGGTTGGGATCCATGGAACACATCCGCAATTGGCGCAAGTTTATTGGTTTGGCCCTGGTTGGCTTGTTGTTAAGCTGGGTTGTCAGCTGTGCGCAACCCGCAGCTGATCAGGCTCAGGGCGGCCCCCAGGAGGTTGAGTTTTGGACCATGCAGCTGCAGCCAAAATTTACTGATTATTTCAACCAGCTGATTGCTGACTTTGAAGCTGAGAATCCAGGCATGACTGTAAACTGGGTCGATGTGCCCTGGGCCGACATGCAGAGCAAGATTCTCACCGCAGTCTCTGCGGGGACGGCTCCTGATGTGGTGAACCTCAACCCTGATTTTGCCTCCCAACTGGCGAGCCGTAACGCCTGGCTAGCTTTGGACGATCAAATTTCCTCCGAGGAGAAAGCCATCTATTTGCCTGGGATTTGGCAGGCCACTACGCTGAATGATGACAGTTTTGGCTTCCCTTGGTATTTGACCGCACGGGTCACCCTTTACAACCAAGATTTGTTTAGCCAGGCAGGTATAGACGTGCCCCCAACAACGTTTGCCGAACTGGCCGAGGTCGCCAAACAGGTTAAAGAGAAAACTGGCAAGCATGCGTTTTTCATCAGTTTTGTGCCAGACGATGCGGCTGACGTCATGCAGTCGTTTGTGCAAATGGGGGTGCCCCTGGTCAATGAAGACGGCAACGCTGCCTTTAATACCCCTGAGGGTAAAGCTGTTTTTCAATATTGGACCGATCTCTACCAGCAAGAGCTGCTCCCCCGCGAAGTGCTGACCCAGGGGCACCGCCGCGCCATTGAGCTTTATCAGGCGGGTGAGACGGCCCTGTTAGCCTCAGGGGCCGAGTTTTTGGACAGCATCGCGCAAAATGCCCCGGATATTGCGAAAGCCACTGCCAGTGCCCCTCAAATTAGCGGTGAGACCGGCAAAAAGAACGTGGCGGCGATGAATCTGGTGATTCCCCGCTCAACGGATGTGCCGGAGGCGGCACTGAAGTTTGCGCTGTATGTCACTAACGATGCCAATCAGCTGTCGTTTGCTAAGGCGGCCAATGTCTTGCCATCCACGGTGAATGCCCTTGAGGACAGCTACTTTACCGATCTGCCTGCGGATGCGTCCCCTGTAGAGATGGCCCGCTCGGTGAGTGCCCAGCAAATGACCGATGCGGAGGTGCTGATTCCAGCGATGGAAGATGTTAAAACGCTTCAAAAGATTCTGTATGACAATTTGCAGGCATCGATGCTGGGGGATAAGACGGTGGATCAAGCGGTCGCCGATGCGGCGGATGAATGGAATAATCGTTAGCTAATTTGAATCTCTTCTGCAAACTGTTCAAAAAAGTAGCCGATCAGGTACAAGGAGCCGCAAAAGACGTTCAGCGGGGCAGGCTCGGAGACGGCTGCTGCTAAGCCATTTTGTAGCGATGGATGGCAGTGAACTACCAGCTTAGGACAAACCGTTTGGGCAATTTGGGCCAGGTCTGAGGGCTGGGCTGACAGATGGCCAGGGACGGGCACCAGATGGAGGTGGTCGCCCGGTCGGAGCAGAGCGGCGAAAACGTCTTTATGATCTTTGGTCTTAAGCATGCCCATGAGCCAGGTGATGGGGGCTTTAGGTGTCTCGGCGAGATATTGATCGACATACCGACGTAGGACTTTGGCCGCGGCAGGGTTATGCGCCCCGTCGATGAGCAACCGATGGTCTTGCCAGGTAAGCCATTGCAGTCTTCCGGGCCAGGTGGCCTGGGCCATGCCCTGTTGAATGGCCTCTGCAGGAATCTGCCAACCTTGCTGCTGTAGGTGACATAGCGCCGCGATCGCAAGTGCCGAATTCACCCGCTGATGATCTCCCAACAGCACCTGGGGATATTCAATCGGTTCCCCCAGAGCGGGGGGACAATAGCGTAACAGACCGGGGGCAATGTCCTCGGCGGGCTGCACCCAGTCAAGTGGGCACTCCAGCTCAGCAGCCCGCTGGGTAACCACCGTGGCTGCTGTGGGCGGCAGCGGCCCCACCACTGCTGGGCGATTCGATTTAAGGATGCCTGCCTTCTCACGGGCGATATCGGCCACGGTTGGCCCCAGGCGCTGCCAGTGCTCGAGGCTAATGGAGGTAATCACACACACCAGCGGATCAGAGCACACATTCGTGGCGTCTAGACGGCCCCCCAGGCCCACTTCGATCACCGCCAGGTCCACTGACTGGTCAGCAAAATAACCCCACGCTGCGGCGGTAAAGACCTCGAACTGCGTGGGGGTCGGCTGCTGTGGATCAATGGCGGCTTCGACGGTGTGCAGGTGCGATCGCAGCGCCCCATCGGTAATCGGTTGGCCGTTGATACAAATGCGCTCATTCCACCGCACCAGATGGGGGGAGGTATAGCGCCCCACCCGATAGCCCGCCGCCGACAGCACCGCTGACAGGTAGGCACAGACCGACCCCTTGCCATTGGTGCCCGCTACGTGGATGATCGGCACCCGATGATGGGGGTTGCCCAGATCGTGAAGCAGATGCTCGATGCGAGAGAGGCCCAGGTCTACGCCGAATCGGGCGTATTTTTGGAGGATGTCGGCGGGGGTGGACATGGGTGGTGGGTAGTGGATGGTGGGTGCTGTAGAGACGCAATATATTGCGCCGAGGGAGAGATGGGGGAGATGGGGAGACGCAGAGATGGGGAGGGAGATGTTAGAGGATAGTGGGTTGATGGGGGTTGGGTTTCGGGGTAACTGCTGGGTTCACGGAACGGAAAGATTTCAGAAAACTTTATACAGAAAAAGGATGCCGCTAGTAGCGACATCCTATGGAGTTTCCAGCAGAAGATTTAAGGCAGCTAGAAGGATTTATCTGGGGAGGAATACCACAACCCTCCACCCTCTACCCTCCACTCTCTACCCTCTACCTATTCGGCTGAGGGGTCATGCGCAGATAGGGCTTAACCTCGGTGACGCCTTTGGGAAATTGCGTCTTGGCATCTTCGGTGGAGATCGACGGCACGACCACACAGTCGCCGCCATCTTGCCAGTTGGCTGGGGTGGCGACCTTGTGATAGTCGGTCAGCTGGAGGGAATCAATCACCCGCAGTAGCTCATCGAAGTTACGGCCTGTGCTAGCTGGATAGGTGATGGTCAACCGCAGTTTCTTATTGGGGTCAATCACAAACACAGAGCGCACCGTCAGGGTATTGCCTGTACTTGAATTGGGGTGGAGCATCCCATAGAGGTTCGACACTTTCTTGTCGTTGTCCGCCAGGATGGGGTAGTTGACATTGGTGCTTTGGGTTTCGTTGATGTCACCAATCCAGCCGCGATGGGAGTCGGCATCATCGACGCTGAGCGCAATGGTTTTGGTATTACGCTTGCCAAACTCTTCTTGGAGCTTAGCTACCATGCCTAGCTCGGTGGTGCAAACGGGGGTATAGTCAGCCGGGTGCGAGAAAAGTACGACCCAGCTATCTCCGGCCCAATCGTAGAAGCTAATTTCGCCCTCTGACGATTGCTGCGTAAAATCTGGAACCTGATCACCTAGTTGAAGCGCCATAACTGAATTTCCTATATTTCCTTGATTCTTTCAGAACAAAAAGGTTTACCCGTAAAGCTAAACCTTAGATCTTTATGAACACGCCCAAAAGTAAGCGTTTCAACCATCCTGTCATAAACCCCGGTATTCCGGTCGGAGTTTAGTGGATTTCTTAATTATCCTAGCGTGAATGGGTAAAATTGATACCCCCTCAGGTTGAGATCTATGCTGAGCTACCCGTTTTTTTAAAGTAGTCAATCTTCAGCAGGTCGAGCCGTTGCGTGCCCTGCTCGTTATGAATTGTTTGCTTTAGCAACGTTTCTTTACCCTGTAAGGGCTTGCCTGCAACGTCTCTACCGCCCTGTACGGGCGTTACAGGCAGCGCCTCTACCCCCTACCCAAATATTCCAAGCCCAAATAAATCGCCGCCAATGTCCCCGCTACCTGAATCTCCCCGGCTCGAATCCGTTCGTGAATCTCGGTGATGGGCACCCGCACGACGTCGATGTCTTCGGTGACATCCAACTTTTGGGTCATGCTTTGGGACACGTCTTTGGCTAAAAATAAATGAATCTGGTTCGTTTCTTTGACGGGGTTATCGTACAGCGTCGATAGGGGGATTAGTGTGTCTGTGGTGTAGCCCGTTTCTTCCTCAAGCTCTCGCAGGGCGGCGACCTCTGCTTTTTCTGTATGGGGGGCAAAGGTGCCGGCTGGCAGCTCAAGCAGCACGGCTTGGGCACCGTGGCGATATTGATAGACAAACACGATTTCGGCTTGGGGGGTAATGGGTAACACCAGGGCTACATCGGGGCGCACGCTGACGAAGTAGTCATCGATGATCTGGCCGTTGGGGAGCCTGACGACGTCCTGACGGACTTTATACCAGGGGTGATCAAAGGCGAGGTGCGATGGCCTAGCCTCTCCTACGGAGAATCGCAAAATTTGCCATTTTTTAGGGTTAGACATCTTGGGGTTAGACATTACAGCGGTATTGGTTTAGCACGCGATAGAGATTCCCTGAGTTTAGGAGATACCCCCCAACCCGCTACTATATGTAAGGCAGTCACCCCACATGTAAGGCAATCACCCCACACCCATCTAACCCCGATCACCCCCTATGCCAGACACCTCAGACACCACTGGACGCGTCCTGCTTGTCGATGACGAACCCGGCCTACGCGAGGCCGTGCAAGCCTACTTAGAAGACAGCGGCTTTGCGGTGCGCGTCGCCAGCAATGCCACCGAGGGCTGGGAGCTGCTCCAGCAGGAGACCCCAGATGTACTGATTTCTGACATTATGATGCCCAAGGTAGATGGCTACCAGTTTCTCAAGCAAGTGCGTGACGATGTGCGCTATAAGGGGTTGCCGGTGATATTTTTGACAGCCCGCGGCATGACTAGCGATCGCATCCAAGGCTACCAGGCGGGCTGTGATGCCTACTTGCCCAAACCCTTTGACCCCGAGGAACTGGTCGCCATGGTCACCAATCTGATTGGTCGGCAAGCCGCCCGAGCCCCTGAGCCGGGTGAAGTGCCCGACATCGCCGTCATGGCCCGCCAGATCGAAGAAATCAAGGCCCTACTGACCCAGCGCGGCACGATTCCCCAAAAGCAATCTCCGATTCGCATTGACCTCACTCCCCGCGAGCAGGATGTGCTCAATCTGGTGGCCGAAGGCTTGATGAATAAAGAAATTGCCAGCCGTTTGGGCACCACCGTCCGCAATGTCGAAAAATATGTCAGCCGCTTATTTGGCAAAACCGGTACCAACAGCCGCACCGAATTGGTAAGGTTCGCCTTAGAACATGGTTTGGTGACGACGTAGGGGCGGGGTGACCCCACCCCTACGCAAACAAATCCAATGGAAACGGCCCATAGGTCCCCACCACCCCATCCATCTCCGGTTCGCTGGCATGATACGACACCAGCACCCCCCGCGATGCCCCGGTGTAGTCGTCTAGATACCAGGCTCCTTTCTCCGTATTAAATTTTAGAAAAACCGCCCCCTCGTGGGCTGGCAGCTCCAGCTTGATCGGTCGGGCAAACACCTCAACGTATTGCTCTAGCGCTTGTTGGCCCTCTGCCAAAGTCGCGGCGCACACCCCAATGGTCTCGTAGTCTGCCAACTCACTAAACCACAGCAGCGCCTCGCGAATCGACTGGCGCTCGTGATTGTTTAGCTGGGGCGGCACATGTAGGCAGCTAAATTGGGCTAATTGCTGGCGGACAGTTTTGATCTGCTTAGGCCTGGGGTTTGGGGGTGGATTGGGCATCGCTTTCCATAACAAATCTGGGCTCACTAAAGCGTAGGGGATTTTTACCTCGCTGATAATCCGTATTTTGCAGAAAATTTATGTCGCTAAACCACATCCAGCTTGAACCCTCAAGTTTTGCCCATCAAGTAGACCCTGGATCTGAATGTGGCAAAGGTTTAGCCTGCGAACAGCCGCCGAGCCCTGTATCGACTTCCTACCGTCTGCGGGTTAAAGATATGCCCAAAGATGAGCGTCCCCGAGAGCGATTACTTACCTACGGTGTAAAAACGCTGCATACGGCGGAATTAATCGCGATTTTGCTCGGCACGGGCATCAGTCGCGGCCAAAAACTCTCGGCGGTGAACCTGGGGCAGCATTTGCTCAATCAGCTCAGCCAGGACGGTCGCCAGTCGTTGGATGTGCTGCGCAATATCACCCCCCAGGAGCTGATGAAACTCCCCGGCATTGGCCCCGCTAAGGCCACCACGATTTTGGCGGCCATTGAGCTGGGTAAGCGCGTCTTCCAAACCCGCCCGGCGGAGCGCACCGTCGTGGATGACCCGGCGATCGCCGCCGCCGCCCTCAGTCAAGATCTGATGTGGCAAACCCAGGAGCGGTTTGCCGTCGCCCTGCTGGATATTAAACATCGGCTGTTGGGCACTAAAGTAATCACCGTGGGCACTGCGACGGAGACCCTGGCCCACCCCCGCGAAATTTTTGGCGAAGCGATTCGCCACGGGGCGACGCGGGTGATCGTGGCCCATAATCATCCGAGCGGCAGTTTGGAGCCCAGTGCAGAGGATATCAATCTGACCCGTCAGCTCCTTCAAGGAGCCGAATTTTTAGGCATTCCACTTCTGGATCATTTGATTTTAGGTAATGGCGATTTTTTGAGCTTAAGGCAAACGACTTCTCTCTGGGATGAGACAATGCAGTAATTAGTTATGGGTGGTGGGTGATGGGACTGTAGGTCGGCTAATTGCGCATATCTTGCACTGGGCGCACGCCGTGACGCCCCTACGAGGGTATCGATTGGTGGCTACACTTTCGGATGGTGGGTTTGCCGATTGTCAACTGCTGACCAATATTTAAAATCCTCGGCAGCTCACCCCACCCTACATCTTCCCCATCTCTGCTCCCCTGCCTCCTCTGCCCCCTCTGCCTCCCCCATCCATGCTTCAATAAAGGCAGGCACATCTCAAGCATTAGGAGGAAATCGATGGCTGCTGTCACCTATGTCTTTTTACTGGTCGCTGCTTTTGGGACGGCGATTGGGGCTTATTATGCACTGCGGGCGATTAAGCTGATTTAGTCCTGCGTCAAGCTCGACAGGTTGGTTAGGGAGGGTGAGATAGTGAGGTGGTGAGATGGTGATACAAGCTTCTTCACCTAACTCACCAGCGCAGCGCACTCACCACCCCACCGGCGCAGCGCACTCACCAGCGCAGCGCACTCACCTTTCACTTGACTTACCCAGCCCAGAGCTATTTTGGGTCAGCAGCGCAATTCCAGCCAGCAGTAACCAGCTGAGAACATTAATCCTGGCATCAAACAACGTCACATCAAATAGCCCAAAGGCCATGCATCCGCCAAAAGCCAGCAGGTAGGTCAGCAGTATAGATTTTTGCGACTTTGGTCGGTTACCTAGCCAAACAGCTTTAACCCCACGGGCAACGATGCGGCCAATCACGATATTAAACCCCACCATCAGGGGCAAGCCCACCTCTGAGGCTAAATACAGCCAGAGGTTGTGAGCATGAAAAATGCGCGCATAGGGGGGCACACTCATGGGCACGTAGAGGGCACTAAACCCCCCTAACCCCCAACCTAGCCAGGGGCGATGCTGAATCAGACTGAGGGCAATTTGCCAGACGCCGAGGCGGGGGTCTTGGGTCATCAGGGCCAGGTTAAAGGCCCGTCCGCCGGCCCCGAGCATGACGGTCCCGACCACTAGCGCGATCGCACCCCCCAATCCCACCAGCGCCAAAAACCGGCTACGACGGGCAAACAGCAGCCCTGCCACCAGCAACATTCCCACCGCAATCAACAGGCCATTGCGCGACCCTGAGCAAAAAATCCCCCCCAGGCTCAGCGCCGTTGCCAGATAGACACCCCATCGAATTCGGCCTACGAATACCCCCGTAGGAGCGGTGACCCGTGCCCGCCCGTCTCCAGAAATTGATTGCAGAGTCAGGCCCAAACCCAGCCCCAACATGATCACTAGATAAGCGCTCAGAATATTGGGATGGCTGAGCATGGCGTGGGCACGTTGACCAAAAGAGTTATTAAAAGCCCAGTCAAAGGCCGGTAAATCTTGGAGATGGGGTGCGATCGCACCAAACTGAATCGCATACTCAAACAATCCCAGCAGGCTAATGGGGATAGAGGTCAGCAGCAGCGCTTCGGCTAAGATATTCAGTTTAGAAACTGCTTGTTTCGCCAGCCCATCCCAGGTCTGCAACACCGCGAACAGCAGAAAATAGGGCACAAAATTAGCGATTTGCAAAAAGGCATTGCCGGGCTCAAGGGCAAAGGATGCGCTGAGGATCAGCCCCCCGGTCAACAGCAAAAAACCCGTTCGCCAAAGTACCGACACAATCCGACTGGCCCGGTTGGAAAGGGCCACCAACAGCAATAGAGCCAGCAACCCCAGACTCAGGTAGCTGGCAAACGGTAAAACCAAAAATGCAAACAGCCAAATCCAATCTTGAGAAGGGTTGGGCCAACGCCCCCAAATCCCACCCCGCAGCCCATTAACGTTAATACGCGCCATCACCGATTAAAACAACCCACACCGTGCGAATCAAAATATGAACATCAAGCCACACCGACCAGTTACGAACATAGTAAGAATCCAGGTTGACCCGCTCTTCGTAGGTGATGTTGTTGCGCCCCGAAACTTGCCAAAGCCCGGTAACCCCCGGTAGCACTTGCAGATAGAGGTCAAATCGATCCCCGTAGCGCCAGACTTCCTCATGGACGATGGGGCGAGGGCCCACCAGGCTCATTTCCCCCTGGAGAACATTCCACAGCTGGGGCAGCTCATCTAAACTGGTTCGTCGCAAAAAGCGCCCCAGCCGGGTAATCCTCGGATCGTACTTGAGTTTGTGGTCCCGTTCCCATGAATCTAGGAGTTCTGGATGTTGCTGTAAATAGTGCTTGAGCACCTGATCCGCATGGGGCACCATCGAACGAAATTTCCAGGCGGTGAAAGGGCGACCCCCTTTGCCAATGCGGGTTTGACCATAGAAAACCGACCCTGGCGAGTCTAGATGGATGAGCAGCGCAATCAGACCAATAATCGGCAGGCAGAGCAGCCCGGTCACCAACGTCAAAACCCGATCGAGCAGATATTTTGCCAGTTTTGGCCCCGGCAACAGCAGCTGTTGCCGAGCTTCTAGCCCCAGCATACCCCCCAAATCACGGGCCCCCACCCACAGACTGGCCATGCCAAATAAATCGGGAATAATCAGCAGGTGAGGAAAGGTGCGGCCATGATACTCAATTAGCTGCATTAACCGATCTCGACGCACCCCTGGCATCGCCACAATCGCATAGGGGATTTTGAG
>JBCBQD010000123.1:0-16250 GCA_039820425.1 Cyanobacteria bacterium J06635_1
TACCCGGTGGGCGTAGTGAAGTCTCGGGGCAAGAGCAGGGCATTCGCACCCTGGGCAGCGCTGAGACGGTGGAGGCGTTCCAGACCCTGCCCATTGTCTTGCCCAGCGGCGACTCTGTCCCCCTGAATACCTTGGGTACGGTACAGGATGATTTTGCCGAAAAGCGTCAGTCAGCCTACCTCAATAATCAGCCGGTGGTGTCGTTTCTGGTGTTTCGCAGCAGCGGCAGCATTTTGGTTACCGTGGAAGAGGGCGTGAGAGATGCGATCGCGTCCCTCGAAACGACCCTCCCCGAAGACGTCGAGTTTCAACTGATCAACACCCGCGCCGATGATATTCGCGACGCTTACCAGGCGTCTGTGGATGCCCTGATCGTCGGCTCCATTTTAGCTGTGGTTGTGGTTGGCTTCTTTTTAAGAAACTGGCGCACTACCCTGATTACCGCCACTGCCCTACCGCTCTCAATCATCCCCACTTTTTTGGTGATCAATGCCCTGGGGTACACCCTCAACAGCATGTCGCTGTTGGCCCTCACCCTGGCGGTGGGCAACTTGGTTGACGACGCCATCGTCGAAATCGAAAACGCCGAGCGCCACCTCAGCATGGGCAAGCCACCCTTTAAGGCTGCCCTCGACTCCTCAGCGGAGGTGGGCCTGGCCGTGATTACCACCACGGCGACAATTGTCGCCGTATTTATCCCCGTTGCCTTTATGGGCGGGGTGCCCGGGCAATTTTTTCAACCCTTTGGGGTGACAGTGGCGGTCTCGACCATGTTCTCCACGGTGGTCGCTCGGTTGATGACACCGATGATGTCGGCCTATCTGCTCAAACCCAAAACGGGGGTGAGCAGTAACGGTAACGGCAACGGCAACGGCAACGGCAACGGCAGTGCCTACAGTAATGGCAACGGCAACGGCAACGGTAGCCGAAACCATCGTTACACCGCTGGTGGCATTTTCATTCCTAAAGCGTTGCTACCCTACTATCATTTGTTAACAGCGGCCCTTCGCCATCGACTGATGACCCTGGGCCTGGCGGTGGGCTTTTTTGTGCTCAGTTTGATGCTAGTTCAATTTATCCCCACCAGCCTCTTTGACGCAGGGGATACGGTAATTTCTAACCTCTCGGTGGAGTTGCCCCCTGGCTCAACCCTGCAAAAGACCGAACAGGTGACCCAGACCATCACCAATCGACTTTTAGAGAGCCCAGCCGTAGAGAGCATTTATGTGTCTCAAGAAGTCGCGGATGCCAGCGTGACCGTTCGTCTCAAGCCCAAAGGTGAGCGAGACCTGACTCGGGCTGAGTTTGAACAACAATCGCGTCAAACCCTGGCCCAAATTCCAGGGGCCCGCATCGCGTTTGAAAGCCAGGGCGCTGGCGGGGGTGGCAAGGATCTCAGCATTGTCCTCAAGGGAGAAAACCCCATCACCCTTACCCAGACCGCCGATGCGTTGACCCGTCAAATGCGCCAGGTGCCTGGCCTGGTCGAAGTCAACTCCAGCGCTAACCTGGTCAAGCCAGAGGTGTTGATTCGGCCTAATCCTCAGCAGGCCACTGATCTGGGGGTGAGCGTGAGCGATATCGCCCGCACCGCCTCCCTGGCCACCCTCGGAGATTCAGAATCTAACCTGGCGGAGTTTGACATTGGCGATCGCCAAATCCCCATTCGGGTTCGCCTGGCCTCCGAGTTTCGCGGCGATCTAGATACGCTCAAAAATCTCAAAGTACCTGGTCAGAATGGGACCCTGGTTCCCCTCTCAGCGGTGGCCAGCATTGATTTTGGCAGCGGCCCAGCCCAGATCGATCGCTTTGATCGGGCCCGTCAGGTCACGGTGGGCGCAAACCTCCAGGGCATTACCCTGGGGCAAGGCATCCAGGCCGTTAATCAGCTCCCAGCTTTCCAAAATTTGCCCCCCGATGTCACCCAGGAGCCCTCGGGCGATGCCGAGATCATGCGTGATGTCTTTAGCCGGTTTGGCCTGGCCCTGGCCACCGCTGTGCTGATGATCTACGCAGTGCTGGTGCTGCTGTACAACAGCTTTATCTATCCACTGGCGGTGATGATCGCCCTGCCGCTGTGCATTGGCGGCGCACTAATGGGGCTTTTAATTGCCCAAAAGCCCCTGGGGCTGTTCGCGCTAATTGGCATCGTGCTGCTGATGGGGCTGGTCACCAAAAACTCGATTTTGCTGGTGGACTATGCCATCATGGCTCGCGATCGCGGCCTCTCTCTCAAACAGTCGGTGATCGAAGCAGGGGTGACCCGTCTGCGGCCCATTCTAATGACCTCAATTTCGACCGTGGCGGGCATGACGCCCATTGCCTTAGAAATCGGCGCAGGGGGTGAAACCCGCAGCCCCATGGCGATTGCAGTGATTGGCGGATTCTCGACCTCGACTCTACTGACCCTGGTGGTGGTGCCCGTCTTTTTTACCTACATCGCCCGTTTCCAGCAGGGCATCGTGGGGCTTTTGGGCCGATTAACGGGGTTAGCCCCTGCCCACAAGCAACCGCCCTTACCCCAGCGACCCGAGCAACCGCTGCCCAAATAGCTTAGATAGTTAGATAAGTCTGTGCAAATCACATTCACCACAGTGGCAATTTTGTTTGCCACTGTGTTTATTGGCAACTATGGATTTTGCCGTTCCCGACGACCTTAGCTCAGCCCCCTTACCCACCACCCACTACCCATTACTCACCACCCACCACCCACCACCTTCTCCAATAAACTTCAAACTCCAAAAACCCTTATGAAAAGAGGATTCCAGCGATCTACCTAGATCTAATTTTCAAAAAAATTGCTGCATTTGCATAAACCCCCCTTTCTCCCCACGAGTGATCACTGAACGGACGGAAAACAGCCACACCGCTGCTCCTTCCAATCTCTCAACAATCACTCTTGACTTAACTAGGAGAAAAGACACATGGCTAACGTTTACGGCAGCAACTACAACGACAACAGCACCACCAATGGGTTTCCTTTTATCTATCGCCCTAGCCTGTACGGCACGAGCGCCAATGACAACATGTACGGCTACGCCGGCAACGACAGAATGTTTGGCTTTGCAGGCAATGATTATCTCAACGGTGGCCTGGGTGCTGACGCGATGTACGGTGGCACTGGCAACGACATCTACATTGTCGATAACGTTGGTGATACCGTTAACGAATCCGCTGGCGCTGGCTACGACACCGTTTATTCCTCCATCTCAGAAATCTTAAGCGCCAATGTTGAGCGCCTGATTTTAACCGGAACCGCTAATAATTACGGGTATGGCAATGCGCTGAACAACAGCATCACTGGCAACAGCGGCAACAACTACCTCTGGGGCGCAGCAGGCAATGATTTTATGTATGGCCTGGCAGGCAACGACACGATGAACGGTGGCACTGGGGCTGACACCATGTACGGCGGCACTGGCAACGATACCTACTACGTTGATAATGTAGGTGACAAGGTTATCGAATACGCAGGGCAGGGCTACGATACCGTCCGCGCCTCTGTATCAGAAACCCTGAGTGATAACGTCGAGCGCCTGATATTAACCGGGACGGCTAATATCAGCGGCTACGGCAATGCGCTGAGCAACATCATCTTGGGCAACAGCGGCAACAACTATCTCTGGGGCGCAGCAGGCAACGACGCGATGTATGGCTACGCAGGGAACGATACCCTCAACGGGGGCCTGGGTGCTGACAGCATGCACGGGGGCTTGGGCAATGACATTTATTATGTTGATAATGTTGGCGACACCGTCAACGAGGCCGCAGGTCAAGGCTATGACACCGTTTATTCCTCCATTTCAGAGGTGTTGAGCGCTAACGTTGAGCGTCTGGTTCTAACCGGGACTGGCAATACCTACGGTTATGGAAATAGCCTCAACAACCTGATTTCGGGTAACAGCGGCTCCAACTATCTCTGGGGTGCAGCGGGTAACGACTCCCTATATGGCTATGCGGGCAACGATACCATGAACGGGGGCAGCGGAGCAGACACCCTGCGCGGTGGCCTGGGCAGCGATACATATTACGTTGATAACGTAGGCGACACTGTTATCGAGTCTGTTGGACAAGGCTATGACACTGTTAGAGCCTCTGTTACCGAAGTTCTCAGCGCTAACGTCGAACGACTCGTGCTTACCGGGGCGAGCAACATCAATGGTTACGGCAACAGCCTCAGCAACAGCATTACAGGTAACGCTGGCAACAACTATCTCTCTGGCTATGGTGGGAATGACACCATCCTGGGCGCAGCTGGGACAGATACCTTGATTGGTGGCAGTGGCAACGATAGACTCAACGGCTACGGGGGCACCACGGGTGAGTATGACATCCTGTCCGGTGACTTTAGCACCTCAACCCCTGGGGTCAAAGGAGCCAGCGATGGGGCAGATGTGTTCATGCTAGGAGATGCCTCTAAGGCCTTCTACCTGGGTGCAGGCTATGCCACCATCAAAGACTTCTTCCACGCCGAAGGCGATAAGTTCCAGGTGCACGGCAGCCAGAGCGATTACACCCTCAATAAGAGCTTTAGCTTCGGTGGATCTGCTGCTAAAGATACCGCCATCTACCACAAGGGCGATCTGATCGGCGTTGTTCAAGACACTACAAACGTCTTTTTAGGCGCAGACTTCCAATTTGTCTAGGGCCTTCATATAGTTCGCATTCTCTGGATTTAATCTGCCTAGCCGACCGGTCAACCCGGTCGGCTTTTCTAATCGGTATTTTTTTAATGGACATCTATTTCTGGCTACCCCACCTCCCCACCCTATAGCCCTGCGGGCCATGACCCTGCGGGTAATAGCCTAAAAGGCATGGCTAAAGCCTTCGGCATAGCTTCGCGTTTCTTATATGCCCCTTGGGCTTTACGCTAGGGCTACGCTTTTCTTGAATGCCCCTTGGGTTTTAGGCTGCGCTAGCGCCTTTTCCCCCTGCCCTCTGCCGACGCAATCCATTGTGTCTTTACATTACGTCTTTACATTACCCACGGCCCACGCCCCTCCCCTGTAGCCCTATCGGGCAATAGCTTAAAAGGCATGACTGTGCTAAGCTACGCTTTTCTTGAATGCCCCTTGGGCTATGCGCCTTTCGCCTTTCGCCTTTCGCCCTTCCCTGCCAATCTTTAAGAAGATTACTGCTTTTTCTAAGGGAAAATTCAGTAAAGCAATGTTCAATAAGCATAGTTTAAATAATCTGATGCAAGTCCACTAATGGACGCATTGTGATTGATCTGTTATCTACCTTTACGACATTATTAACCCCTTCTATGGTTCAGTCTCACCCTAAACAGAGTGCCGTCAAAAATGCCGTTAAGGCACCTGCGCCGTTTGATACTAAGCTAGGCAGCCCATTAACCAAGCGCTCGATTCGCGTATTGCAAATTAATCTAGGGCGCAAGTGCAATCTTGCCTGCAGCCATTGTCATGTCGAGGCTGGTCCCCATCGCACCGAAGAAATGTCCCCCAAGGTTTGCGACCAGCTGATTGAAATAATCCATCGGTTTCCTCAAATCCAAACGGTGGATTTGACCGGTGGGGCCCCTGAGATGAACTATGGTTTTCGGCCTATCGTAGAAACTGCTCGGGCTAAGGGCAAAGACGTGATCGTGCGCTCAAATCTGACCATTTTCTTTGAGCTTGGCTACGAGGACCTGCCTGAGTATTTTGCCGCTCATCAATTGCATGTGGTGGCGTCTTTACCCTGTTACCTAGAAGATAACGTTGATAAGATGCGCGGCAAAGGCGTTTACGATGGCTCTATCCAAGCGTTGCAACAGCTCAATGCCTTAGGCTATGGGCGAGATCCCAAGCTACAGCTCGACCTAGTGTACAATCCGCCAATTCCCACCACGGAGACCTTCTCCCTTACCCCAGGTCAGCAGGGGCTAGAGCAAGACTACAAGGCCTATCTGCAAGACCACTTTGATATTGTCTTTAATCATCTATTTACGATTACTAACTTGCCGATTGGTCGCACCAAGTTTCAACTCAACCATCGTCATCTGCTCCAGCCCTATCTCAAGTTTTTAGAAACCCACCACAACCCAGTCACTGTCGAGCACTTGATGTGTCGTGATGAGTTGTCAGTAGACTATCTCGGCAACGTCTACGACTGCGATTTTAACCAGATGGAAGATATCCCTGCCGTGAACCCTACGGGTGACCCTGTGAACCTTAAACAGCTCCTTGATGCGGGCACCTTAGATGTGATTAACACCGTGCGCACTGCCACCTATTGCTATGGTTGCACCGCGGGCAGCGGTTCTAGCTGTGGTGGTGCATTACTGTAAGGCGATTTATCCATAATCCTATGTTGAACCTACCCACGAGGACTCCTCCCATGAGACGCTTAAATAGACTTTCAAATCGCTTATTGCGTTTTTTGCAACTGATGTCTTTTGCTGCATTCGGCATATTGTTTGTATTGACTGCCCCTGCCATGGCCCAAGAAGCCTCTGGCGGCGGTGGATTTCAAGGATTACTTACTGGTGTCCTAACCTGGATTGAGAACTTGGGCATTATCGCGCCGTTGGTTTTCATTGGCTTATACATAGTGATTACAGTGGCATTTATCCCGGCTTCGGTGGTGACCTTGGGCGCTGGTATTGTATTTGGCGTGGTCAAGGGCTCTTTGTTTGTTTTTGTGGGGGCAATGTTAGGAGCCACCGCAGCTTTTTTGATTGGACGCTATGTCGCCCGCGACTGGATTGCCAAAAAGGTGGCCAGTAATGACAAGTTTCAGTCAATTGATGAAGCCATCGGTCGCGAAGGTCGTAAAATCATTTTTCTGATTCGTCTGTCACCGGCGTTCCCTTTTAATCTGCTCAACTACGCACTGGGATTGACCAAGGTTTCTCTCAGAGACTATGTGCTAGGGACTGTTGGCATCCTGCCAGGTACCATCATGTATGTCTATCTAGGGTCATTGGCTGGCAACCTGGCGATGCTGGGCTCTGATGATGCTCCCTCTAACCCAGGGGTTGTGTGGGCAATTCGCATCATTGGTTTTATCGCTACCGTGGCGGTGACGGTCTATGTGACCAAGGTTGCTCGCAAGGCCCTCAAGGAGGCTGTCCCAGCTACGGCTGAGACACCCCAAATGCCCTAGTGTTCTATCAGTTATGCATTTTGGCTCAATGTCAATTAAATCAAAATTCTGGGGCTTTCTAATCGCAGCGGTTGTTTTGACTGCGTGCTGTTGGAAGCCTTTTTTACTGATATGGGATCACACAGCCCTGATGGATTACCTGGACAGTCTAGGGATGTTTAAGGCCATGGGGTTTATTGGGGCCCATATTATTGCCACTGCCTTTGGAGTACCCGGCACTGTCCTGGTAATTGTGGGGGGGGCCATTTTTGGGGTGTTTTGGGGCACGGTTTGGTCGGTGGTTGGGGCGACCCTGGGTGCGATCGCAGCCTTCTGTTTAGCTCGCTATCTACTGCATGACTGGTTTAAGCAGCGTTTTAGCCGATCTAAGCGGCTGCAACAGGTCAATCAGATGATGCATCACCAGGGTTTATCCTGCGTAATGGCGCTCCGATTTGCCCCGATCTCCCCCTTTAACCTGGTCAACTTCTTACTGGGGCTGACATCGGTCCCGATGCGCCACTACGCCCTGGGTACTCTGATTGGCATTATCCCAGGCACCCTGGTCTATACCTGGTTAGGGGTGACTGGCAGAGATGCCCTCCACGGCGAAAGCCTACTGCCACTCATTCTGTGTCTAAGCTTCTTAGCGCTGCTCTCGGTGATACCCATCGTCGCCAGGCGATATTTAAGACCGGAATAGCGCACATATTTGATACGACACATATTTCCAACTAAAAATCCGCCCATTGTGTGCCCGGATTTGCTAAACCTTGAAAAGAAATCATAGTCCTGGGGCTCATAGTCTTAGGGCGAGCTGTTTAAGGTTGGGTGAGTCAGTGTGAATCGATATAACCAGGTTTGGCGATTGCTTCGGCATAGACTTCGATATGTCACTGTGGGCATTACGATTGCACTGACGCTAGCGCTTGCCCATCCCCTACTTGCCCAAGAGATGTCAACGGCCCAGCAGAGCACCGAAACTGCTGAGGTCGTCGTTGAACAGCTGACCCTCTTTGAAGTGGCCGACACCTCAGCCACTGACTCCGCCGAAGACCGGGCCGCCATTATCAACTCAAGAATTGAGCGCTATCTTGCTGATCCCACCGCTGGCAACGATAGATTTACAGTACAAAACAACCCTGAGATTGGATCCCCCGTCATTTACGTCGGTGATTTGGAGCTGCTAACGGTAACTGCGGCGGACGTCACTGTCCACAATCGTAATAACGTCGGCAACACCAAAAATAAAGCATCCCTGGCCCAAATTTGGAAGCGCGAGCTTCAAGACGTCTTACCCCAGGCCCGGCAGGAACGTCAGCAGGGCTACATTCCCCGAGCGATTGGCATCATTAGTGCGATTCTCTTCGCGGCGATTGCCGCCCACTGGCTAGCGGGGCGTTTCTGGCGACGCTATCTGCGCCCCACTCTGGAGCGTCTGCTCTTCCACGACGAATCCCCCTCTAGCGGGACCTTTACAGCGGTCAACCTATTCCTAAAACTGATCCTATTTCTAGTCAGGGTCAGTATCTGGTGTACCGCCATTTATTACAGCACACGGTTTTTTCTGATCACCCGCCAATGGCGTAACATTGTCACCCAAACCCTCTATAACAGCGTCACAGCCCAACTTTTGCCGGTAGGGGATGAATCCTTCTCCCTGCTAGAGCTGTTGCTGCTGTTAACCATGATCTTTTGGGTGATCCTGGGGGCACGCGCCATCACAAACCTGTTGAGCTCTCGGGTGCTCAGAGCAGCCGGTATCAACCGAGGGTTGCAAGAAGCCATTGCCATTTTGTCGCGCTATTTGTTAATCATCATTGGCACGATTGTTGTTTTACAGCTTTGGGGACTGGATCTCAGCTCCCTGACCCTGCTGGCCAGCGCCCTCGGCATCGGGATTGGCTTAGGGTTACAAAATATTGCTAAAGACATCGGCAGCGGCCTGGTGCTGGTGTTTGAGCGCCCCATCCAGGTCGGCGACTTTATCGAATTCAGCGACAAAATGGGTACCGTTGAGCGCATCGGCATCCGCAGCACAGAGGTCCGCACCCTCGACCAGGTCTCCATCATCGTGCCCAACTCCCAGTTCCTTGAGAACGAAGTCACCAACTGGAGCCACCGCAACCCCCTTTCCCGCATTCATATCCCCATCGGTGTTGCCTACGCCTGTGAACCAGAGACCGTGCGTTCTATTTTGCTATCGGTCGGTCGTCAACACCCCGAAGTGGTTGCAGCCCCAGCGCCCCAGGTCTTTTTCCAAGGCTTTGGCGACAGCGCCCTCAACTTTGACCTGCTGGTGTGGATTCGCACACCGAGCAAGCAACCTATTATCAAAAGCGATATTAACTTTGCGATCGCAAAAGCCTTCCAAGCACACGAGATCGACATCCCCTTCCCCCAGCGCGATCTAAACCTAGCCAACGGCGAGCTCCCCATCTCCTTAGATAGTAAAACCCAGGCGTTGTTGACTCAGCTTTTGAATGGAAGAGAGTAGTGAGTAGAGGATAGTGAGTAGAGGATAGTAAGTAGAGGGTAGTGAGCAGCCTCTCTACTTTCCGCCCTGGAGTCTTTCGTGCATCTCCGCGTCTCCCCTTCTCCGTGTCTCCGCATCTTTACTTCCCTATCCTCCCTATCTCCCCCATCTCCCCCACCTCCCCCACCTCCCCCATCTCCCCCATCTCCCACCACCCGCTAACCTTACAAAGGTCTTGTAAACCTCAACCGCTTCCTCCCCCTGTAAGGCTCCAAAACATACGTATTCAAAGACATTTGTGCAGGGTATTGCGTGATTGAGTCCTAAAAATTGGGCAAAATTACGGAAGCTGTACGGATCGAAAATATACGGATTTAATCGGAGATGGGGAGATTCAAAAACGGTGAATTTGTAAATATACTGATCTCACTGATCAAAACAGCTAAACAGCAACAGAAAAGATTGATAAAAACAACTTAAGTTGGCTCATTCACTCAGTAAATACCGAGCCTATTTTTGGTCATTAAAGATACCAATATGATTCTGTTTTTCTGCGTAAGTTGACTTAGGCTGGGAAACATAAGTGCATCCATGCAAGAGGATTTGCGTGGTTTTGCCGCTAGAGTTCACCCAGGAAAAGTTTGCAATGCTTTTAGATACCTACAAAACCTTTGAGCCTGCCAATTATCTGCAAGAGTACTACTCCCACATCGATCTTGAAAATCGCTCTTTGCTGAAGTTTTTTGCTAAGGCTTACCAAGGCATTCCCACCGACGCCACGATGTTGGAGTTTAGCGGTGGCCCCAGCATCTACTCCCTCATTTCTGCTGCGAAACGGGTCAAAGAAATTCACTTTTCTGATTTTCTATCCCGTAATCTAGAAGAAGTCGAACTATGGAAGCGGTTTCAGCACAGAAACTTTCTGTGGAAAGGCTTCTTCCGTGAGGCCCTCGGATTTGAAAGTGCCGATTGCGTCACGTCTGAGCAGATTGAGCAGCGTGAGCAGCTACTTAGAGAAAAGATCACCAAATTTGTCCTCTGTGATGCCTTTGAAGACCACCCATTGGGTCGTCGCTATCAGGGTTACTACGATGTCGTGGCTGCTAACTTCGTAGCCGAGTCAATTACTCCCTCCCTAAGGACCTGGGAAAACATCGTTCAAAACATTTGCTCTACCCTCAAGCCCAGCGGTACCCTGATCATGACCGCTATCCAAGCAGCCGAATTTTACTGCGTCAATGGCAGACGCTATCCAGCCGTGCCCGTGTCTGCAGACGATGTCGTGCGCGTCCTGTCCAAACTAGGCTTTCATCCTGAGAATATTTGCCTGGAATCAATTCCCGCTGAAGTAACTAACGAACGCGACGAGGATTACAAGGGCTACAAGGGAATGCTTTTTATAAAGGCAAACCGATAAAAGAACTGAGTATCCGGCCAATTTGTATGCGTACCCCTCCTTTTCAAAAGATTCTGAGACGGATCTTGTCTGAGCAGCCTCCCACTTTTTTGGATCCCTCTTTCTATACCAGTGTTGAGCTCCTCCCCCTAGAGCAACAGCATATCTTTCAAAAGAGCTGGATTTATGTGGGCCACACAGCCAAACTGGCTGAGCCCAACTCCGGTATGATTGCTGAAGTCGCTGGTCGCAGTCTTTTGCTAACTCGGACCAAAGAGGGGACTCTCAAAGCCTTTTATAACGTTTGTCCTCATCGGGGAGCACTGCTCGAAACCACCGAAGTGGCTAAACCTCTCAAATGTCTGGTGTGTCCCTACCATGGCTGGGTATTTGATTCGAGTGGTCGGCTCAAAGCAACCCCCGAAAAGAATCGCTTTTCCCAGGCGATTAACTTCGAAAAATTTTCTCTCAAGTCGGTACGGCTTGAGACTTGGGGGCCGCTGATGTTTGTCTGCTTGAGCAATACGGCACCACCGCTAGCGGCATTCTTAGGAGAAGCCTACACCCGCATGGCAACCTTTCCAATGGAGCAAGTGGGGTGTCTGTTTGAAAAGAACTACACCGTTCGCTGCAACTGGAAAACGTTTCACGACAATAGTCTGTGTGATTACCATGTGAGTATTGCCCATCCCAAGACCCTCAAAGATGTACAAGGGCTCACAAAATATTACCAATACGCCTTAGATGATTATGTCAATGTCCTCGAAACGCCAATCACAACGGCCTGGCTTAAAGATCATCGAGTATTAGACGAGTTACCCGAACCGTTGCGATCGCAGTTTCTCACCTTTGGAATCTTCCCCAATCTACACGTTTATGCCCTGCCTAACGGTCATCTGTTTATAGAGCGCATCGAACCGCTGTCTGTCGATACCTGTCAAGTCCATACTGAGGTCTACGGCATGCCAGGGCATGATGACGCTGACTCCTTAGCAGCGTTAGAAACATGGTACGACGAACTCTTTGATGAGGATCTAACCCTCACAGAAGGGGTCCAAAGAGGCTATGCCAGCGGTGCCTTTAGCCCAGGCCCTATCAATGAGCTAGAAGCCAGAATTGTCCATCAACAACAATTGATTAGACGATTTTTACTCCAGGGGCTCAAATCGCAAATCCCCCCCATTGCCGGTGGCGCTTACTCCGCTGCCCTTGAGAACGCAGCCGGATTTGAATTCTTGGTTCGTAAATACAGTCAATCTCAAGGGCAATCTCAAGCATTGCATGAAACAGCCCTAATTCCGTGAAGTGACCCGAAAATAGTCATAAAGTAAGGACATTTATCCGCTATTTACCTATCAATGATTTATTTCACAGGGTTTTGGGTTGATTTGTAAGATATTGCCCCTACTGCAACGGGCACATTATTGAAAGACAGATTCTATCTAAACACAAGGTAAGAGCCCATGCTGCTCAAATCAATCAAAGGGTTATTCCCAAAAGACGCGTCCGATCTCCCTGCCAAGGGTTCTCTAGCTCGTGAAACCCTGCTGACCATGACCGTCCGGATTGTGGGCGTCATTGGCGTCTCTGCCTTGATCAGCTATCTGCATCTGATGTCTAATCTAGAGACCCAGGTCAAAGAGCAGCTAGAGAAATATATCGTTGAGCGGGCTCGCAAGGAGAGCGACCTGTTTTTGCTCGCCGAAGACAACCACCAAATTTTTCAGGAAGACTTTTTGCAGCGGTTTGAAGCAACCGCAGGTCAAGACCCTCAAATCGAATTTGATGCCCTCTTCTTTGAATCAGACGACAATACCCTAAGAATTCGCCCTGAGTTGTTTTCAGATCCAGTCGCCAGTATTACTGGCAGTACTGCCAACAGCCTGTGGATGACGGGTATTATCGGTCGGGAGACTGCCCAAAAAGTGGATGCAGAGCTGCGTCGCTTAACCACTCTCTCCTATGAGATGCTACTTGACTATGGACCTGCCTGGAACAATCGCTTTCCTGATCTCTATGTCTCAACCCCCGATAATGTAGTTGTGGTTTACTGGCCTGAGCAAGCCTGGGGATCAGATATTTCCGCCGATGTGGACCTCAACCAAGAAGAATGGGTCTATATTGCCGATACGACTAATAACCCTGACCGTGAAACTGCCTGGACAGGCTCTTACTATGATGTTGGCTCAGGCCAGTTTCTGTTGAGTGTCGCTACCCCGGTTGATTATCAAGGTGAGCACCTAATTACCATCGGCAACGACATTCTCCTAAATAGCCTGGTAGAAAGAACCCTTAATGACAGCCTGGAAGGAACCCACAATATTATCTTTAGGGAAGATGGCCGCCTCATTGCCCATCCCGAGTTAATGGATGATATTAAAGAAGAATTTGGCTACTTTAACGTTTCAGAGTCAGGAGACGAAGCCCTTAAGCATACCTTTGGCCTGGTTAAAAAAGCCGTTGAGAACGGTCAAACGGTTATCTTTAATGACAAAACTGACGAGTATCTTGCCATTTCCAGACTTCGAGGCCCTGACTGGTACTTTGTGACCGTGTATCCTAAGTCGCTGCTGTCTGGCTTTGCCTTTGACAGCGCCCAGTTTGTCCTCATGGCGGGTTTAATCGCCCTGGCAATCGAGGTGCTACTGCTATTCTCAGTGATGCACAAAAAAGTAGCCCAGCCGCTAAATGAGCTGATCAAAGCCACCGATCAGGTTTCCCAGGGTAATTTTAAGGTGCAGCTAGACGATCAGCGCAAAGATGAGCTGGGTCGCTTAGCCAGTGCCTTTAAAGGCATGGTCCACCAGCTACAAAGCTCTTTTGAAATTCTGGAGCAGCGGGTCGCCGAACGCACCTCCGAACTCAATACGGCCAAAGAGTCTGCGGATGCTGCAAACCGAGCCAAAAGTGAGTTTCTGGCGAATATGAGCCACGAACTGCGCACCCCCCTCAACGGCATCCTGGGCTACGCTCAAATTTTGCAACGCTCCGGCACCTTGACCTCAAAAGAGAAAAAAGGTATCGGCATTATCAACCAGTGCGGCTCCCATTTGCTCACACTGATCAATGATATTCTAGACCTCTCCAAAATTGAAGCCCAAAAGATGGAGCTGCATCCCACCGAGTTTCACCTACCGTCCTTTTTGCAAGGGGTGGCCGAAATCTGTCGGATCAAAGCCGAACAGAAAGGGATTGAGTTTGCCTACGAAACCGACGGCTTGTTACCTGTCGGCATTTGCGCCGATGAAAAACGCCTGCGTCAGGTCCTGATCAATCTGTTGAGCAACGCTATTAAGTTTACTGACGAAGGCTCGGTCAAGTTTATTGTCAAAGTCCAACCGATTGAATCCGCCGGTGACCCCCAGCTTTACCGCATGCGATTCCAGGTTTCTGATACGGGCGTCGGCATGACCGAAGATCAAATGCAGAGAATCTTTTTGCCGTTTGAACAGGTGGGCAACATCCAAAAACAATCTGAAGGAACGGGGCTAGGCCTGGCAATCACTAATAATATTGTCACGATGATGGATAGCACCTTAGAGGTACAAAGCAGACCCAACCAGGGCAGTCTCTTTTGGTTTGATGTCGAACTCTTTGCTGCCGATGATTGGGTAGACGCGTCAGTGGTCTCTCGCAAGGGCACCATCATTGGATATGAAGGTAAGCCGCTTACCCTCTTAGCGGTAGACGATCGGTGGGAAAACCGCTCGGTGCTGGTCAATCTGTTAGAACCCCTTGGGTTTAAGATCTTTGAAGCTGAAAATGGTAAAGAAGGGCTAGCAAAAGCCATCGAGCATTGCCCTGATCTGATCATTTCTGACGTGGCCATGCCTATACAGGATGGGTATGAAATGATTGCAGACCTGCGGCAGCTAAGCGACTCTGATCTACAAAACACGCCCGTGATTGTGTCGTCAGCCAGCGTGTTTGAGTCTGATCGGCACGAAAGCTTTGAAGCAGGGGCCAATGAGTTTTTGCCAAAGCCCATTCAAGCAGAGAGTTTGCTAAATGCTCTAAAAACGCTGCTCAATCTCGAGTGGCGATATGAGGCAGTTGCCGCAGCAGCGTCCAATCCCCTGGAGGCAAATGCCGCTGTTGAAACAGTCCTTGTGTTGCCTCCTAAAGCAGTGCTAGAGCATCTGCATAACTTGACCATTCGGGGGCTAGTCAACGATTTAGTCAAAGAAGCTGAACGCATCCAGACTGAAGATAGTCAGTATACCGCCTTTATTCAGCCCCTATTGACCCTGGCGAGGAGATTCAAGCTCAAACAGATGCGTGAGTTTTTAGAACAACATCTCAAGACTGAGTAAGCCAGTCCATTTAAGCGCTCAGGGCCGGAGCGTTATCAAGACATGATTTCCCTGTTCAATATCAAACCCAACAACATCCATATTTTTTAGGTTAGGTATAGTTAAAATGCTCTCAGCCACAGAACCCCAAGGTATTTTAATCGTTGACGATAATCCGACGAATTTAGAAGTCCTGTCTGAGTCTTTGATTCAAGAAGGGTTTCAGGTTGCCGTTGCCATTGACGGTGAAAGTGCCTTGGAGCAGGTTAACTACCATCGCCCTGAGCTGATTTTATTGGATGTCATGATGCCAGGCATCAACGGTTTTGAAACCTGCCATCGACTCAAAGAAAATCCGGAAACCTACGATATTCCAGTCATCTTTATGACTGCACTATCGGATACCGAGAACAAGGTTAAAGGGCTGTCATTGGGAGCCATCGACTATATCACCAAGCCCTTTCAGCATGAAGAAGTGCTAGCGCGGGTGAGGGTGCATCTCAAGCTGCAAAACCTGGCAAGAACGCTGCAACAGCAGAATCAGCTGCTGAAGTCGGAAATTGATCAACGGGAGCAGGTCGAGGCAAAGTTGTTAGAGGTCAACCATGCCCTCGAAAATTTTAATCTGCAGCTAGAGCAGCGGGTAGAAGAGCGCACCCAGGATCTCACAAAGGCCTTGCAAGAGCTACAGCAAACCCAGGTTAAGCTGATCCAGCAAGAAAAGTTATCGGCGCTGGGGCAGCTCGTGGCTGGCATTGCCCATGAAATCAACAATCCGGTTAATTTCATCCATGGTAACATTGCCCACGCCAGCGAATATACCCACGATTTACTCAGCCTCTTTGGCCTGTATAAGCGGCACTACCCTAACCCTGATCCTGAGATTCAGGAAGAGATGGACGCCATTGATGTTGATTTTCTATCCGAAGACTTACCCAAACTGCTGAGCTCAATGCAAGTTGGGACGGATCGTATTCGCAATATCGTCTTAAGTCTGCGG